>JAGCSI010000007.1 GCA_017964255.1 Bacteroidales bacterium | reverse complement strand
CCCATTTCTACTGGAGCGATGTCGGTGCAGTATTTCAGGTCTTCGCGTTCGGTCATCAGCTGAGCCAGCTCTTCCTCGTTGATGACTTCCTTACGGGCGGTGTTGATCACGCAACCGCCTTTGGGCATACGACCAACGAGGTTCTTGCCGATAGACTTCTTGGTCTGATCGTTGGCGGGGATATGCAGAGAGATGTAGTTGCAGTTGCTGTACAGCTCTTCCAAAGTGGCGGGAACGGTAACGCCTTCGGCTTCCATTTTGTCTTTCGGAACGAAGGGGTCGAAAGCCCAGACTTCCATGCCCAGCGCTTTGGCTTTCTGAGCCACGAGGCGACCCACATTGCCGTAAGCCTGGATACCCACTCTCTTGCCTTTCAACTCGGCACCAGTGCCAGGTTTGAAAGTGTTGCGGGCCATGTAAATCATCATGCCGATAGCCAGTTCGGCCACAGCGTTTGAGTTCTGGCCGGGGGTGTTCATAGCCACAATGTTGTTGGCGGTGCAAGCCTCCAGGTTGAGGTTGTCGAAGCCGGCGCCAGCGCGAACCACAATCTTCAGGTTTTTGGCAGCGTCAATAACTTCGGCAGTCACTTTGTCGGAGCGGACGATCAGGGCGTCAACATCAGCCACTGCATCGTACAACTGCTGTACGTCAGTATATTTCTCTAATAAGCAAAGTTCATAACCTGCTTTTTCAACGATTTCGCGAATGCCGTCAACAGCAGCTTTTGCGAAAGGCTTTTCAGTAGCGATTAATACTTTCATGTCAACTTATTAATTAGCAATTGTTATTTATCAATTATTTGTTTGCTTTTTCAAACTTCTGCATGCAATCTACGAGAGCTTCGACGTCTTCGATGGTGCAAGCGTTGTAGAGGGAAGCGCGGAAGCCGCCCACGGAACGGTGACCCTTGATGCCCACCATGCCGCATTCTTTGGCAAAGGCCATGAAAGCGTCCTGCTTGTCCTCGTAACCGGGAGCCATCACCCAGCAGTGGTTCATGATGGAACGGTCGGCCTTGTCGGCGACGGTGCCCACAAACATGCTGTTGCGGTCGATTTCCTCGTACAGGAGGTTGGATTTCTTGGTGTTGATCTTGTTCATCTCGGCTACGCCACCGATGGTGTTCTTCAGCCAGTTGAGGGTTTCGTGCATGAGGAAGATAGCGCCTACGGGCGGGGTGTTGAACATGGAGATGTTCTTGGCTTCTTCAGCAGCGTGGGTTCTGTAGTCCACCATGGTCGGCAGAGGGTTCATATAGGCGCGGTCACCGATGTTGCCAAGGATGGATTTCTTGACGATGACGAAGGTGACACCGGCAGGGCCGACGTTCTTCTGGGCACCACCGTAGATGAGACCATACTTGGTCACGTCAACGGGACGGCTCATGATGTCGGAGGACATGTCAGCGACGAGCATTACGTTGTTGCACTTCTCAGCGGTGAAGTCCTCGCGGATTTCAGTACCGTAAATGGTGTTGTTGGTAGTGATATGGAAGTAGTCGGCGTCAGCGGGGACGGTCCAACCCTTCGGGATGTAGTTGTAGGTTTTGTCTTCGGAGGAGGCGATAATGTCAACCTTACCGAACAGCTTGGCTTCCTTGGCGGCTTTCTTAGCCCAAACACCAGTCTGAAGGTAAGCGGCTTTGCTGCGCATCAGGTTAGCGGGCACGCAGAAGAACTGGGTGCTGGCACCACCACCGAGGAACAGAATCTCATATTCTTCAGGGATGTTGAGAAGGTCGCGCCAGAGCTGGCGGGTTTCTGCCATAATGCGTTCCCAACCCGGAGTACGATGGGAGATTTCCATAATGCCGACACCAGTGTTGTCGAAATCGCGCATGGCGTTAATGGTGGACTCAATCGCTTCTTTGGGAAGGACGCAAGGTCCTGCGTTGAAATTGTGAACAACTTTCATAGTACTATGTTTTTATGTTATATAAATATGTGTTTTAAATTTTCTGCAAAAGTACTGATTTATTCTGAATAAATAACATTTTTTAAGAAAAATATTTTTGGCTGGATTTAAACGCACAAATTCTGCATTTGCTAATTATCTAATTAACTAATTTGCTCATTTTTTTGTATCTTTGCATTTTCAAATTAAAAATTATAACATGTTGAATAAGAATAAGTTAAAGACTGAGATTTACGCCTATTTCCTCTTGGTTATCGGAAGTTTGCTTTTCGCCGTGGGCGATGTGATGTTTGTGAACCCTTATTTGCTGGCTCCGGGTGGCACCTACGGTTTGGCCAATGTCTTCAATACGGTATGGCCGTGGAAGATCAGTTACTATGCTATCTGTATGGATATTCCCTTGCTGATTATCGGAACTTTGGTGCTGGGACCTCGTTTTGGTGTGAAGACGGTAGTTTCGACGGTGCTAATATTCTTATTCACTTGGTTGATAGAAACTTTATGGGGTTACAATCCGGTGATTCATGGCGGTATTGACGAGGTGGCTACTGATGTGCATAATTATGTGCAGATTCCACATAGCGACTTGTTCTTTGTGCCTGACTATTTCCTGAACACGGTCGTTGCCGGTGTGATTTACGGTGTGGCTATCGGCTTGATTTTTAAGTCGGGAGCGACTTCAGGCGGTAGCGATATCATCTCCATGATTATCCACAAATACACCAAAATTTCGTTGGGAACGCTGGTGCTGGTTGTGGATTCATGTATTACTCTGACTACCTTGATCGCCTTCAAGCAGATACGTCTGCCTATCTATTCCATCATTCTTATTGCTATCGAAAGCAAGGTAATTGACTTGATTGTGGATGGTATTAAATCTTACAAGACTGCGTTTATTGTTACGGATAAGGTGGAAGAGGTGCGCGAATTCATCATTAATGACATGAAACGCGGTGGTACCATTTTTGCCGGTACCGGCATGTATCAGGGTGCGGAGCGCAAGATGATTTATGTGACTCTTGACCGTAGCGACTTGGTGAAACTGAAATCCAATCTGCGTTTCTTGGATCCTCAGGCTTTCGTCAACGTCATTGAGAGCTCCGAGATTATGGGCTTGGGTTTCAAAGCGCTGCCGGAAGAGTAAAGAAATTAAGAACTAAGAATTAAGAGTTAAGAATATTGTCTTTTTCTTAGTTTTTAGTTCTTAATTCTTAATCCAAAATCCTGTAATCAAAATTTGCTCCCCTCGAGCGTAGCGAGACTCCCCTGATGCAAAGCATCACTCCCCTTGAGCACGCAGTGCGAAACTCCCCCTAATTCTCTTGATTAAGCAAGCTCATTCAGAAGGCAAGCGCACCCCTCCAGCACGTCTTGCCAAGTGGCTTCGAAATCGCCTGTGTACCAAGGGTCGGCCACATCGCCGGGATGGGAGGTGTGGTCCATCAGCAGCGAGATTTTGTGCTGTGTGTCATCGCCCAGCATGCGGTGCAGATTTCGCAGGTTGTTGTGGTCCATGGCGATGATATAATCGTAGTATTCATAGTCTTTCCGGGTGATTTGTCGGGCAGTTTTGCCGGTGCAGCCTATGTTGTGCTCCGCCAGTTTCCGTTTGGCGGGTGGATAGACGGGGTTGCCGATTTCCTCGGTGCTGGTCGCCGCTGAGGCAATCTCGAACTCAGCTTCTCTTCTTGCGTCTTTGACCAGTTTTTTCATTACAAACTCCGCCATCGGGCTGCGGCATATATTCCCGTGACAAATAAAAAGGATCTTGTGCATATTTATATAAATGTTCTTGTGTTCTTTTTGTAATCAGCGTATTCAGGCTTGTTTTGAAGCTGGCGTTTTTCCATCAGGGGGATGCTGATGAAGCAGAAGAGACAAGTGTTCAGTGCAGCGCCTATCAGCCACCACCAGTTATGGGCAATGTCGGGAGTGACAGACAGAAACATGAAATACACACCCCACCACATCATGATTTCGCCTAGGTAATTGGGGTGGCGACCAAGGGTGCTAATAAATGATTATTGTTTGTCATACCCATCATCGCAATGTGATAACTCTTATTAATTCCTATCCTGCAACAGATATTCTGCTAAATAAGGCACAGCAAATACGAGCTCGCCTCTGCGGGGCGACTCAATAACACCGGCATCAAGCAGGCGCTTACGATAAGGCTGTATAGCCGGACCCTTCTTTCCTAATGCGGATTGCAATTTGGCGGTAGTCACCACATCACCTTGTCGGGCCATAGCTTTCAGGAATAGCAGGTCGTTGTCAGACAATGGGGATAGGATTGGCTTGAACACATTGTCCTCCATATCACTCATGGCCGCTTTTTCCACCTTGTCCATTATCTTTCTGTTAACAGTACCGCCTTCTTCGGTGTATTGGATTAAGTAGTATCCTATCAACTGCATCAGGTAAGGAAAACCTCGGGTAGCCAGTGCGGCTCTGTCAAGCAGGGTGTCGGAGATTTTAACTCCTACCGTTTTGAAAGCCCGTTCGTAGTAAGCCCTAATCAGGTTGGTGGAAATCAGTCCCAGCTCTACCTTGGTTGCACGGTTCAAAAAAGTAAGAACCTGGTCATTTAACACGCTTGAGACGGCATGTGGAAGACCGGCCATAGCAATAGCTACGTTTTTTTTGTCTCCAACAAGCTCCTGATAAGCAGCAGCCACCTCACGCATAGCGGTAGAAGTGCGCACCTCGTCAATTAGAATCAGCGCTCCTTTCCCCTTCTCTGCAAGCTTGTCGCAGAGCAGCGACATTTTTGAACGGAATCCATACTGCCGTTCAGCAGCCTCTGAAAAGGTAAGACCTAATGTGAAACCCAGTACACCGGCGGTCACACCAGTCATCTTTCGCTTCTCGTCATTGAAGTATTGCGAACCATTCAGCTGGAACTGCTCAATGATGGCTTTGGGCATCCCCTCATGAGCGGTCACACGAGCCACCACATAACCTGTTTTTGTCGCCCGGTCGCTCAGTTCAAGCAGCAAAGCGGTCTTTCCCATCCCCCTTTGTCCTAGAAACAATGTGCAGCGATTGCGGCTTCCGACAGGTTCCCGCAGCCCTTCCATAAACTGCTCTATCACACCGTCACGACCTATATATTGCTCGGGACGGTTTCCAAATGTAGGCTGAAACAAGCCTTGAAGATTTTCGCTATCCGTGTTCTTTTTTTTCATTTATTCTCTTTTATTCTTTTTTATTCTCCTTTATTCTTCTTTATTCTCTTTTATTCTTTTCGAAGTGCAAATGTACATAAATTTCCTGAATTATACACAGATGTATAAATTTTATTGTAGAAGCAATTCGTCATTTTACTGTAGGGACACGATGAATCGCGTCCGAAGAAAAGTACAGAGGAAAGATATAAAGTGGCTGGAAAAATTTTTTCACTTAATTGTTGCAGGAATGAATTTTTTTGTATTTTTGCAGCCAAAATAATGTTGATTTAATATCAAAATAATATCATTCAAAAAACCAAAAAAAATGAAAACAATGGAAACGAAAGAATTTCAGAAAAAAATGAGCTTCATCAACAATGGCTTTCTGCATCTGTTGATTAATTTGGCACTTTTAGCGGGTTCTATAACCTTGATGGTCAATGCTGTAAACAATGATAATGATGGGATGATCGCCTTGTCGCTATTCCTTTTGTGTGTGGTGTATCTGTTGCACTGCATAGGTTTCACCATCATCCAGCCCAACCAATCACGGGTGTTGACTTTCTTCGGCAAGTACAGCGGTACGGTTTGCGAAAACGGTTTCTTCTGGCTGAATCCTTTCTACGGAAAACGTAGACTGTCGCTACGTGCCCGCAATATGGATGTGCCGCCTATCAAGGTGAATGACAAAAACGGTAACCCTATTATGATTGGTCTGGTGCTGGTGTGGAAGATTAAAGATACGTATAAGGCTAGTTTCAACATCGACATCAGCAAAGAAAGCACTATGGCGAAGGTGATTGCCATCAACGCCCAGATGAAGGGTGCTGCCTCAAGCGAAGCGGTT
>JAGCSI010000034.1 GCA_017964255.1 Bacteroidales bacterium | reverse complement strand
TGGGTATGCTTTCAAAGAAGGGCGTTGCCTTGAACCGCAAAGCTCTCGCCGACCTCGCAATGAACCATCCCGAGGCATTCAAAGCTATTGTTGACTTAGTAAAATAAGCATCAGCAACAACCATTATTAAGTAATTGAGTTTTTTGCAATAAAAGGGCTTTTTCAAGCCCTTTTTTTTGTACCTTTGCACCCTCATATTTTGGAAAAAAATGATTACAGGAATCAAAGGCAGAATCATCGAAAAAAACCCTGCGTACGTAGTGATAGAGACCGCTGGCGGTTTGGACTATCTGGTCAACATTTCGCTGGCCACTTACACCAAAATCCGCGAAATGGACGAAGTGCGCCTGTTCACCCACTATGTCATCAAAGAGGATGAACACCAACTTTTCGGTTTTTTCGACGAGGAAGAGCGTTCTTTCTTCCGCCTGCTGATCACGGTCAACGGTATTGGTGTTAACACCGCCCGACTGATTCTCTCCTCCATGTCGGTACATGAACTGCACAACGCCATCATTACCGAAAATGCCAAAGTATTGCAAGCCATCAAAGGTATCGGAGGCAAAACTGCCCAACGACTCATCATCGAACTCAAGGACAAAATCGGCAAAATGGCCCTCAGTGCCTACCCCGAAACAGAAAAAAAACAGTTCTCAAACAATAATAATACAAATGCTGCGTTATCAGCATTGGTGTCTTTAGGTTTTCCCAAGAATTCCGCAGAGGCCGTACTTGAAAAAATTATCAAAAATGAAGGATTGGACCTGTCGATTGAGGATCTTATCAAGAAGGCACTGAAACTGTTATAAAAGTTTGAACGCATAGTGATCAATATAAAGAAAAAAACATATCGTTTTATCGCCGCCATTGCTGTCTTTGCGCTGTATTCTGCGGTATGGGCTATCCCCGCCCCGACAAGTCACTATTTTCCAGTGACTACTGATGTTGAAGCACCTTCTCATCCCGTCTCCATCCAAAATGAGGAATTTGACTACATTGTTCCTGAAATAGAAATGGAATTGCCAGTCTTTCCTCCTGACACAGGCGATAAACCCATTATCAATGTTCCCCAACCCGACAACAACCCGCTGAATGAGAACAATCCTTCCAGCCCGTTCCTGCTGCACAATCCATCAGGTGTCGGCACACAAATACAGTATAATCCCAATACTAACAGCTACGACTTCCAATACATGACGGGCAACACGCCCTTTGGCCCCGGCGGATCAATGGATATCAACGAGTACATCAAATATGATCTTCGTCACTCCATCAAAGACTATTGGAAAAGCAAGGGTGCAAGATATGCCGGAGGCCCCAATGCCCGAGGTAGCGGCCTTATTCCCCAAATCAAAGTCGGTGGAGAAATCTTCGAATCCATATTCGGCAGCAACGTGATCGACATCCGTCCTTCCGGTAGCGCTGAACTGATTTTCGGTATCATCCACCAAAACAACAAGAATCCCAATCTTCCCGTCAAACAGCGCAGACGAACAGATTTCAACTTTGATGAGAACATTCAGCTGAACCTGGCTGCCAAAATCGGTGACAAGATCGAATTCAACCTGAATTATAACACTGAAGCCACTTTTGACTGGGAAGGCGAGAAATTGAAACTGAAATACGAAGGCAAAGAGGACGATATTCTTCAGTTGCTGGAGTTCGGTAATATCAACTTCCCCTTAAACAGCACGTTAATCACGGGTAGCCAAACCCTTTTCGGTGCTAAGACCGCCTTGAAATTCGGCAACCTGACCATTACAGCTGTTGCTTCAGAAAAACAATCCGAATCCAAAACCATCACCATCAGTGGCGGCGCGCAGAAAAATGAATTCTATTTCAAGGCAGACGAATACGATGAAAACAAGCACTTCTTCCTGGGACAATTCTTCCGCGACCACTACAACCAGTACATGGAAACACTGCCTTTAATCGGTTCCCCCATTGTGATTACCAAAATCGAAGTATGGCGTACCACTATCGGTGCCGCCACGAATGAGAACCGCAACATCATTGCTTTCACCGATTTAGGCGAAGTTTCACCCAGCATGTCCACCATCCATCGTAATCTTGACTATAACAAAGACTACCCCGACAACAAAGTCAACAACCTGATAGCGGGACCTGACGCCTATTTGGACTCCAACCAGTTGAGGGATATTTCCACCGTAAGCAACTACCTTCGCTCCAGAGGTATGGTTTCTGGCACAGATTTCGAAAAAGTGGAAAGTGCCCGTTTGTTGAATAGCTCGGAATACACCTTCAACTCCAAACTGGGTTTCATCTCTCTGAATACAGCACTGTCTGCAGACCAAGTACTTGCCGTCGCATTCCAATACACGGTAATCGGTGACGACAATGTTTATCAAGTGGGTGAATTCACCAACGAGGTTTCTTCCCCCAACTGCATCAGAGTCAAGTTGTTGAAGAGTACCAACCTCAACACAAAATCTCCATTATGGAAGTTGATGATGAAGAACGTTTATAGTCTCTCCGCCTATCAAGTATCAGAGAAAGACTTCAGACTGAATATTCTTTATACAGGTGATGATGAGGGTATTCCCAACGGTTTCTTCAACAAAAGTTCCGTAAAAGGTATTCCGTTGATCAGACTGGTAGGCTTGGACCGTTTGAACCAACAAAAGGACCCAAGTCCTGATGGGATTTTTGACTTTATTGACGGAGCTGCCACGGTAGGAGGTACTATCAACGCCAGTAACGGTAAGATCTATTTCCCCACCATTGAACCTTTCGGTAAAGATTTGCGGGCAGTGATTCCGGAACCCGAATACGCTGACAAATACGCTTTTGACTCTCTGTATACCATGACCAAAACCATGGCACAACAGTTTACCAGCAAAAACAAATATTACATTGAAGGCTATTATTCTTCCACTTACGGTTCGGAATTCTCGTTGAACACCTTTAATGTTCCTGAAGGATCCGTGAAGGTAGTGGCCGGTGGTCTTACTTTGACCGAAAATGTTGATTACACCGTCAATTACAGCATGGGAACGGTCTCCATCATCAATGAGGGTGTGTTGAATTCCGGCACCCCCATCACCATCACGATGGAAGATAAAAACAACTTTGCTGTAACCAAACAACGCATGTTGGGGACCACCTTGGATTACCGTTTTTCCGATAATTTCAACATTGGCGCCACGCTTTTAAACCTCTACGAAAAACCTTATACACAAAAGGTCAACTACGGAAACGAACCTATCAACAATCTGGTATGGGGAATGAACCTGTCGTATCGCACCAAACTCCCCTTCGTCACCAAATTAGTTGACTTCCTGCCTTTCCACAGTACAACCACCGAGTCCAATTTCAATATTGACGGTGAGTTTGCCCATTTCGTTCCTGGCCATTCCAGAGCGATTGGCAAAGAAGGAACCACCTATATCGACGACTTTGAGTCCACCAAATCCACCGTGGATTTAAGGACTTTCTCCAACTGGGTATTGGCGTCCACACCGCAAGGACAGCCCAACCTTTTCCCGGAAGCCAACACCAACGTCAACGAAAGCGAACGCAGACAATTGGCATATGGATACAACAGAGCTAAACTGGCTTGGTATATCATCGATCCTCTGTTCTATAACAACAACAGCTACACACCGGCTCACCTCACCAGAGATGACCTTTCTCTCCCATACTCACGTGCGGTTTATGAACCGGAGTTGTTCCCCTATAAAGAACGTGAAAGCACTGCCCAGTCTACCAATATTCCCGTTTTCAATTTGGCATTCTATCCTTCTGAAAGAGGACCTTACAACTACGATATCAATGGCAGTGAAGGTCTTTCACGAGGTGTTAACGAAGACGGTACTTTGAGAGATCCCCAAACACGTTGGGGTGGTATCATGAGAAAAATGGACAACACCGATTTCGAATCCTCCAACTACGAGTACATCGAATTCTGGATGATGGATCCTTTCATTGAAAACCCCAACCATACCGGTGGTAAATTATATTTCAACCTGGGTGATATTTCAGAAGATATTTTGAAAGACGGCAAGAAATTCTTTGAAAACGGACTTCCCGCCGACGGATCTGACACAGACATAGAATACACCGTATGGGGACGAGTACCAACCACACAGATGATTGTCAACGCTTTTGACAACAATCCGTCTTCACGTCAATATCAGGATATTGGTTATGACGGTTTAAGCACAGACCAAGAGCGTGCTTTTCACAGCAATTATCTTGAACGTTTGGCCAACACCTTTGGCATCCAGTCCCCTGCCTATCAGAACGCATACAACGACCCCTCCTCAGACAATTACCACTATTTCCGCGGTAGCGATTATGATGCGGATATGCTAAGCATCACAGAACGTTACCACTACTATAACAATGCGGAAGGCAACTCGCCAACCGATGAGCAAAGTCCTGAATCCTACCCCACTTCCGCCTCAAGCTTGCCGAATGTGGAGGATGTCAACAACGACAACACTTTGAGTGACGAAGAAAAATATTATCAATATGTCATTGATCTGACTCCTGATAAGATGGTGGTTGGTCAGAATTATATCAATGATGTATATGAGGCCACCCCGGAAGCTCTTCCCAACGGAACTTCTCCTAAGACCAAATGGTATCAGTTCCGTATCCCTATCAAAGATCCTGACAAGGTAGTGGGTGCCATCCAAGGTTTTAACTCCATCCGTTTCATGAGAGTCTTTATGAAAGACTTCTCGGAGCCAATCATCTGCCGTTTAGCAACATTCGAGTTGGTTCGCGCTGACTGGCGTACATACACCCATCCTATTTATGAGGAAGGTGACTATGTTTCAGCCTCGGGTGATGACAACACTTCTTTCCACGTTGGAACTATCAGCTACGAGGAAAATGCCAACAGAACTCCCATTCCCTATGTTTTGCCTCCTGGTATTGAACGTGAACAAGGCTATGGCGGCACCCAGGTATATCTTACCAATGAACAGGCTCTTACCATGAAGGTAGTGGATTTGGTGGATGGTGACGCACGCAGCATATACAAAAGCACCGACTATGACCTGAGACAATTCAAGCGTTTGAAAATGTTCATACACGCGGAAGATGTATATTCTTCAGGAACTTTAAATAAGGGTGACGTGACCGTTTTCGTCCGTTTGGGTAGCGATTTCAGTGACAATTATTACGAATATGAGATTCCGGTGGAAATCACACCATGGGGCGTCGGGGCAGATAGTACTCGTATTTGGCCTATGGCGAACCGTATGGATGTCTTGCTGGATTCACTAGTCGCAATCAAACAAGAACGTAACATTGCCGTCCGAAACGGACAACATAGCAGTACTCAAGTGCCCTACTATTATTATCTCGGTAACGGGGATAGGGTTACCATTATGGGTATGCCGAACCTAGCCAAGGTCACCACAATTATGATCGGTGTCCGAAATCCCAAAAAACAACATCTGGGAGACGGAGACGATATGCAGGAGAAATCGGTAGAAGTATGGATCAATGAGTTGAGACTCTGTGGGTTCGACAAAAAATCAGGCGTGGCTGTTGTAGCCAACATGCGACTGAATCTTGCTGACTTAGGCGACTTTTCTGTATCAACAGCTTATTCTTCAGCAGGTTATGGAAGCCTTGACCAGTCTGTTACGGAATTGAAAAAAGAATCCATCACCACCCTTGACATTGCCACCAATATCGATGCCGGAAAACTGATTTTCCCCGATAAATGGAATGTGAAAATTCCCGTACACTATGACTATTCTCTCAATGTGGTTACTCCCGAATATAACCCGCTGAATCCTGATGTCAAACTTAAAGATGACCTGAAAACTTATGCAACATCCCAAGAGCGCGACTCCATCCGTAAGATGACCACCAGTCGCGTCGTACGCCATAATGTCAACTTGATGAACATCCGAAAGGAAAGGAATTACGACAAACCCATCAAAATAAGACCTTGGGACTTGGAAAACTTTGACTTCTCCTATTCCTATTCACAAACCAAGAAAAGCGATGTGGACGTGGAAATGGACAATAAGTTCAATCATTTTGGCGAAATCGGCTACACCTACAATAACAACCCCAAGAATATCAGACCTTTCTCTAAATCCAAAGGATTAAAATCCAAATGGTTACAATTAATCAAAGATTTTAACTTCAATCCTCTTCCCAAGGTAGTCACCATACGAACATCCATCACACGCGAATTGAATGCTTTCAAATACAGACCCAAGAGCCAAGGAAATATTGTCATTGACACCAGCTACATCAAGACTTTCAACTGGGCACGTAACTATAGCGTAAACTGGGATCTGGCTCAATCACTCAAGATTGAATACACTGCCAATGCATTGGCCCGTATTGACGAACCCGATGGTATGATTGACACGAAGGCAAAGAAAGATTCTGTATGGAAGAGTTTCGGGAAAGGTGGACGTACCAACAATTTCTATCAGAGAGTGACAGCTTCATGGCAGATTCCTATCAACAAATTCCCCGTGTTCAACTGGGTCACCGCCAATGTACGCTATACTGGCGACTACACCTATACCGGCTCCACCTTGGCATTGGCCTATTTAGGAAATACTATCCAAAACTCCAACACCTACCAGGGAACTGGTACTCTTAACTTTGTAACCTTGTACAACAATGTTCCTTATCTGAAAAAAATCAACCAAGGACAAATTGGCAAAAGCAACAAAAACGCCAAAAACAACGATAAAAACAAGAAATCAAAAGACGGAGACAAGGATGAGGATAATAATTCAAAAGACAAGAAAGGCAAGGACAAAGGCAAAGGCAAAAATAAGAATAAAGACGGCCGTGATTCCTTGAAAAATGATGTCAATGTGGGTAAAGTCATTTTAGACGGTACGCTTCGTTTTCTTATGCTTTTGAGAAATGTCTCTGTCACCTACACTCAAGGTAATGGTACGTTGTTACCCGGTTACATGTTCCAACCTAACATTTTGGGATTAAACGTAGCCTCAAAAGGCTCACCTGGATTCCTCTTTGTATTTGGTGGTCAACCTGACATTCAGACCATTGCAGCGGAGAGACATTGGTTGACTACCGATTCGCTGATGAATTCCTCATTCCAAAGACGCCGTAATGAAACCTTTAACTATCGTGTAAACGTAGAGCCCTTCAAGGATTTCCGCATAGATGTCTCCGGAAATATGACCAAAACAGAAAATTACACTGAATACTTCAGAGCATACGAAGATGGACATATTGATCATTTCACTCCTATGACCACCGGTAACTTCAGTATGACTTTTGTAGGTCTTGCAAGTTTCTTCAGGAACGGAAATGACGTATTCGAGGACTTCTTGAATGTCCGCCAATATTTGGCAGAACAAGTCGCTGCCAATAACCCCAATTCTCAAGGCATAGATCCCGAGACAGGATATCCTGACGGCTACGACGGTATTGCCCAGGAAGTACTCACCAATGCATTCCTGTCTGCCTATGGTGGCCGTAAAGCGGAGAAAATGAACGTCAAAAACATATTCCCGAAATTCCCGCTTCCGAATTGGCGATTGAATTACAACGGTTTGACCAAAGTCAAAGGAATGAACAAAGTCTTCCAGTCCTTCTCCATTACCCATGCTTACACTTCAACTTACACCGTCGGTGGATTTACTACCAATTCTTTATATCGGGAAGATGCCAATGGCAATTCTTTAGTCAAAAACACCCTCGGAAACTTCATTCCTAAATATGAATTCTCACAAATAAGCATTTCCGAACAGTTCGCGCCTTTGATTGGTATTGACATGACTTTCAAAAACAGTTTGTTGCTGAAGGTGGAATACAAACAGGCCCGTAACGTCACCTTGAGTTTTACCAATAACCAGATTACGGAGACTACTACTTCTGAACTTTCATGCTCCGCTGGATATCGTTTCAAAGATCTTAAAATAGGTTTCGTATTCTCCGGTATGAAGCGCCAAGTGGTGAGCGACTTGAATCTTACTGCTGGTTTTGGTATGAAAAAGAATATGACAATCTTGCGTAAGATTGTTGAACAAGTCAACCAGATTTCAGCCGGTATGGTGACCATGACCATCAATTTCGCGGCAGATTATCAAATCAGCAGTCGTGTGGGCTTGAAGTTCTACTATGACCAAGTGATTAACCGTCCGAAGATATCCAACCAATACAATAATATGAACTTCGAAACCGGTATCAGTGTAAGATTGATGCTGACGAATTAAAATACATGACAAAATGACTTCAACCGAAATTCGCACCGCCTTTTTGGAATTTTTCAAATCAAAACAACACCAGATTGTTCCATCTGCCCCAATGGTCATAAAAAACGACCCAACGTTGATGTTCACCAATGCAGGTATGAACCAATTCAAGGATATTTTTTTGGGCAACTCCCCCCTCAAATTCCCCCGTGCCGCCGATTCCCAGAAATGTCTGCGTGTATCAGGCAAGCACAACGATTTGGAAGAAGTAGGCCGCGACACCTACCACCACACCATGTTCGAAATGCTCGGCAACTGGTCGTTTGGTGACTATTTCAAGAAAGAAGCCATTGACTATGCCTGGGAGTTTCTGACTGAAGTCATGAAATTAGACCCCAACAGACTGTATGCCACAGTATTCCAAGGTGACGAAAAAGACCATACCGAAGCCGATTTGGAGGCTAAAGAATACTGGAAACAGCACCTTCCCGAAGACCGTATTCTGTTTGGCAATAAAAAAGACAACTTCTGGGAAATGGGGGATACCGGTCCTTGCGGTCCCTGCTCCGAAATCCATATCGACCTGCGCGATGACAGCGAGCGTGCCGCCATTCCGGGAGCCTCACTGGTCAACAAAGACAATCCCTTGGTGATTGAAATATGGAACCTCGTATTCATGCAATTCAACCGCATCAACTCGGGCGAGTTGTTACCATTGGCCCACAAACATGTGGACACCGGCATGGGCTTCGAACGTTTGTGCATGGCGGTTCAGAACAAAAAATCGAATTACGACACCGACGTGTTCCAGCCGCTGATCCAGAAGCTGGCACAATTATCGAATACCCAATACGGACAGAAAGAAGAGACTGATATCGCTTTACGTGTTATTGCCGACCATCTGCGTGCCGTTTCCTTCGCCATCGCCGATGGACAGCTGCCCTCCAACAACGGAGCTGGCTACGTTATCCGCCGAATTTTGCGCCGTGCTATCCGCTATGGTTTCACCTTCCTGAATATCAAGGAAGCGTTCATTTACACTTTAGTAAAGGATTTGGTGGCACAAATGGGTGCCCAGTTCCCCGAACTGAAAGCCCAGCAAACCCTTATCGAAAAGGTGATGCAGGAAGAAGAGAATTCCTTCCTTAAAACCCTGGATTCTGGTATTGCCAAATTCGAGAACTACTGCGCCAAAGCAGGACAAAATAAGGTCATTGACGGTGCTTTCGCCTTTGAGTTGTTCGACACCTATGGTTTCCCCATCGACCTTACCCAGCTGATGGCCGAGGAAAAGGGCATGAACGTGGATATGGACGGCTTCCACAAAGGCCTAGCCGAGCAGAAACAACGCTCAAGAGCCGCCGCCGCTGTGGAAACCGAAGACTGGATTGAACTGCTTCCTGGCGTGGCACAGACTGAATTTGTGGGTTACCACCAATTGGAATGCGAGGTGAAAGTGGTCAAATTCAGAGCTATCAAGACCAAGGGCAAACAACTGTTCCAAATTGTATTGGACAAGACCCCCTTCTACGCCGAGATGGGCGGTCAGGTAGGTGATATCGGTATATTGGAATCCGTGAACGAGAAAATCAACATTATCAATACCACCAAGGAAAACAACCTCATCATCCACTCCACCACCGCTTTGGCCGACAAGATGGAAGCCACTTTCGTGGCCAAAGTGAACCAGGAGAAACGTGTGGCCATCCAGAACAACCACTCTGCCACTCATCTGCTCCACTTCGCTTTGAGACAAGTGTTGGGAACACATGTGGAACAGAAAGGCTCTTTGGTGGCTGCCGACAGATTCCGCTTTGACTTCTCCCATTTTGCCAAATTGAGCAATGAAGAAATAGAGAAAGTGGAGAAACTGGTGAACCAGCTGATCAGAAACAACAATCCTTTACAGGAATATATCGACACTCCGATTGCCGAAGCCCAGAAAATGGGAGCTATGGCCCTCTTCGGAGAAAAATACGGTGACAAAGTACGTGTCATCAAATTCGGTGACTCTATTGAATTGTGCGGTGGTACGCACACCCCCGCTACGGGTAATATCGGCCTGTTCAAAATCGTTTCCGAAAGCGCCATCGCTGCCGGTGTGAGACGTATTGAGGCCGTGACAGGAGCCGCAGCCGAAGATTTCATGCTGGAAAAACAGCACCTGTATGAAGATTTGAAGAGCATGTTGGGAACCGACGATATCATGCGTTCCATCGAGCGACTCATGCAGGAAAATGACAAGGCCAAGAAGGAAATCGAGCAATTCGAGAAAGAAAAAATCAACCAGTTCACCAACGAAATCAAGCAGAAAGTCACCGAAATCAACGGCATCCATGTCATTCGTGAAGTGAAGGACATGAATCCCGACGGCATGAAACAAGCCGCATACAACCTACGTAGCTCCATGGAGAAACTGGCCATTGTTTTCGGCACCAAATATGGTGAGAAACCAAATCTGATTGTAGCATTGTCTGACGACTTGGTGGCTGCCGGTCTCAATGCCGGACAATTAGTGCGTGAGGCAGGAAAGCTCATCCAGGGTGGCGGTGGCGGTCAGCCCGGTCTGGCCACTGCCGGTGGCAAGAACCCCGAGGGTATCGAAGCTGCCGTAGACTACGTAATTAGCAAATTAGCAAATTAGCATCATGAAATATCTCATCAAAAACGCTACGGTAGTCAATGAAGGCGACTGCTTTGAAGCCGACGTGTTTATCGCTGATGGAAAAATCGCCAAGATTGTGCGCAAGGGAGAAGTTTTTGATGCTGGTAATGCCACTGTCATTGACGCCACAGGCAAATACCTGATTCCTGGCATCATTGACGAGCACGTGCATTTCCGGGAACCAGGACTGACAGAGAAAGCGGATATATACACGGAAAGCCGTGCGGCTGTAGCGGGTGGCGTGACTTCCTTCATGGACATGCCCAATACCGTGCCACAAACGGTAACCTACGAACTGTTGCAACAGAAATTTGACTTGGCCGCTGAAAAGTCTCTGGCCAATTATTCCTTCTATATCGGTGCCACCAACGACAACCTTGCCGAGGTAGCCAAAATTAATCCCAAAGAGGTTTGCGGAGTCAAATTATTTATGGGCTCCAGTACCGGCAATATGCTGGTGGACCAGATCAACGCCTTGGAGCGCTTGTTCAAGGAAGCCCCCTGCCTCATTGCAGCACATTGCGAAGAAGAAAGCATCATCAAACGAAACACCCTGCTCTATAAAGAAATGGCAGAGAAAGGTGAAATCAAAGCTGATGCCACCATCCATCCCTTGGTACGTTCAGCTGAAGCATGCTACCAGTCTTCAGCCAAAGCCGTGGAACTGGCCGAAAAAACAGGCGCCCGACTGCACGTGATGCATATCTCCACCCAAGCGGAATTAGGGCTTTTCAGAAATGACATCCCCCTGAAGGACAAAAAAATCACTGCGGAAACCTGTCCCCATTACCTGTTTTTCAACAACCAAAACTATGTGGACAAAGGCTTTGCCATCAAATGCAATCCCGCCATCAAAACAGCAGCCGACCAGCAGGCATTGACACAGGCTTTATCCAACGGACTTATAGACACCATCGGCACCGACCATGCGCCACATCTGCGGGAAGAGAAATTCACAGGAGATTATTTCAGTTCCAAATCAGGATTTCCTTCTATCCAGAATAGTCTGAATATTCTGCTTCTGCTGTATCGAAAAAACATTATCTCACTGCCGCAAATTGTGAATCTGATGTGCCATCACCCAGCCCTGCTCTATCAAATCGACCGCAGGGGCTTTATTCGTGAGGGCTACCACGCCGATTTGGCTATCGTGGACCTTGATACCACCCAAACCATTTGCAACGAAGACATGTACTATAAATGCGGCTGGACCCCCTACAATGGCACCCAGGTACACTCCCATGTTACCCACACCTTCGTCAATGGAAATTTAGTATACGAAAATGGCGAATTCCATGAGGAACAGAAGGGAGTTAAACTTGAGTTTAGAAGATAATTGACAGAATTTATAGAGGCTGACCATACAAAACAGGGGCGCCGTAAGGTGCCCCTGTTTTTTGCGTATTAAAACTTATTAAGGTTTTCAGATAATAAACACGCAGATTTGTTTCAATCTTATTCTTATTTATTATCTCTTCTTCCCAAATAATTTAGAGAAAGCGTTGGTTTTAGAATTCTCATTGGTATTGTTACCTGTTTTTCCTCCTGCAGTTTCATTAACAATAACCGAGTTGGTAGAGGCATTTCCAGTAGTACCATAATTTACCAAATCCATATCAATAGTTCTAGCTCCCGAACCTGATGGTACAATCACCTGATATCCCAATACGGTTTTATTTTGATCTTTTGCAACAACAACTGTTACTCCGCTCTTGGTTTCAACAGTTTCCAATTCGGAAAATTCTCCCATAGGTCTGAAGTTCTTGTAAAATGCCGGATAACCTGTCACTGTAACAGTGATGTATTGTCTACCCATAGTTTTAGTGGTAATTTGATATTGAGGAGCAACCAAAATATCAGCTTTTATTTCCTTTAATGCTTGATAAACAGCATTACTCTTTAATACATTCTCATCAACGGACTCCCCGTTATCGCACTCATAATTATAAACTCCTGTTACCTTTTGTGTCTTGATGTCAAGATCTGCCAATATTGGATAAATCTGCGGTTCCAAAGTTCGAGAAGTGGTTGAAATGACTGTTTTGGATTCTGTTGTGCAAGAAAAGAAACATACACTTGCAACTAAAATAAGCGAAAAGAATAGAATTTTTTTCATAGTTTTTTTTTTTGTTGATAAATGATACTTATATGTTTTTCTTTTTTTGATAATACATGTGTGGTTAATTTGAAATCCAAAGATTTACACATGCAAAGATACAAACTTTTTTTAATATCAAAAATTTTTTTTTAGAAGAATATTTTTTTATCCATATAAAACCACGAAATGTTAAAAAAAGTTAATTATAAATACCTTGTGATACAAGGTACTAAAATTTTATCTACTTTTGCCACGGATTTAAAAATAACAAGTTATGGCAATCAACGCTGAAAATGTGAAATCACAGATGAGGAAAGGCTATCTCGAATACTGCATCCTTCTCATCATCGCCAAAAAGCCCATGTATGTCTCTGACATCATCACCGAGCTGAAAGAAGCGCAACTCATCGTAGTGGAAGGTACCCTCTACCCTCTGCTGTCGCGATTGAAAAGCAGCGGCATCCTGGGCTATCAGTGGCAAGAATCTTTGCAAGGTCCTCCTCGCAAATATTATGAGCTGACCGACGACGGCCGACAATTTCTGGCCGAACTGGAAGAAGGATGGGAAGAAATCAAAAATGTTGTTGAATTAATCAAAAATAAAAATATATAATCATGAAAAGGACCAGCACAATCAGTTTAGGAGGCATGAACTTCAATATCGATGATGATGCCTATGAGATGTTAAACCAATATTTCATCGAAATATCCAAACGTTTCCCCGAAGACGAAAAAGAGGAGATTCTCCGCGATATCGAAAGCCGTATGGCGGAATTGTTCACTTTCAAAATGAAAGACCGCAACGTCATCAATGCCGACGATGTCAACGAAGTGATTGATGTTATCGGGCATCCTGAGCAGTTTGACGATGAAAGCGGCAATTCTTCAGAGCTTAATTCTTCAAAAGAAAATAATTCTGAAGAAAAAAGAAACTTCACCAATCACTCGAGAAAAGAATACCGCAAACTTTACCGCAACAGCACCGACAAAATCATCGGTGGTGTGGCTTCCGGTTTGGCCGCCTATTTCGATCTCGACCCGGTAGTGGTGCGAATTCTCTTTGTGGTACTGGCTTTCGCCAGTCTCGGCTGGGGCATCCTCATTTACCTGATTTTCCTCATCGCCATGCCCGAAGCAATTACCAAAGCCGAGTTGCTTGAAATGCAAGGCATAGAACCAAGTTTGGAGAACATTGACAACTTCACCCAGGCACCTATCAATCCCAAAAGAAGTAGCACCTTTTGGAATATCATTAAAGCCATCCTGATATTCATCGGCATCGCCATCGCCTTAACTTTAGCTGTCTGTGTGCTTGGCATTGCCATCGCCATTTTTGTAGGCCTGCTCACCCATACCCCCGGAGGATTCGGTAGTTTTACTGATATCGCCTTGTTGGTCAGTTGCGGTTTGTTCTGTCTTTGCCCTGTCATTGGTATCATTGTACTCTGTGTTCGCGCCTTCAGAAACGGCGAGCGCAAACAGAAATGGGTGGGCTGGACTTTGCTTATCATTTGGATTCTCAGTTTGTTTGGCATCATCGGTTTCGGCATTGAAGAAGGCAAACAAGGAGATATTGAACAACGTCTTCAAAAAACGGCTCAAGATATGGGAGACAACTGGACAAGTAATGATTCCTATACCGACTACTACTATGACGATGAAACGACCGTTGACGATGTACTTGACGAATTGGACCTGAATGATGAAAACAGCGACTACGACATTTCCATCTCCTCTGCACCTGGCATGGGCACCAACATCCATGTAAGCTCCACAAAAAAAGGAAAAAACATTAGCACAACAAAAAACAACACTCCTACAGATACAATAAGCCAATTACAATAACGTTATAATAAACCGAAATTATTTGTCATGCTTATTGAATTACAAGGCATACACAAAACCTACGACAACGGCCAGCCGCTGCACGTGCTGAAAGGCATCGACCTCAGCATCGACAAAGGCGAGTTTGTCTCCATCATGGGTGCTTCGGGCTCGGGGAAATCCACCTTGCTGAATATTCTTGGCATCCTGGACAATTACGACGAGGGAGAATACCATATTGACGGCAAACTGATCAAAAACCTGAGCGAAAAAGAGGCTGCGCATTACCGCAACCAGATGATAGGCTTTGTGTTCCAATCGTTCAACCTCATCAATTTCAAAACCGCCATCGAGAATGTGGAGCTACCGTTGTTCTATCAAGGAGTGAGCCGCAAAGAGCGTCATGACCTGGCCATGAACTACCTTGAGCGTTTCGGACTGGCCGACTGGGCATCGCACTATCCCAACGAGATGTCGGGCGGACAGAAACAGCGTGTGGCCATCGCCCGCGCCCTGATTACGCAACCCCGCATTCTGCTGGCCGATGAGCCCACCGGTGCCCTTGACTCCAAAACATCTGTGGAAGTGATGGAACTGCTGACCCGGCTCAACCGTGAAGAGAAAGTCACCATCATTGTGGTGACCCACGAAAGCGGGGTGGCCAACTGCACCGACAAAATCATCCATATCAAGGACGGCATCATTGGCGAAACCACCATCAATACCGAACATCACGCTTCCGTTTTCGGCAGCGAAACCATTATGAAATAAAACTCTATAGAACAATAAGATACTCCAAGCATGAAAGACCTCTTTATTGAGATATGGGAATCGCTGAAACGCAACAAACTGCGGACGACCCTCACTGGTTTCGCAGTGGCATGGGGTATTTTCATGCTGATTGTACTATTAGGAGCAGGAAACGGGCTGATGAACGCCTTCATGTTCAACGGCCGGGATTTCGCCTCCAACACCATGATGATTTTCGGTGGCTATACCACCCAACCCTACGACGGACTGGAACAGGGACGGGATATCAGTTTGAATGACAAAGATATTGAGTTGTCTGAAAGCCATTTGTTTTCCAATCACATTGATGATGTCACTGCCAATATCACGCAAGGGCCTTATCCCATGGTATGGAAAAACAAGAGTATCAGCGTCAGTCTATCGGGCAGTTATCCCAAGATTGCCGAGATGGACAAAATTACTATAGAAGAAGGCCGTTTCATCAATAATATTGATATGCAACAAAGGAGAAAAACGGCGGTCATTGCCAGCACTCATGCCAAGCAACTGCTGAATGGCGGCACAGACTATGCTTATTTTCTTGGCAAGCATCTGAAAATAGGAAACTCAATGTATAAGATTGTGGGCATCTACAAAGCACAGGACAACATGCGCAACAACGATGTTTATGTTCCGTTCACCACCATGCAGATGCTTACCAACAACTACAATTACGAAGACCACATCATATTTACCTTCCATGGTTTGAACACCGAACAAGAAAATGAGGAGTTTGAGCGGCAATACAGAGCGGTGCTCAACCAATCGCACCGTGCTGCCCCCAACGACGACGGAGCCATTTGGATCTGGAACCGTTTCACCCAGAACATGCAGATGAACAAAGGCACCAGTATTTTGAGCAAAGCTTTATGGATTATCGGAATCTTAACACTTCTGGGCGGCATAGTCGGAGTATCGAACATCATGCTGATTACGGTGAAAGAAAGAACACACGAATTCGGCATCCGCAAAGCCATTGGCGCCACGCCGAGTTCCATCATGAAACTCATTGTGGCCGAAAGTGTGACCATCACAGCACTATTTGGCTATATTGGCATGATTCTCGGGCTGGTGGCCTGCGAAATCATGGACGCCACCGTGGGGAAATCCTCGTTGGAGATGTTCGGAGAAAAAGTCAGTGTGTTTGTTGACCCTACGGTAGGCTTGGATGTAGCTTTCGGAGTGACACTTGTACTGATTATCGCCGGCACCATTGCCGGACTCTCCCCCGCCCTGAAAGCAGCACGCATACGACCGATAGAAGCACTTAGAAATGAATGAGAAGCTGTGGGCGATGAGCGATGAGCTCACACCCCATAGCTCACAGCCCATAGCAAAATAAACAACTCAACAATTCAACAGTAATGAAATTCGACCTGGACAGTTACAAAGAAATCTCTGACTCGCTGATGCGGAACAAACGGCGAAGTTTCCTCACCGGTTTCGGCATCTTTTGGGGCTTGTTCATGCTGTTGTTCCTCATCGGAGGCGGAAACGGATTGAAAGCCCTGTTGTCCAAGAATTTCTCGGGTTTCGCCACCAACACCATCATTATGGGGGCGGGCCAGACAGGTAAGCCATACAAGGGTTTCGAGGAAGGACGTTACTGGCAATTGGAGTTTAAAGACGTAGAACGGCTGAAACATCTGTTTCCCGAGTTGTCCATCGTCACTCCGCAGTTGTCACAATGGGGCACAGTAGCTGTCAACGAGGGATATTCGGTCAACAGCAATATGCTGGGAGCAGACGCCGACTACCAGTATGTGGAAACCCCGGTACTGAAATATGGACGTTACCTCAACAATGTGGATATACAACAGCACCGGAAGGTATGTGTCATCGGCAAACAGATTTACCAATCGCTGTTTCCGGAAGGTGGTGACCCCTGCGGACAGTTCATCTGTGTAAACTCTGTTTATTATCAAGTGATTGGAGTGAATTATAGCAGCTCCAACATCAACATCAATGGCCGAAGCGAAGAAAGTGTTACCGTGCCTATTACAGTTTTACGTGACATTCTCAATACGGGAGATGCAGTAGGAATGATTTGCATGGTGGGACGAGACGGTGTGAAGATGAGTGACATGGAACCCCGCATCCGCCAAGCTGTTTACCGCAAGCATACCATTGCCCCCGACGATGACGAGGCACTTTTCATGCTCAACATGGAACCAATTTTCAAGATAATAGACAACCTTTTCAAAGGTGTAAACTTTTTAATATGGTTAGTAGGTATCGGCACTTTGCTGGCCGGTGCCATCGGAGTAAGCAACATCATGATGGTGGTGGTGAAAGAGCGCACCATCGAAATCGGCATCCGCAGAGCTATTGGAGCCACACCTTTCGACATTCTGTTCCAGATTGTCATGGAAGGCATCGTACTCACTTTGGTTGCGGGACTGTCGGCCATTGTGTTTTCGGTATTCATGCTGAATGCGCTTGAAGTGATCGCGCACCACGAAACCGCCTTCCAGATTAACTTTGGCACAGCCATGGCAGCATTTTTCCTGCTTACTATTCTCGGCATGTTAGCGGGCATCGCCCCTGCCTACCGAGCCATGCATATAAAACCTGTAGATGCGATGAGAGATGAATAGAAATAGAAACGTTAAGACGTGGAAGCGTGGAGACACTCACTACGTTCGTTCGGAAAAACAGAAAAAATGAATAATGTCGTCTTAACGCCTTAACGTATAACCGTATAAACGATTCAAAAATAAATAAAACATCATATCATGAAAAAGGGACTCAAAATTATCATTTTCACGCTGATTGGCCTGATTTTTATCGGCACTTTCGTTTTTCTGTTCCAGAAATCCAGAAAAAAAGAAATTCAGTATAACGAATACGAGGTAGCGAAGATGGATATCCAGCGGGAAGCTTTGATTACCGGCAAAATCAGTCCCCGCAACGAGGTGGCCATCAAGCCGCAAATCAACGGCATCATCGCCGAATTATACAAGGAAGCGGGACAGGAAGTGAAAGAAAACGAGGTGATTGCCAAACTGAAGGTGATTCCCGACATGAACTCGCTGAGTGCGGCCCAAAGCCGTGTCCGACTGGCGGAAATCAACTACGAACAGTCTTTGAGCAATTACAAGCGGGAAAAAATGCTATACGACCAGAAGCTGATCAGCCAGGAATCCTTTGAGAAAACCACACAATTACTGAATCAGGCCCGAGAGGAGAAATCGGCAGCCCAAGACGCTTTGGAGATTATCCGCGATGGCGTGTCCTCCACCAACGCCACCTCCAGCTCTACCCTGGTGCGCTCCACCATTTCGGGACTGATTCTGGATGTTCCTGTCAAGGTGGGTAACTCCGTCATCCAGGCCAATACCCTCAACGACGGCACCACCGTGGCCACCATTGCCAATATGAACGACCTGATTTTCACGGGCAGTGTGGACGAAACCGAAGTGGGCACACTACAGGAAGGCATGCCGCTGATTATCACCATCGGGGCCTTGCAAAACCTGAGTTTTGAAGCCACTTTGGAATACATCGCACCCAAGGCGACCGAGAGTAACGGTACCAACAAATTTGAGATTAAGGCCGCTGTGTTACCGCAGAAAGAGCACAAAATACGTTCCGGCTACAGTGCCAACGCCAAAATCATTCTTGAACAGGCCACCGATGTATTGGCCATTCCCGAAAGTGCCCTCGAATTTGAAGGGGATTCCACCTTTGTCTATGTCAAAAAGGATGGCAACTTCACCCGACAGGCTGTCACCACAGGTTTGAGCGATGGCATCAATATCCAAATTACCAATGGGTTGAAAGAAGGCGATAAGGTCAGAGGTTCACAAATCATCTTCGATAAATAATAAGCCATGAAAAAAATACTGTTCTGTTTTCTGATGAGTTGTGGCCTGCTTTTTGTACATGGGCAGGACAACACTACAAACAAAGGTCCATGGACACTGGACGACTGTATCCAATATGCCTTGGAGCATAACATCAGCATAAAACAAAGCCAAAACACCTGCCAACAGCGTTCCATCGAGCTGAACACTGCCCGCAACAGCGTATGGCCGTCTTTACAAGCCAATGGAAGCCAAGGGTTTAACTTCGGTCGTGGTCTGTCGGAGGACAATACCTACACCATGAACAACACCGCCAACACTTCTTTCAGCATTGGCGGAAGTTTGGACTTGTTCACAGGTTTGAGGGTCAAGAACAACATCACGATGGGCAAACTCAATCTGCAGGCCGCCACCGCCGACTACGAAAAAGCCAAAGACGACATCCGCATTGCGGTGATGCAAGCCTTCACACAAATTCTGTATGACATGGAAATCAGCAAGGTAGCAGCGGAGCAAATCAGCATCGACTCCATGCAGCTGGAGCGGCTTCAAGCCATGGAAAAAGCAGGAAAAGCAGGGTCTGCGGAGGTCGCCGCCCAAAGGTCCACACTGGCCCAAAGCCAGCTCACCTATACGCAAGCTGCCAACCAACTGAAACTGGACTTACTGGAGCTTTCTCAGCTGTTGGAACTGAATAGTCCCGAAGGCTTTTCCATCGCCCCTTTGGACATCTCGAACTTTACGGTCAATGCCCTGCCCAACCCTGAACAGGTATATGCTCAAGCCGTCGGTGTCAGACCAGCCATTAAGGCAGAGGAAAT
This sequence comes from Bacteroidales bacterium, assembly GCA_017964255.1. GTDB lineage: Bacteria > Bacteroidota > Bacteroidia > Bacteroidales > WCHB1-69 > RUG11690. The sequence continues at coordinate 69,917 of JAGCSI010000034.1, read as the reverse complement.
CCGCTATGATTATGCTAAAACCAACATTGCCTTGGCCAAAAGCGGCTATATTCCCACTTTGTCGATGAATGGTGGCATCGGCACCAATTATTATGCGTTGCTGGGCTATCAAAACAAATCATTCGGGCAACAACTCAAGGACAACTTCAGTCCCTATCTAGGATTCTCGCTGTACATCCCTATCTTCGACAAATTGGTGACCCGCAACAATGTGCGCAGCGCCAAACTGCAACTCAGCAGTCAGCAATTGCAGCTGGACAATGTAAAGAAGACGCTGTATAAAGAAATCCAACAGGCCTATTACGGAGCTGTGAGCGCACGCGACAAATACAAGAGCAGCAAGATAGCGGCGGAAAGCTCCGAAGAAGCTTTCCTTTTGGAGAAAGCCCGCTATGAGAACGGCAAAGTCACCCTTACCGAATTCAACGAAGCCAAGAACAACTATCTGAAAGCGTCTTCCGACTTAGTACAAGCACAATACGACTACATCTACAAAGTGCAGTTGTTGGAGTTTTACCGGAGCGGAAATAATGAATAATAATTTGCTCATTGGCTAATTTGCTAATTTGCTAATTAATTTGTATTTTTGCCCTCCGATAAATCAAGCAACAACAACCAACAATATATCATAGGTCATGTCCATCGCAGTTCATCATGTTTCCAAGGTTTTCGGCACCCAGTATGCCCTAGACGATGTCAGTTTTGAAATCAAAAAAGGAGAGATTGTGGGCTTTTTAGGTCCCAACGGAGCCGGCAAATCCACCATGATGAAAATCATCACCTCCTTCATCCCCCCCACTAAAGGCGATGTGGAAGTGTGCGGTCTGGACATCTGGAACGATTCGTTGGAACTGCGCAAAAAAGTGGGCTACCTGTCCGAGGCCAATCCCTTGTACTACGACATGTATGTGCGTGAATTTCTGGAATTCATTGCAGGCATTCATCAGCTGAAAGACAAAAAGGCAAAAGTGGAACACATTATCCAACTGACCGGTCTTTCCCCTGAGATGCACAAGAAAATCGGAGCCTTGTCGCGTGGTTACAAGCAACGTGTGGGCATTGCCCAAGCCCTCATCCACGACCCTGAAGTGCTGATTTTGGACGAGCCCACCACAGGTCTCGACCCCAACCAATTGGTGGAGATCCGCGAACTCATCAAAAAATGCGGCAAAACCAAAACCGTATTGTTGTCCACCCACATCATGCAGGAAGTGGAAGCCGTTTGCGACCGCATCATCATCATCAACAAAGGCAAAATTGTTGCTGACGCCAAGATTGACGACATCAGAAAGATGACCGAAAAGATGGGCTTCAAGCGGCAAGAAGAGCGCGCCACAAACTTGGAGATGGAGGAATTATTCCGCCAACTCACCCGATAATCTTGCTGGCAATCCTCTCAGACTGCCAGCTAAAACATAATCAGCTATTAACCATTCATTGAAATAAGGAATTCCTCGTTGCTGCGAGTATTTTCCATTCTTTCCTTCAAGAAAGTCATGGCTTCCAATGTAGTCATATCGGCCAGATGATTTCTCAGAATCCAAACTTTCTGCAATACTTCCTGCGGTTGCAGCAAATCATCGCGACGTGTACTCGAAGCCACGATATCCACAGCTGGATAGATACGCTTGTTGGACAACTTTCTATCCAACTGCAATTCCATATTACCGGTACCCTTGAATTCCTCGAAGATTACCTCATCCATACGGGAGCCCGTTTCAATCAATGCGGTGGAGATAATCGTCAGTGAACCACCATTTTCGATATTACGTGCCGCACCGAAGAAACGTTTGGGCTTTTGCAAAGCGTTAGCTTCCACACCACCCGACAACACCTTGCCCGACGCCGGTGCCATCGTGTTAAATGCTCTGGCCAAACGAGTGATAGAGTCTAACAAGATGCACACATCGTGACCGCATTCCACCATACGCTTGGCTTTCTCGAGCACCATGTTGGCGATGCGCACATGACGTTCCGCTGGTTCGTCAAAAGTAGAGGAAATCACCTCAGCATTCACGCTGCGCTGCATGTCGGTCACCTCTTCCGGACGCTCATCAATCAGGAGGATAATCAAGTATATTTCAGGGTGGTTGGCGGCAATAGCATTAGCTATCTCTTTCAGCAACACTGTTTTACCGGTTTTCGGCTGGGCCACAATCAAACCACGCTGTCCTTTTCCGATTGGGGCGAACAAATCGATGACACGGGTACTCAAAGTCTCACCTTGATGGCCTGTCAAGCGGATTTTCTTATCCGGGAACATCGGAGTAAGGTAGTCGAACGGCACACGGTCTCGAATTTCCTCAGGATTACGACCATTGATTTTTTCAATTTTTGTTAATGGAAAAAATTTCTCTCCTTCTTTCGGCGGACGGATGGCCCCTTTGATGGTATCTCCATTCTTCAGGCCGAACAGCTTAATCTGAGAAGGAGATACATATATATCATCTGGGGAGGACAAATAATTATAATCTGAAGATCGGAGAAAACCGCAGGAGTTGTCGGCATTAATTTCCAGCACACCTTCTGCTGTCACGGAGCCGTCATAATTGGCATTAGCCACTATACCCCACTGTTCATCAAACACTGTCGGTTTTTCGGGAATTTTCTGAGCTTTCTCTTTTGACGTCTCTGTCACATCCACATCCTCTTCTGTCTCATCAGCTTCATTTTCCTCCATCACAGGAACTTGATTTGCAAATTCGGCAGGCTCTGTAATGTCATTTATGAAAGAATCATCGTCCAGCAATATATCATTCAATGCCAGAATGTCAGCGGTTTTATCCTCATCATTGGCTTTTGCTTTTGTTTTCCTACGCGAAGCACCCTTTTTGGGGATAGCCTCCACCACTGACATTTCCACATTATCATCCAAAGTCAAATCCAATTGTGGCTGTACCTCCTTTTTTCTGGTTCTTCTAGACTTTTTCCCTTTTGTCTCAACTTTTTCCACCCGCACAGGATTTTCTTGATTTACAATAATTTGACTATCAATATCTGATATATTATCGTTCGCATTCTGCGTCAATCCATTTTCCATGACACCCTCTGTCAAAGGCTGGTTTTCCTCGGGTTTAATTTCATTTGCGACAAGCATTCCCGATGAAATCTTTTTGACATTTGAAGTAGCTACTGGACCCTTTCCGGGGACAGAAATACGTTTTCTTTTCGATTTCTTTTCAAGAGAGTTCTCCATAAAAAATAAAGTAAATGCTGATTTCGTTTGTTAAAAAATTTTCCTGAGAAGATTTTGCCCTTGCATCCAGCAATTCTTAGCGGTAAACAACCACCTGCAAAACCGCTGCAAAAATACAAAAAAAATTTAATATTTCATCCTCCGTATGAAAAATCCAAAAAAAAGTGATAAATTTGCAGGCTCAAAAAAGAAAGTTCAAAAAAGAAAGTAACATAGAATAACATTAAAGCTTATGAAAAAATTACTACCTGTCTCTTTATTGGCCTTATGTCTGATTATCGGTCAATGGGTATCCGCACAAGTGAACAGCGGTGTTCTTCCCAAAAGTACTGTGGCACAATTATCTGAAGCCTCTGTTCCTCAGGTTGATGTTGCCACTCCCGATTTAGCGGATCTTCAAGCCAAATCGGAAAAATCCATCATGGATGGCACTCCCTTGAAGGTGGCTATTGTCATGCCTTTGCAACTTACCACTGACAATGCGGGAATTTGGGAACATACAAATGACGGTTATGACATCTGGCGACTGAGATTACACAATGCCAAAGCATTGGGATGTTGCGCACTCTTCGAACGTTTCCAATTGCCCGAAGGCTCACAGTTCTTTGCTTACAACGACGACAAGTCTTTGATTTATGGTCCTTATACCAACGAAGACAATCCTTCTGGAGAAGGTTTCAGTAGCGGATTGTTCGCGGGAGGAGATGTGATTCTGGAATACGTTTCTCCAAAACAAATGTTTAACCAAAGTGAGAATCCCGACATTCTGATTGCCGGATATACCTATTTTTATCGTTCAGAAGGATTGCCCGACAACAGAATTTTCGGAACCAAAGACGGTGATACCGGTTATGGAGCAGCCCAAAGTTGCAAGATTAATGTCAACTGCTCTGAAGGTGACAACTGGAGAGTTCAGCAAAAAGGCGTAGGACGTATGCTTTGTTATGGTACAGAAGACGGAGAAGTAACCGCAGGCTGGTGTTCTGGCACATTAATCAACAACACCATGGGTGATGGAACCCCCTATTTTCTTTCCGCCCACCACTGTGCAGAAGGAACTACCATCCAATATTTCAATTATTTTGAAATTTACTTCCATTACGAATGTCCTTATTGCACTTGCACTTCTGAGCCGGGCATGATCACGTACTCAGGCGTTACCAAAGTCGCCAGCAGCCCCATCGCCATTACTAACACTTCTGGCGCTTACACCTATCGTGGATCTGACTTTTTGTTGCTGAAATTGAAAAACGCCGCCTGGACCAGATTGAAAAATGACGGTTTAGTGCTGAACGGATGGAGCAAAGCCGTTTCGGCCAGTTCCTCAGGTGTTTGTATCCACCACCCCGCAGGTGATGTGAAGAAAATTTCCACCTATAATTCCACCTTGACTTCCGGCACTTTCAACGATGGAGCAACCAATGCGTATTGGGTAGTTCCATGGGCTACCACTGCTCATGGCAGAAGTGACACAGAAGGAGGTTCCTCAGGTTCACCCCTGTTCAACTCTAATGGATTGGTAGTCGGCACCCTTACCGGTGGCAACTCTAACTGCGCCAACCCCAATAGCAGAGAATACTACGGCAAAATGTCTTACCACTGGTCTTCCGCCGGAACTACCAACGAAAGAAAACTGCAACCTTGGTTGGATCCCGTTCCGCTTTCACAAACAACTTGCAATACCTTGGACCTCACTAGTTCATTCTATGTCTTGCCCGCCGCTCACGTTTTCAGTGCCAATGGCGCTAATTATAACTACACTGTTTTCAGCGACCAGCCATGGACTCTGACCTATCAAAATGATCACAGCTGGTTTACTGTGAATAACGAATCCGGTAGTGGTGACGGTGCCATACAGGTGACTTGCCAGGCAAACCCCACAACCAGCACCCGCCGTTGCAATATGTTTGTCAACAAAGCCGATGGCACTTCTTTCCAAGTAATTGTGAAACAAGATGCTTCCGGAACAGGCATCTCCATGGTTTCAGAAACAGAATTCAACATTTATCCTAATCCCGCTCACAACGAAATCAATATTGAAACCGCTGATCACTTCCTCAGCAAAGTCGAAATCATCGACATGTTAGGCAAAGTGGTTTACAGCGCCAACACCAACGGTGACAACTCGCTGATTATCCCCGTGGCCCAGTTAGAAAACGCCATGTACCTCATGCGTCTGACTACCGTGGATAACGAAGTAGTGTATAAGAAATTCTCGAAGAATTAATATAAAAAAGTAGAGACGTTTCATGAAACGTCTCTACATATAATTCAGAATTCAAAATTCAAGAATATTATCCCCTAATATAGAGATGCAATGTTTTGCATCTCTATATTTTTTTACAACAACATGTTTTTTGCCCTATAGACGGCCTCATAGAGGTCGTCTATTTCTTTTTTGTCATTGTATAAGGCAAACGAAGCCCGGACCGTTCCGGGAATTCCGAAATGATCCATGATAGGCTGGGTGCAATGATGGCCTGTACGCACCGCCACACCCAATTTGTCAATAATAGCCCCGATATCAGAGGGGTGGATTTTATCTATATTGAAAGAAACGATAGCCGCTTTCTGTGCTGCCTGACCATAGATACGAAGTCCTTCAATACTTGACAAACGCTCCTCCGCATAATCAAGCAACTCCTTCTCATAGGCGGCAATATTCTCAATACCAATACTCTCCATATATTCCACTGCAGCCTTCAAGCCCATGGCATCGCCCACACTGGGAGTACCGGCCTCGAATTTAAAAGGCAAATCGTTATAAGTGGTTTTGGCAAAAGTCACCTGCTTGATCATCTCACCCCCACCCTGGTAGGGTTTCATCTTGTTCAACCATTCCTCCTTGCCATACATCACCCCGATACCCATCGGCGCATACATCTTGTGCCCCGAGAAGCAGTAAAACTCGCAATCCAAGGCCTGGACATCCACTTTGCAGTGGGAGACTGCCTGAGCACCGTCCAGCAGCACAGGAACACCCTTTTCATGGGCTATTTCAATAATTTCCTTCACCGGATTGACCGTTCCCAAAGAATTGGACACATGCGTCACCGCCACTATCTTGGTTTTGGGAGTAATCAGTTGATCCAGCTGCTCTATGCACAACTCTCCCTTTTCGTTGAAAGGAAGCACTTTCAGCACACAACCACGGTCTTTGCAAAGAAACTGCCACGGTACAATATTGGCATGATGCTCCATCTCGCTGACAATGATTTCATCGCCTTCATGCAAAAAAGTACGTCCAAAAGAAGCCGCTACCAGATTCATAGAATCCGTAGCTCCACGGGTGAAAATAATCTCATAGGCATGACGGGCGTTGATAAAGCGTCGTACCGCCTCACGGGCAGCCTCAAACTCGTCGGTAGCCCGCTGGCTCAGATAATGCACCCCACGGTGGATATTGCTATTGATGGTCTCATAATACGCCTTCAATGTGTCAATCACCACCTGCGGTTTCTGCGTGGTGGCAGCATTATCAAGATATACCAATGGTCTGCCATATATCTTCTGATCCAAAATCTTAAAATCCTCTCTATTCATCGTCATCATCGTCTTGATCATTCACTTCCTCATAATCCGAGAACTGGTTCCCGTCATTTTTGTTCATCAAAGCCTCACGCATCAGCAAACCATAACAGGCAATAATCAGCACGGTGGTGAAAATACTCATCCAATTCATGGTCAAAGCGCCTTTAATGACCAGATTGCACATTACAAACAGCCAGATTTGGGCGATGACATACAAATGAAAACCGACTTTATTAAGTTTCAGCATCAAAGCGGCACCCACCACTGCCAAGGCATAACCTAAAGACAGCAAGAGATACTGCCACGACGGCACTTCCGCCAATTTTTGCATAGCCTCAATCATCTCGCTCGGCATTCCCGCGTTCTCATACATCTCTATCACCGATGGCATCACCCCGGAAGTAAAAGAAAGCGTAAAATATCCCAGGAAGGAAAAACCCGAGAAAATGAAGGTTAATACTGCCAGCACCACCAGCCAAGGTGAGCGTTTCGGTTTGTTTTCGTTAAATGGATCCATGATATTGAATTTTATAATAATTTTCGGTTTGATGATCTATCTTGAATCTGTCATCGCTGCGTAATCCCACCAGCCAAACAATTTTATCGCCAGAACATAAAACAGGTACATTTTGTTTTTCTAACAAATTGATTTTCTGATCAATAAAAAAATCACTCAGTTTCTTACTGCCTCGCATACCAAAAGGATAAAAACGGTCGCCTTCTTGCCAATGACGCAGAATCAGCGGGAAGACCAACTTCTTCGCATCCACATACAAAACACTGGAATTCGGAGTATAATCAGGGGAAACGCTGATCGGAAACTTCTCCACTGTGAATCCCAGAACCTCCAAATCCTCTATCTTTTCAATCTTTTTATCTTTTTGCTGAGAAGTCTCTACAGGACTGACAATCATATATTTTCTATCTTTTACCAATTGATAATCGGTCGAATAGAAAAGTTTGCCAGAGGATTTTTCCAATGAATCCAGAATCTGCTCCACCCCAGAAGCGTTAAAACCGTAATCTTTCAGAATTTCGAATAAAACCAGCGCCGGATCTTCACACTTGCACAATTTTTCTGTCGAAATACGCAACATTTCCCCCTCTTCGTCAACCAACGTAGACTTAAGTTCATCCATCCGTCGTTGGTAAAAAAAATACTGGCGTTTAAGCAAATCGATATTGCGTGAAAAAACAGGAATCAGTTCCGGATTCATCTCTTCCAGTTTAGGCATCACAGAAAGCCTGATTTTATTGCGTTGGAAGGCCTCGGAGTCATTAGAAGCATCATTTCTATACGCAATGCCTTTTTCGGCGGCAAAACGCCTGATTTGGGCCGAAGAGAAATGCAATAACGGGCGGAGCAATGTGGTGGTCTTTTCCGGAATGGCCGTCAGACCCTTCAAACCTGTCCCCCGTGTCATATTCAGAAGGAATGTTTCAGCATTGTCATTGGCATTATGGGCAGTTACCACGTAATCAAAATCAGCGGAAATTTTCGCAAACCAATGATAACGCAGTTCCCGTGCGGCCATTTCCAGCGACAAGCCATGCTGTTTCTGGTAGTCCAGCGTGTCAAACTCCTGCTCAAAGTATCGTACACCGTAATTCTTAGCCATTTCGCGCACCAGCAGCATATCCTTATCCGACTCCTCGCCCCGCAAATGAAAATTGCAATGTGCTATGGCAAAGTCAAATCCGCAGTGATGAAAAAGCCAGGCCATCACCGAGGAATCGGCACCACCACTCACCGTCAGCAGATATTTTTTCTCCTGCGCAAAAGGCACCAATTGTTCAATATGTTGTCGAAACTGTTCTACCATAATTCGGCTACAAAATTACAAAATATTCGCCGACCTGCATACAAAAAAGGGCAGTTCGTTGCCGACCACCCTTTTTTTCAATTTATTAACCCCATTAAAAAAGATTACGAACCACATTTGGAGTAGCCGCAGTTAGAGCAGCACAGACAGCCCTCCTTGTACTCCATGGTATTCTCCTGACCGCATTTCGGGCAGACAGCACCCTTGGCTTTTGTACCATCGCGGAGGAATTTCTTCAGGGCGCGAATCACACCATTCTTCCATGAGTTGATGGATTCCTCGCGGAAATTCAGACCGGAAATGATGTTGATGATGCTTTCCATCGGGATTTCGTGTCTCAGCAAAGCGGAAATCATCTTGGCATAGTTCCAGAATTCAGGATTGAATGTACGGGACAAGCCTTTCATCAGCACTTCATAACCGTCTTTGTCATAATATTGGAAATCGTAGGTCTTTGTACCATCCTCGTGGCGATTCTTGATGATGAAACCTGACTCCACCCATTTCGGAATAACGAAGCGGTCGCTTTCGGTCTTACCGGTGAAAATCTCGTACGGACGACCGTCACGCAGACCCACAAAAGCAATCCAGTCCTCGCAATTGTTTTTGAATCTCACAATTTCTGCTGGCAGAGAGGTGGGACGTTTGTAATTCTTGGGTTGTTCGGCAGGTTTCTCCTCTTCTTTTTTGGTGATGGTATTCAACACACCGTCGCGAGAACCCTCACGATAAACGGTCATGCCCTTGCAACCCACTTCCCAAGCTTTGACATACAAGCCGGCCACGGTTTCCTCAGTAGTGTCGGCAGGCAAATTCACGGTAACAGAAATGGAGTGGTCCACCCATTTCTGCACCATACCCTGCAATTCCACTTTCTTGATATAATCGGTATCAGCAGCCATGGACTTGTAGTAAGGAGATTTCTCCACCAAAGCCAAGATCTCGTCTTTATCCATAGCTTCCAGTTCTTCCTTGCTGATGCCCTGGACAGCGGCCCAGTCGATGAATTTAGGATGGAAGACCATATATTCCTCGAAAAGATCACCCACAGTATCACGCACGGTCTTGCGACGGTTCATATCGTTGGGATTCACTTTTCTTCTTCTCATATACACCACATTGAAGACGGGCTCGATACCGGAAGTGGTTTGCGTACAAATACTCACACTACCTGTAGGAGCGATAGTCAGCAAGGCAATATTTCTACGACCGTAGCGAATCATGTCTTCATACAGCTTTTCGTCGGCGGCTTTCAAACGCAGCACGAACGGATTGCGGCTTTCTTTGATGCAGCTATACACCGGGAAAGCGCCTCTTTCGCGTGCCATGGTAACGGAGGAACGATAAGCGGCCAGAGCCAATTGTTTGTGTACTTCGGTTGAGAAAGCGTTGCCGTGGTCGGAACCGTACTGGATATTCAGAGCGGCCAGCATATCGCCTTCGGCGGTGATACCCAAACCGGTACGACGACCCTTCAAGGATTGTTTCTTGATTTTGTTCCACAGTTCCAGTTCCACACGTTTGATATCATCCGTTTCAGGGTCTTTCTTGATTTTGTCAATAATCTTCTCGATTTTCTCCAATTCCAAGTCGATGATGTCATCCATCAGACGCTGGGCGTACTGCACATGCTGACGGAACAGCGGCATATTGAAGCTGGCCTGTTCCGTGAACGGATTGTCCACATAGCTGTACAAGTTCATGGCAATCAAACGGCAACTGTCGTATGGGCACAAGGGAATCTCGCCGCAGGGGTTGGTAGAAACCGTCAAGAAACCTTCATCAGCATAGCAGTCGGGAATAGCTTCTCTGTGGATGGTGTCCCAGAACAACACACCTGGTTCTGCGGACTTCCAGGCATTGTGGGTGATTTTCTGCCACAACTTGGAAGCATCTATTTCCTGTCTGAATTTCGGATTGGGAGAATCGATAGGATACTGTTGCACGTAGGGCTTGCCGGTTCTCACGCATTCCATGAACTCATCGTCAATACGCACGGACACGTTGGCACCGGTGATTCGGCCCTCGGTCATCTTGGCATCTATGAAACGTTCGGCATCGGGATGTTTGATAGAGATAGACAACATCAAAGCACCACGGCGGCCATCCTGGGCCACCTCACGGGTGGAATTGGAATATCTTTCCATGAAAGGCACCACGCCGGTAGAGGAAATAGCACAGTTCTGCACTTTGCTACCCGTGGGACGGATATGGGAAAGGTCATGACCCACACCACCACGACGTTTCATCAGTTGTACCTGTTCCTCGTCCATTTTCATGATACCACCATAAGAGTCGGAGCGGGCATCGTTACCAATAACGAAGCAATTGGACAAAGACGAAATCTGAAAATTGTTACCAATACCGGCCATCGGGCTTCCCTGAGGAATAACATATTTGAAATTCTTGAACAAGGAATAAATCAGCTCCTCGCTCATCGGGTTGGCATATTTCTTCTCGATACGGGCAAACTCGCGGGCCATACGATGGTGCATCTCGTCAGGATTGCGTTCCATCAACTGACCTTCATCATTTTTCAGCGCATATTTGTCGATCCACACGCCTGCTGCCAGTTCGTCGCCATGGAAATATTCCACCACCTCTTGGAAAATATCCTCTTTCTTATACGTTTTCATCGGCTCCTTCTCCACTTCCTCCACTGCTTTGATTTCCTCTTGCGCACTTCCCATGACCAGCTCTTCCAGGTCATCGAACTGCATTTTCTCCAAACCATTCGCGCGGCTCTCTATCAGCGCCTGCTGGTTGTCTTTTTTCTGGACATCCACCTCTTCCAAGGACTCCGAAATTTTCAAATTGTCAAATAGTGATAAATCTTTATCCATAGAAATGCTTGTATTTTTTCCAAATTTACATCCCCCTTCACCTCTTTTTCATAAAACTATACAAAGCCCGTCAATGGCAAATTCAATAACTCATTGATAGAACGATGATTAGCTTTACAAAAATCTCTCTAAAACTCTTTTGCTAAAATAAAAAAGTTGGAGCGAATAGAATGTTAAAATTCATATTTATTATGAACAAAATGACGTTGATATTTTTTTTCTTTGATTATTAGAGAATTAAGAAAAAGGTGAATATAATCGTCATTTTTATGCAAAAAATGGCATGAAAAATCAAAAAAATATCAGTGCATATTTCGCTCTTTGAACACCCCATTTTCATACCCTTGGATACGTGGATTTTCATCGGCCAGCATCAAACGTTTTTCCGCCCAAAGGCAATATTCCTCATTCATTTCAATGCCGAGGTATTGGCGTCCTAGCTTCTTGGCGACCACGGAGGTGGTACCGGAACCGAGGAACGGATCGAAGACCAAACCATCGGGAGGGCAGGAGGCAAGAATCAGTTTGGCAACAAGCTTCTCGGGCTTTTGTGTCGGATGATCAGTATTTTCCGGCATCGACCAGTACGGAACGGTAATGTCGTCCCAGAAATTTGACGGGCAAGTAAGACGGAATTTACCCTCCTCACCTTCTTCCCAATCTTTCGGCACACCTTTCTCACGATAAGGGGCTAACACCCTTCTTTTCTGTTTAACTGATTCTAAGTCAAAGTAATAGTTGTTCTTATCTATGACTCCGTACCAGATGTCCTCCATGCCGTTCTTCCAATTTTTGTAAGCTCCTCTGCCCTTCTCTCGCTGCCAGGTGATGCGGTTCATCACCGTCAGATTCTCCTCCATCACCTGTTGCAAGGCTGAAGTGGATTTCCAATCACCACAAAGATACAAGGACCCATTGGGTTTCAACAACTTGCACAACTTTGGAAACCATGAGCGGAGGTACTCCAGATACTGGGATTCGGAAGTAGCCTTGAACTGAAAACCATTGAAGTTCTTTGACAGATTATAGGGTGGATCCACGATGATCAAGTCGGCCATTTGTGCCGGAAGCTGCGACAACAACGACAAAGCATCACCATGTATCGTCTTGTTAGTCAAGTTAGTATTGCTCTTGATCTGATGGGCAGACAACAAACGAGACTGAAGAGATTTTCTCTCCTCCTCCGTCAGGGTTAAAGTCTTGTTGCGGGGAGCCCTTTCTTTCATAATGAGTGCAAGAAAAGCTATTCGGAAGTGGCAAATTTGTCCACAATCTGTTCAGAGTAGGTTTTGGACACCGGCAGCGGAGCCACCTCTTCATTATCGAAATTGATGAACAAGCCTTCCTTCTCTTTGCTGATCATCTTAATCTTCTGCATATTAACGATATACGAACGATGGCTACGACAGAAGCCTTTGTTGCTCAACTTCTCTTCCAAATCCTTCAAATTGTTGCGAAGCATATAATGGAACAAATGCCCATTATCCATATAATATATATTAACATAATTATCTGCTGACGCCAAGTAATATACATTTGCCAGCAGGATGGACAACTTCAGTCTTCCCTTTTCATCGCAGAAATTGAAAACTTCATCCACATGGGTATAGGGTTTATTGTCCCAAATCTCCTTTTTTTCCAACAAACTATTCAGTTTATTGTTCTTTTCTTTCAAAGAATAATACAAATAGGACACCAAATAAGGGATAAAAAGGATAGACGGCACAAATATCAGCGCTCTTTTGAAAATATCCTCGAAAGGACGGTCATCATGCAACGCAAATTTATTGAAAACCGAATAAATAAACACAATCAAGATGATTTCCGAAGCGATCCACAGCACATATTGCAAAATGGAAATACGCTCTCTGCGGCATACCGCCCACAAGATCAAGCGACTCAGCACCAAAATGGACACACAGCCCAAAACAGTGATGGAAGCATAAACCATTTTCATCACATCATCATTGGACTGGTACCAAGTGGTAAGATCGAAAGGGGTATAAATGGAAACAAATGCGATAGAAAATACCAAAACGAAAAGCAGCATCTGGATGTTGATGCGGAAATTCGCCAAGTAATCCGGTATTTTCTGGTTCATTATACAATATATTTTAAAGGGATGCAAAGATACAAAAAATTTATTTCACACCGTATTTTTAAATTTCACCCCACAGCAATTGAATTTCGCCCCTCATTTGGGAATTTCGCCCCTCATTTGGGAATTTCGCCACATTTACCCCTCAAACACACCATAAAATACAAGTCTGTCATTTTTTTTCATTCTTTTGCATTTTTTATTAGCCTCAACTCAGAAGAAATTTATCAACTTAAATCATAAACATGAAAGAAATCAGCAGACTTTTTGATATTTTGAATCGTTATGAGGAAAAATATCCCAAACAGACCATTGCTTTAGGCTGTAAAAGAGATCAGAAATGGGTAACCTTCTCACCCGCCCAATATAAAGAATTGACCGACAATATCAGTTACGGACTGATGAAATTGGGAGTGGAACCCGGCGACAAGGTCGGCATCATTGCCAACAACCGTCCCGAATGGAACATGCTGGACATGGGTATCATGCAAATCGGAGCCATCACAGTTCCCGTGTATCCGACCATCAGCGAGAGCGACTACCATTACATCGTCAACCACTCCGACATGAAGGTCGTTTTCGTGGAAGGCGTGGAAGTGATGAACAAGATCAGCAACATCATGGGCGACACCCCGAAACTGGAGAAAGTTTATACTTTCATCAATCGCGACCGCTTCCCCTATCTGGACCAGTTGATTGAAATGGGCCGTGAGAATGCCAACCCCGAAGAACTGAAACGTCGCAGCGATGCCGTGAAAGAGGAAGATTGCTGCACCATTATGTACACTTCCGGTACCACCGGTCACCCGAAAGGCGTGATGCTGTCACACCGCAACATTGTGCATCAGCTGCTCAACCTGCGCCAGACTCCCGCCAAATGGTCCAACAAGGCCTTCAGCTTCCTGCCCATCTGCCACGCTTACGAACGTATGCTGGTATTCCTGTACCAATATCTGGGCATGTCCGTATATTACGCACAAAATTTAGGCACCATTGCCGAGAACATCAAAGAGGTGAACCCCACCATGATGTCGGCAGTACCTCGTGTGTTGGAAAAATTCTACGACAAAATCTGGAGTTCCAAGTTCAACATGAAACCCATGGCCCAGAAAATATTCGTATGGGCTGTCGGAGTAGCCAAACAATACAAAATCCAGGATTATGAACGCTCTGCCTGGTACAACTTCAAGCACAGCATTGCCGACAAATTGGTTTACAAGAAGATACGTGAAAAAATAGGTGGCAATTTTGACATCGTGGTGTCCGGTGCCGCCAGCATCCAGCCTCATCTGGCCTCCTTCTTCTCCGCCATCGGCATGCCCGTTTTCGAGGGTTATGGCAGCACCGAGACCTCTCCTGTGATTGCCGTGAGCTGCCGCGACCGTGACGGACGTGAAGTGGGCACTGTAGGCTTCCCGCTGCCCGGTGTGGAAATCAAATTCGACGACAATGGCGAATTGCTGTGCCGCGGTCACAACGTGATGATGGGCTACTACAAGGATCCCGAACTGACCGCCGAGGTCATCGATAAAGATGGTTGGTATCACACCGGAGATATGGGTCGCCGTAACGAAAAAGGACAGATTTTCATCACCGGCCGTATCAAGAGCTTGTTCAAGACCTCTTTCGGCAAGTATATCAACCCCGAAGCTTTGGAAGAGAAATTCTGCGAATCTCCGTTCATTGCCAACATGATGGTGGTAGGTGAGAACCAGAAATTCGCTGGCGCGGTCATCGCACCCGACTTTGAATTCCTGAAAGGCTGGTGCGCACGCCACGAAATGAAGTTCACCACTCCCGATGACATGGTACACAACCCCGACATCATCAAGCGTTACAACCGTGAGGTACAAAGTTACAACAAGAATTTCGGCGATTTCGAGCAAATCAAAAAGTTCATCTTGGTGCCTGACGAATGGACTATCAAAAACGAGATTCTCACCCCAACACTGAAGGTAAAGAGACGTTTTGTCCATGAGCGCTACGCCAACAGAATTGACGAAATGTTCAAATAAGCCACGGACAAAAGCCATGAGCGATGAGCCGTGAGCGATGAAAAAGTGGAGACGCCATTGCATCTCCACTTTTTTTTATGACATGTTGTGTTATTATCAAGATTTTTATGTAACTTTGCCGATTCAAACTTAATAGTTAAAAAAACTGATTATGCGTCCTGATTTCAGTAAAGTAAACTTCAAACAAAAGAAGCAAAACGAGCAGAGTTTTGCCGAGTGGGCTAAAGAAAACAACATCGACACCAGTTGGCTGACCACGGAACAAATTCCCGTCAAGCCAGTATATGGGAAAGAGGATTTGGAAGGCATGGAGCACCTCAACTATGCCGCCGGCATTGCCCCTTACCTCCGTGGACCCTACTCTACCATGTATGTGATGCGCCCATGGACCATCCGTCAATACGCCGGATTCTCCACCGCTGAGGAAAGTAACGCTTTCTATCGCCGTAACATCGCAGCTGGCCAGAAAGGTCTGTCTGTGGCCTTCGACTTGGCCACCCACCGTGGCTACGACGCCGACCACGAGCGTGTCATGGGTGATGTGGGTAAGGCCGGTGTGAGTATCTGCTCTGTCGAAGATATGAAGGTTTTGTTCGACCAGATTCCCTTGAACAAAATGTCCGTTTCCATGACCATGAACGGTGCAGTTATGCCGATTTTGGCGTTCTACATCGTTGCCGCTTTGGAGCAAGGTGCCAAATACGAAGAATTGCAAGGCACCATCCAAAACGACATTTTGAAGGAATTCATGGTACGTAACACCTATATTTACCCGCCTGAACACTCAATGCGTATTATCGCCGACATTTTCGAGTTCACCTCGCAAAAAATGCCGAAATTCAACAGCATCTCCATTTCAGGCTATCACATGCAGGAAGCCGGTGCCACTTCTGACATTGAAATGGCATACACCTTGGCCGACGGCTGGGACTACCTGCGTACCGGTGTCAAAGCCGGCTTGGATGTTGACGCTTTCGCACCTCGTCTGTCATTTTTCTGGTGCTCAGGCATGAACCATTTCATGGAAATTGCCAAAATGCGTGCTGCCCGTATGCTGTGGGCTAAAATTGTAAGTACTTTCAACCCGAAGAATCCCAAGTCACTGGCTTTGCGTACGCACACGCAAACCTCAGGCTGGAGCCTCACCGAGCAAGATCCGTTCAACAACGTGGCACGTACTTGCATTGAAGCCATGGGTGCCGCACTGGGACACACCCAGTCACTGCACACCAACGCTTTGGACGAAGCTATCGCATTGCCTACCGACTTCTCCGCACGTATTGCCCGTAACACACAGATTTACATTCAGGAAGAGACTAACGTTTGCCGTGTGGTTGACCCGTGGGCTGGATCCTATTATGTGGAAACCCTCACCCATGCGCTGGCACACCGCGCCTGGAAGCATATCCAAGAAGTGGAAGCCTTGGGTGGCATGGCCAAAGCTATTGAAACCGGTATTCCAAAGATGAGAATCGAGGAAGCCGCTGCCAGAAAACAGGCCAAAATCGACTCTGGCATCGAATCCATCGTAGGTGTCAACAAATATCGTTTGGACAAGGAAGACCCGATTGAGACTCTGGAAGTGGACAACACCGCTGTGCGTGAGGCCCAGATTAAACGTTTGGCCAAGCTGAGAGCAGAACGTAACAACGAAGAGGTTCAGGCTTGTCTGGAGGCTATCACCCGCTGCGCCGAGACTGGCGAGGGCAATCTGCTGGAATTGTCCGTAGATGCAGCCAAAAAGCGTGCTTCTTTGGGTGAAATCTCCTACGCTATGGAGAAAGTTTTCGGAAGATACAAAGCAAAAATCAATTTAATTACAGGCGTGTACAGTTCAGAACAAAAAGAAAACACCAGCTTCAAGAAAGCTTGTGAGATGGCCGACGAATTCGCCAGGAAAGAAGGCCGTCGTCCGCGTATTATGATTGCCAAAATGGGCCAGGACGGTCACGACCGTGGCGCCAAGGTAGTCTCCACCGGTTATGCCGACATCGGTTTCGACGTGGATATGGGACCTTTGTTCCAGACCCCGGAAGAAGCTGCCAAGCAAGCCGTTGAGAACGACGTTCACGTATTGGGCGTTTCCTCATTGGCTGCCGGTCACAAGACTCTGGTTCCCCAAGTAATTGAAGAACTGAAGAAATTAGGCCGCGAGGACATCATCGTGGTGGTGGGTGGCGTTATTCCGCCGCAGGACTATGACTTCCTGTACAAAGCCGGTGCCGCCGCCATTTTCGGTCCTGGCTCTGTTATCAGCGATTGTGCCATCAAAATTCTGGAAATTCTGATGAACTAAGCAGATGATACGCTTTCTTAAGCATTCGGAAATCGACAAAGACAGCTGGAACAAAACTGCCCATACGGCATTGAATCCCACTATCTTTGTCGATTTTGATTTCTTAAGTATCGGCAATCCGAACTGGTGTGCTTTAGTGGAAGATGACTATCAAAGTATCATGCCATTGCCAGTGCGTTCAAAGCTATCCATCAAGTATGTATTCACCCCCTTCTTTTATAATCGGATGGGCATTTTCTCCCAAAAAGAGATCAGTCCCGAACTGGTGAAGGAATTTACCGATGCCATACCACGGAAATACAGACAGATTGACCTTTCTCTCAACGAGAACAATCCATGCGAACTTATTGATGACAAGGTTATTGAAATGGTATCGCATCGCATGGGCTTGAAACAGTCCTACGAAACAATTGTCCGCCTATACTCGCAGAATACCAGCCGGAATATCAAATCCGCACAAAAACAAGGCCTACAATATATCGAAAATGCTTCCATCAAGGAAACTATCCGGTTATTTCAACAGAACAGGGGCAAACGAAAGGCTGTACATTACAAAAAAAGAGACTATTACAGCTTGATGAGACTGGCGCACCATGCCTATAACCATGGATTTTTGGACACCGTCGGTGTGCTGAGTGAAGGAAAAATGATTGCCGGAGCCCTTTTTCTGAAAGATAATGGCAAAATATGGTTTTGGTTTTCGGGACGGGACAATGCGCAGGCGGACAAAAAAGCCATGTTTTTCCTGATTGACGAGTATATTCGTCGTCATGCGGAACAGCAATACATCCTAGACTTCAACGGCTCCATGAACGAGAATGTAGCCCGGCTGTACAAAAGCTTCGGCGGCATCCCATACACTTTCAACATGCTGCACTATACCCGGGATTTTTACTTGGGCGGGCTGATAAAACTGTATAAGGCGATAAAACACTAAGCAATATTAATTCAAAATTCAAAATTCAAAATTAGACTACCCCGGCCTTCGGCCACCCGTTGAAGACTTCGTCTTCTTCTCCTCTTCGCTCGGCATACTCAAAGTAAACTATGAATCTGCACTCGCTCATTCGTCGAATCTAGAAGAAGGGGAATTTAAACTCCCCTCGAATGCGAAGCATGAGACTCCCCATTAAACCCAAACCCTAAACTCTAACCTCATACCCCACAGCTCACAGCTCATAGCTCAAAAAAATAAACATTAACCATTAAACAAAAACAACAAACATTATGAAACCCATCAGAAACTTAGGATTAGAGAATTCCATCTTCAATCATTTCATTGCGGAAATAAGAAGCGAGAACGCTCAACAGGACAGCATGCGCTTCAGAAGAAATCTGGAACGTATAGGAGAGATTTTCGCCTATGAAATCAGCAAGCAGATGGAATATGAAAAGCGAGAAGTCTCCACTCCGCTTGGCATAGCCAATATGAACCTGCTCAAGGAGAAGCCCGTTTTAGCCACAATTTTGCGTGCCGGGCTCCCCTTCCACCAAGGATTACTCAACTACTTCGACGACTCGGAAAACGCCTTTATATCGGCTTTCAGAAAGCATTACCGCGACGGTTCCTTCGAAATCCAGGTAGATTACATGTCAGCTCCCAATTTGGAGGACCGTACATTGATTATCGCCGACTCTATGTTGGCGACAGGACAATCCATGATTTTAGCTTACGAAGAACTCCTCAACAACGGCAACCCCAGGCACACGCACATTGTTTGCGCCATCGCTTCCGCCCAGGGTATAGAGTATTTGCAGAAGAATCTCTCACCCCGTAAATGCACCATTTGGGTGGGTGCCGTGGACGATGAACTGACTGCCAATTCATTTATCGTACCTGGTTTGGGAGATGCCGGAGATTTAGCTTACGGCAAAAAATTGAACGATTAACTTCCATTTTTCCTCGCAAATAAATGAAAAAAAGAGGAAAAAGCGCATTGTCATCATTCAATCAATAAAATTAAAATTACTGAATACCAATTACTTATATTGATTATGAAAATTTTTTCTGAAAAATATAGTGTAGATTGATTTTTTTTGTATTTTTGCAACTCCAAAAACAGCTGGTGCTGTAGCTCAGTTGGTAGAGCAACGGACTGAAAATCCGTGTGTCACTGGTTCAATTCCCGTCAGCACCACTTTTTTCAAACGTGTCAGATTTCTGTTTGACACGTTTTTTTTTATTTCTCAGGGCTGCCATAATACGACAGTCCTACATTTTCCCCTATATATTTACAACAAACATATATTTTTAATATAACTGCTTGTATATTTGAAATTTATGTAAGCCTCCGGCTTGCCAAAAACTTGATTTCATTGTAACGTTTTGCGAGTTTTTAGCGTCATGTGATTGAAAGAAAACACTAAAAACCATAGCACAATGAAAAACAATATTATTCTTTTAGCCTTTATCATTTGCGGGATTATGGGGACCATTTCCGCACAGACCTTCGTTACGATGGGCGGTAGCACAACAAGTGTCACAGGATGTGATTTTGTCATTTTAGACCACGGCGGTCTTCAAGGAAATTACGGTCCCCACCGTAATGACATCTTGACCATTCATTCGGACGACCCCACGAATCCCAATGTGCAAGTGAAAATCAACATGGTATATCTGGAAATTTGTCACAATGACACCTTGTTTGTGTATGACGGAGACATGGTGGCAGATTCTCTGTTATTAGCGGCCATCAACAGCCAAATTGTAAATAACGTTTCCGCAAACGAACTCGTTTACTCGGCTACCGTCCACAATCCGAGCGGAGCAATAACCTTGAGGTTCAAAAGTGACGACACCCTCCAATCCGGCGGATATCTCGTTGAAACAAGTTGCGTTCGTGCTTGCCAACGTGTCGGTTTGGAAATTAATCCCTTTTTATCCTCTCATTATCCGCAACTGGATACAGACGGCTTTTATTACATAGATCTTTGCGGGAATGACACCCTTCATCTGGTCGTAAACGGGGTTTATCCCGACAATGACTACACTTACCACCAAGCCGACACCAATGTCACATTCAAATGGGACCTGGGCGTTGACTACATGGAAGGAGAAGGGATGACTGTACTGGACTATCTGTTTGAAGCTGGACGAGGATATGACATTTCGATCAGCAATGAGGATAGTGCCGGCTGCAAGAACATGATGCCTACCATCTTCCGAATCAGGACCTCCATGAACCCCATCAAGCACATACAGCCGCTACCCGCTATCTGTTCCGGTGATGAAATAACGATAACCTCCGGATACTCCAATCTTTCCATATTGCAAATTGACTCGGTTCACAGCGTACAGGAGACAACACTGGCTGTCAACGATACCGTCTTCATTCCCGACGGAGTGGATTGCGGTAACGGATGCGAATACAACTCTCCCGTGACTTTCACCGCATTCGCCCCCAACGCCACCATACAGAGCGCCGACGACATTCTGTATGTCCGGATAAAATTAGAGCACTCCTATATCGGTGATGTCTATATCGCGCTCACCTGTCCGAACGGACAAAGGGCCAAAATCATGAACAAATACGGCTCAAGCGGCTCCTCCCAATGCTCCGCCTATATTCCCGTTCCTTGGGGATGGCAATTAAGCACAGGAGTGTCTTCCGGCGCAAATTTTGGCATTGCCTACGACTATTCCAACGGTTGCAATCCCTTCGACAGCCAGAACCAAATGGGTCAGCCCTGGAATTATTGTTGGTCGAACAACACCAGCAACGGATACCAGTATGCCAATGGCTATGGATATGTTTACGAAACTGTCAATGTCCACAATGGCAGTGTTGACTCCACCAATACGCTCAATATGACCAATGTTTATCATCCTGACGAGTCCTTCAGTTCATTGATCGGATGCCCCATGAACGGACAATGGGCAATCACCGTCATTGACGGATGGGGAGCGGACAACGGATGGATTACCGAATGGGAAATGGCTTTAGACCCCTCTTTGGTGCCCCAGGATTGGTCCTACACCGTTTTTGTCGACTCCGTGTACGTGACCGGCCCTGGCGCGGAAAATTCCACCATCATCCCTTCCGAGGGTGGTAACTTTGAATATACGGTACATGTTATTGACGATTTAGGCTGTGAATACGATAGCACCTTTGTTTTGGACGTGGTGGAGAGGCCTCATCCTGACCTCGGACCCGACATCGCCATCTGCCATGGTGACCTTTATGAATTAGATTGTGGCTATGACGAGCCTTATACCTCACTCGTGTGGAGCACCGGCGAGCACAGTCCTTCCATCTTTCTGACTTCCGCGGGTGACTACTCAGTCCGTGTGTCTGTGACCAACGAAGACGGGTTGGTTTGCACAGGTTCCGACACTGTCAATGTCTATGTTTCCCCGAAACCGACGCCTGAATTCTCTGCGTCCGACACCTCTGGTTGCGCGCCATTGACCGTACATTTCAACAATGCCAGCTTCGCCAACGACACCATGGGCATGTCATACCATTGGATTGTCTATGACGAAAACGGCAATGTGGCCTTTACCTCCGACAAGGCATCCCCCGACCTGCAATTTGACCACGAGGGACATTATACCGTCAAATTAGTGGTCCTTACCGATGAAGGATGCACAGATTCCATCACCAAATACAATTATCTGACTATCAATTACCAACCTATGGCTGAATTCGACGCTCTTCCTGAAGTGGCGCTCTGGTCTGAAACCAATGGCACCATCTTTTTCCAAGTACAGGGCGACACTCTGGAATTCGGCGACGGCATGGGTTTCTATTGGGACTTTGGTGATGGCAGCATCGACTCCTCCAGCTATGCCCTTGAACACATTTTCCCCAGTTGGGGCGACTATGATGTGACCCTCTCCATGTTCACTCCTGAAGGTTGTAAGAGCAGTATCACCCATACAGTTACTTTGGAGGCAGATCTCATTTTCCCGAATGTCATCACTCCCAATGGAGATGGTGTGAACGACGTATTTGCCATCGGCAACCTCAATACTTCCATGAATGACTATGATCCAGACAGATACAGAAACAACGAACTGACCATTTACGACCGCTGGGGCAAACAAGTTTACCATGCCCTCAACTATGACACCTTCAAGGATATGACCGGTGAGCGAGGTGATGGCATCATTGTGGGTGAACAAGTATTCGACGCTTCCAAAGTGACCGACGGCACTTATTTCTTCACCTTCCTCTACAAAGGAAAATTAAAAACTGTCAACTATCACGGCACCCTGCAGATTATCAAAGAAAGATAAAAACAGAAAAATATCCATATAAAGGCATCTATTTTTTCATCTAAAGTATATTTATATTAAATATTTTGTATCTTTGCCGATTAGAAAAAAAATTTCATTTTGTTGTAACGTTTTGAAGGTTTAAAGCGTCATGTAGTTAGAGAAAAACAGCAAAAAGGGAAATGTAAAAATGATAACATATTAAAAATTAGATAGTTATGAAAAAACTGATTTTATTTGCGATGGCTTATTTCCTTCTATTTGGAGCCTATTCACAGCAAAGCAAGAAAGAAATTAAGGTTGATCCTCGCCTCACAGAGATATTAGGAGCTGCCAAAGTTAACGATTTGAAAGCCAATAATCCGAAACAATTATTGATTGAGCATGTCAATCTGAATTATTTCTGCTATGTGGCTTTGAAAATGTCGGAACCAGAAGGCACTTTCATCATGAAAGACGACTTGAAGAACCATGTCAAAGCTGGCAAAAGCTGCAATTACCAGGATATTATCAGCAGCGGAGCCATCAAT
Organism: Bacteroidales bacterium; assembly: GCA_017964255.1. Classification (GTDB taxonomy): domain Bacteria; phylum Bacteroidota; class Bacteroidia; order Bacteroidales; family WCHB1-69; genus RUG11690. The sequence continues at coordinate 46,367 of JAGCSI010000034.1, read as the reverse complement.
CGCTATGACTTTGACTTGGAGCAACATGCCTTTATGACAGTGGTCTATCCCATGGGCAATACTGGCGCCTATATCATTGTCAACTCCAAGCAATGGTTTGAGGAACAGAAACGCGCTGTTTTATCAGAATACGGCTTGTAATCCATAGAAAATCAACAAAAATAAAAACATACAACAATGAAAAGAATTTTAACTCTCCTCGCTTTTATTATTTGCGGGATTATAGGTACTGTTTCAGCGCAGACTGTAGTCACCATGGGCGGTAGTACCACAGATGTAACAGGCTGTAATTTCGTCATTTATGATCACGGTGGTCTCCAAGGAAATTATGGTCCCAACCGCAACGACCTTCTGACCATTCACTCCAGCAACCCGAATGCAGCGTGTGTTCAGATCAGCATTGTCATGTTGGGTTTTGACATCCATCCCACTGACACACTGTACATCTATGATGGTGTCACTGATGCCGATTCTCTGTTGATCGGTGCCGTCAACAACGATGTAATGTACGGTGTCACAGCCAACAATATCATTTTCACCGCCACAGTGACCAATCCCACAGGCGCATTGACCTTAAAATTCGTTTCTGATGCATCAGATAGTGTTGGTACAGGATACGTCATCAACACCGACTGTGTGGCTCCCTGCCAGCGCGTAAGTTTGGAAATCGATTCAGTATTGTCATCCCACTATCCCCATTTGGCTGACGACGGCTTCTACTATGTGGATTTGTGCGAAAAGGACACTTTGCACATGGTAGTGCACGGTGTCTATCCGGACAACGACTTCAGCTATCATCAGGACGATGCAAACACAACATTCACTTGGGATTTGGGAATTGAAACACAAGAAGGTGTGGGTATGAACACCTTGGATTACTATTTCACCACAGGTCGCGGTTATGACATCGCCATCTCCAATGTGGATAGTGCCGGCTGTATCAACTATATGCCTGAAATCTTCCGTATCAGAACTTCCCAAAACCCCATCAGAAAAGTATCGCAATTACCTCCTATGTGTACTGGCGACCAAATCACAGTCTCCTCCACCTATTCAAACCTTTCTGTCATCCAGGTGGACTCTGTGTTCAGTGAACAGCTGACCACTTTGAAGGTAACGGACACCATCTTCCTCCCCGACGGTGTGGACTGTGGTAATGGATGTGCATACACTTCATCTGTAACCTTTACAGCTTTTGCTCCCTCTGCCACCATCCAAAGTGCCGATGACATTTTGTATGTCCGTATCCAGTTGGAGCACTCATTTATCGGTGATATCTACATTGCCTTGAGCTGTCCTAATGGACAAACAGTCAAAATTATGAACAAATACGGAACCAGCGGTGCCACCACTTGTGCTTCCCAGATTCCGACCCCATGGGGATGGCAAGTAACTTCTGGAGTCTCTTCAGGTGCCTATTTCGGTGTAGCCTACGACTATTCCAATGGTTGCAACCCCAACGACAGCCAAAACCAAATGGGTCAGACTTGGAACTACTGCTGGTCCAACAACACTGCGCTGGGATACCAATATGCCAACGGCCAAGGTTATGTATATGAAACTGTCAATGTAACTAACGGCAGAGTAGATTCCACCAACACAGTGAACATGACCCAAGTATATCATCCTGACCAGCCCTTCTCACAACTTATTGGCTGTCCGATGAACGGAACCTGGTCTATCAAAGTAATTGACGGTTGGGGCGCTGATAACGGCTGGCTGACCGAATGGGAAATGGCTCTGGATCCTTCCTTGCTGCCACAAGACTGGGATTATACTGTTCACCCTGACACCATGTGGGTTACCGGTCCTGGTGCTCAAGGAGCATACATTATTCCCGACCAAAGTGGTCAGGTAGAATATACCGCACACATTATGGACGAATTTGGTTGTGTGTATGACACACTGCTTCATATTGAAGTAGTAGAGAGACCTCATCCCGACTTGGGTCCCGACATTGCCATCTGCCACGGAGAACTCTATGAATTGGATTCACATTATGACAATCCCCAAAGTACCGTTTATTGGAATACCGGTGAACACACTCCCACCATCTTCTTAACTTCCGCAGGTGATTATTCAGTACGTGTGGCCGTTACCAATGACGATGGTTTGACCTGCACGGGTTCTGATACCGTCAATGTATATGTATCACCTAAACCTGTTCCCGAATTTACCGCATCGGATACCGCAGGTTGCGCACCACTTGACATCCACTTTATCAACAGGAGCGTAACCAATGATACCATGGGAATGAGTTTCCGGTGGATTATCTTTGATGAAAACGGCAATATTGTCAGCACCTCTGACAAGGCCAATCCGGACCTTCGCTTCGAGAATGAAGGCCACTATACCGTCAAATTAGTGGTTACCACTGATGAAGGCTGTACGGATTCTATCACCAAGGTCAATTACCTGACCATCAATTACCAACCCTTGGCTGAATTCGATGCTCTGCCCGAAGTAGCGCTTTGGTCTGAAACTAATGGCTCCGTCTTCTTCCAGGTACAAGGCGACACGCTGGCATTCGGAGATGACATGGGATTTTATTGGGACTTCGACGATGGCAGCATCGACTCCTCCAGCTATGCCCTCGAACACAGCTTTTCCAGCTGGGGCGATTACGATGTAACCTTGTTCATGTTCACCCCCGAAGGCTGTAACAGCAGTATCACCCATACAGTTACTCTGGAAGCAGACCTCATTTTCCCGAATGTCATCACTCCCAATGGGGATGGTGTGAACGACGTATTTGCCATCGGCAACCTCAACACCTCCATGAACAGCTATGACCCTGACAGATACAGAAACAACGAGCTGACCATTTACGACCGCTGGGGCAAACAAGTATATCATGCACTCAACTATGACACTTTCAAGGATATGACCGGTGAGAGAGGTAATGGTATTATAGTGGGAGAACAGGTCTTCGACGCTTCCAAGGTGAACGATGGTACCTATTATTTCACGTTTTACTACAAAGGAAAATTAAAAACCGTCAACTATCACGGCACCCTGCAGATTATCAGAGACCGTTAACAATTGATAGTTAATAGTTTACAATTAACAATTAAGAGTTAAGAGGTATTCTTCTTAACTCTTTTTTTTTACAATAAATTATTGCAAGTAGAAATATGTTTAAAATTTTTGTGTAACTTTGTGGACTGATTTTAATAGAGATTCTTACGGAGGCAAATTGGATATCAAAAACAAAAAATCATGCTTATGAGAAAGTCTTTCTTTTTGTTTGTACTATTCATCTCCTGCTTACCCATGCTTATCGCCCAAGGCACCATAAACCTTGGAGCCAGTTCGGCCATTGCCGGCTGTGACTTGCTGATCTATGACAATGGCGGGGCCAGTGGAGACTACTCTTCAAATCTCGACCAGACACTGACCATCACCTCCAACGACCCCAACAACGGCTGTGTCGTGGTAGAGGTCCAAAGCCTGAATATCGACGAAAACGACACCCTTTATTTCTACGACGGAACCGATACCAACGGAATATTGCTGCACAAAATCAACAATGGAAATTACAATCCTACTGTCACCTACCGTTATGCAGCCACCATCCAAAATGCCACTGGTGCCATCACCGTCAGATTCAAGACCGATTCCGCCAATGTAAGCGAAGGCTTTGAACTGCATACCAGCTGCATTGCCCCATGCCAACGCGTGAACATTTACTTGGATTCATTACAATCCACCCATATTCCCCATCTGAATCCTGAAGACAGCTACTATTATGTGGATGTCTGTCCTTATGACACCGTTCATTTTGTGGTTCACTGTGACTATCCCGACAATGACTTCAGCTATCATCAGTCTGACGCCACCACCTCGTTCAAGTGGGATTTTGACTTGGAAGAGTTTGACATTACAGGTGGGAATACCATTGACTACTACTTCACACCAGGACGCGGCTATGACGTGGCCATCAGCGCCATTGATGTCAGCCAATGCCCATCGTTAGTGCCCATTACCTTCCGTGTGCGCACCTCCAAGAATCCCATCAAAGGGATTGCCGCCCAAGCGCCCGCATGCACAGGCGACGAATTGCACCTGTCGGTAGGCTATGACAATTTATCCTCCTTGCAACTGACCCCGGTAGGAAGTGAACAAATCACCTCATTGGCTGTCGTGGATACGGTTTTTCTCCCCGACGGCATAAGTTGTCCGCCTTACGGCTATTACTACCGTTCATACGTCAATTTCACGGCTTTTTCGCCCAATGCAACCATCACCAGCGCCAACGACATTCTGTATGTGCGCTTGAAAATAGAGCACTCTGCCATCGAAGACATTCGTATCTCACTGGTATGTCCTAATGGAAGTCGCTGCAAGATTGTTCCCGACTACCAGTATGACGGTTGGGGCGGTGTCACCCACTACTTCCGGACCAATTTGGGAGTAGCAAACCGCTTGCAGGAGGTGGTAAGTTGCAACGCCTCACAAAATCCTATGGGAATTGCTTGGAATTATGTATGGTCGAACAACACGACATTAGGTTATCAATATGCCAGCACACCAAACAGCTATTGTTATGAGCCTGGCAATGTGCACTCCACGCCCAACCCCTATTGGGATGATGGCTCTACTTCCTACAAAATCGACTCCACTGACGTGGCCAATATGACCCAAGTGTATCATCCTCTTCAAAGTTTCGCAGGTATGGTAGGTTGTCCCTTGAACGGCAGCTGGTACATCGAAATCGAGGATGTATGGACTAATGACAATGGTTATCTACATGAATGGGAAATGGCTTTGGATCCCTCCCTACTTCCCCAAAACTGGTCGTATGCCGTAGCAGTGGACACCATCTTCATCACAGGTCCGGGAGCTAACGGCACCTATATTGTGCCCAATCAAAGCGGCAATATTCCATACACGGTGAATGTAATCGATGAGTATGGCTGTCTTTATGACACCGTTATGCACATCGACATTACCCAAAGTCCCCAGCCCGACCTGGGAGATGACCGTTTTATCTGCTTCGGTGACCTATACTTGTTGACTTCCAACTGGCAGGATAACAACTCCACCTTTTTATGGAGCACTGGCGAGCACACCTCAGATATTTATCTTACCTCTGCAGGCGAATATTCCCTGAATGTATTCAACACCTCCGAAGACGGCTTGGTATGCAGTGGCGCTGACACGGTGTTGATTCAGGTGGCACCCAAACCGACGGCAGATTTTTCCGTCAGCGACACCAGTGGATGTTCCCCTTTGTCTGTAACCTTTACTGACAGGAGCGTAGTCACAGGGGAAAATTTACAATATTATTGGACCTGTTGGGATGAATATGGACAGATAGTTTTCACCTCATCGCAACAAAACCCCAACTACACTTTCGAGCAAAGTGGCATATACAGCATACAACTCACGATAACAAGCCCCGAAGGCTGCCAAGACTCGCTATTAAAGTCTGACTTAATCAATGTGAACTATCAGCCAGTCGCCGAATTTGAAGCATTGCCAGAAATTTCCCTTTGGGCGGAAAGCGGTGGTGTCATTACATTTCATGTTATGGGCGACACCCTGTCTTTCGAGGACAATATGAGTATTCTTTGGGATTTTGGCGATGGTTCCAGTGAGTCTTCGGGCTACAGCATTGAGCATAATTATAGCAGTTGGGGAGATTATGTTGTCACGCTATCCCTATCCTCCTCTGACGGTTGTAGCAGCAGCATCGCTCACACGGTAACACTCGAAGCGGACCTTGTCTTCCCGAACGTCATCACACCCAATGGCGATGGAGTGAACGATGTGTTCGCTATCGGCAATCTCAACACCACCATGAACGTTTTTGACCCAGACAAATACAGAAATAACGAGCTATTCATCTATGATCGCTGGGGCAAGCAAGTTTATCATGCGATAAACTACGACACTTTCAAAGATATGACGGGAGAAAGAGGCAACGGGATTATCATTGGCGAACAAGTTTTCGACGCGTCCAAAGTCACTGACGGAACCTACTTTTTTACCTTTTATTACAAGGGGAAATTGAAGACGGTGAATTATCATGGGACGCTACAGGTGATCAGGGAGAGATGACAGGTTACAGGGGACAGGGATTAGAGTTTAGAGAATTCAAAATTCAAAGTTCAGAATACAAAACTAATTACTACTATAGATTATGAAAAAGATATTGTTTTTTGTTTGTGTAGCGGCGATGATGTGTTGCGCCTGCAGCAAATCATGCACCTGTTCCATTTCCAGTTCTAATTTAGACCAGGAAATTGAAATAGCTTACAACGAAGACTGCGGCAATTACTCCAACGACAGTCGTTCTTGCAAATAAGTCTTTGCGCTTTTTATTTGGAAATATGCTCTAACAAGATGCTTTCATCGATACCACGATAGTCCATGCCTTTGGTGACCTGGCCGTCGTGAGTGAGTATAAACGTGGGAAATTGGCCATATACCATATCAATAGCCTTATACGGACTAATATGATACCAACGGTATTGGGAACAATTGGTTTCCTCCATAAAGCTCTTGATATGAACAGAATCCCCCCAAATCAATATTTGGAATCTGTCGGGATCAAGGTCATGTTGGTCCATCATCATTGACATTCTCTTGGCGCTCATCTTGCAATATTTGCAACCTGAGGCATAAACAGCCACCACATAATTTCCCTCATGGATGTCAAAATCCGCCATCGTGCTGTCTGACAGAAGTGTAGTGAAAGCCTGTTCATTAATCTCCTCCACAGGAGACACAAACTTGTTATAGACCGCATCCATCGGAAACACACAGAACGGCACCACAAACGACACCAAGCAAGCAGCAGCTATCGCCCATTTCTTTCCTTTGAACTGATAATCCTCCTCTTTCCTGATGAAAAACATCAGAATCATCGTCACCACATTTTTGATAATGGAATGTGCGGGATCAACTTGAATAATATCTCCAAAACAATGGCAATTGGTATCATTTCTGAAAATAGCCACATAAATCAGAAAAAGGGTGAATCCCACCAGCATCAACATAGTCAACCACCATGCGTACTTATACAACAACTTGGCCATCAAACAAATACCTAACAGCATTTCGGCCATTATCACCAAACGAGCTACTACTGTGGATAAAAGGAAATTGAAAATGCCGAAACTGTATATATATGCTTCAAACTCATCAATGGTCAATAACTTCATAATAGCTGTGGTGACAAACATGCCGCCAATCAGGAGGCGAAGTATCAACAAAACAATATCTTTAATTTTCATATCTTGTTATTTTAAATACTTGGTTCTTAACTCTTAATTCTTAGTTCTTAATTAATACCTTTGGGAATAGCCCCGATTAATTTTTTAGTATAATCTGTCTGCGGATGGGCATACACCTCGTCCGCATCATTTAATTCCACTATTCTACCATTCTGCATGACCGCCATCCTATCGGACATGAACTTCACCACCGACAAGTCGTGAGAAATGAAGATATAGGTCAGATGGTATTCCTGTTTCAACTCATTAAGCAGATTCAGCACCTGGGCCTGTACCGACACATCCAGCGCGGAAACTGACTCATCGCAGATGATGAAGCGAGGGTTCACCGCCAAGGCACGGGCAATACTGATACGCTGCCGCTGACCACCGGAAAACTCGTGCGGATAGCGGTAGAAATGCGACTCGTCCAAACTAACACGCTCCAGCAACTCTATCGCCCGTTTTTTCCGTTCCTTGTCATTGGCATACAAATGATGCACCTGCATTGGCTCCATGATGGCCGAACCTATAGTAATTCGCTGATTTAAAGACGAATAAGGATCTTGCAAAATAATTTGCAGGTCTTTGCGGTGTTTCATCATCTCCCGTCCCGACAAATTCAGCAAATTCTCCCCTTTATAAGTTACGATTCCTGAAGTGGGTTCAATCAAGCGGATCATGGACCTGCCCAAAGTGGTTTTGCCGCAACCCGACTCGCCTACCAAACCCAGGGTTTCTCCTTCAAACACTTCCAAACTAATATCTTGCACTGCATGGACATACTCCTGCTTCTCAAACAACTTCCGTTTTCGAATGGGATAGGTCTTGAACAAATGCTCAATGCATATCAACGGTTTCTCAGCATATAACTGCTGATGGAAAACTTGTCTTTCCTCCGGAGAGACAATCTCTTTTGGCACCGCCTTATGCTCTTCCGCACTGCGCATGTAATCATCCACTGTGGATAATTTTTTCAAACGCACATCCAAAGGCGGACGACATGCCAACAAGCCCTGTGTATAAGGATGTTGAGGATGTCTGAAAATCTCTTGTATCGGTCCCGCCTCCACAATCTGGCCCTTGTACAGCACCACCACTTTTTCGGCGATTTCGGCCACCACACCCAAATCGTGGGTGATAAAAATCACGCTCATGCCATGCTTCTGCTGCAGACTGCGTATCAGTTCCAGAATATTCTTCTGCACCGTCACATCCAGTGCGGTAGTAGGCTCATCCGCAATCAGGATATCGGGATGACAGCTCATGGCCATGGCGATCATCACACGCTGTTTCTGGCCACCGGACAACTCATGAGGATAAGAATCAAAGATTTTTTCCGGACGAGGTAACATCACTTCTTTGAAAAGTGTAATCACCTGCTCGCGGGCCTCTTTTTCGCTGATGTCGTTATGCAGCAAAATCGCCTCCGTCACCTGATCGCCACACTTGATGACCGGATTGAGGGAGGTCATAGGCTCCTGGAAAATCATGGCGATACGAGCACCCCGAATACTCCGCATCTGCGTTTCCGATGCGTCCAAAATACTAATTTCACTGTCTTTGTCATGAAAGACTATGCTTCCCGACGTGAATTTGGCTATTTTCCGATTCAGCAACTGCATTACCGACAAAGCGGTCACCGACTTGCCAGAACCCGACTCGCCCACGATACCGACAGTCTCCCCTTTTCCCAACGAAAAAGTCACGTGATGCAGAATCTGTTTCCATTCCTCATCACGCTTCAATTCCAGAGAAAAATCATTTACTGTCAGAATATCCATGATAATAACAAAATGAAGGGCAAAAATACAAAAATTTTTGTAGCTTTGCACGCTTAAACTGACGCGATGAAAAAACTCGGGCAAATCATGGTTTTATTCCTGCTTTTGATAGCGGCAGTGCCTTTGTATGCCCAGTTTTACAATGGTTCACAGCTGAGTTTCGGAAAGAACCGGGTACAGCACCAGAAATTCAATTGGGAATACTTCCGGGACACACAATTCGACGTATACTTCTACCCCACTGGTAAAAATCTGGCTGAATACACGCTATATAAGGCACCACAGTTTATCAGTGAGATTGAAAAAATGCTCAATTTCACCTCGGAAAAGAAAATCCAATTCATCGTCTATAATACTCAGGCGGATTTCCGGGAATCTAATTTCGCTTGCGATGACGAGGATTTTTACAACCAAGGTGGTATCACCAACATCTACGGCACCAAAGTCTATCTGTATTTCGACGGCAGCCATGCCCACTTCGACAAGATGCTGAAGGCAGGCATCATGAATATCTACGCTCACCTGCTGGTGGAAGGAAGCACCACAGCTTCCAACATGAAATCAAGCTATACAGGTTCCATGCCCAGCTGGTACTATAACGGTCTGTCGTCATATATCGGACGCAACTGGGACAGCGACATCGATGCCCACGTCAAAGACGGCATCCTGACCCAACGTTATGCCGATTTTGACGAGCTATCACCCGTAGATGCCACCTACGCCGGACATTCCTTCTGGAAGTTCATTGTGGATGAGTATGGTGAGAAAGCCATTCCCAATATTCTTCATGTCACCCGCTCTTCTGGCAGCTATGAAAGAGGATTTTACCTTGTCACCGGTTTGGAGTACCGGCAACTGTTAGCCAACTGGTTCCGCTATTACTACATTCTATACGCCAAAGACCGTGAGAGGACCATGCCCGACGGAAACGGTATTTTGAAACGCCCGCACAAACTGCGAGACTACAACCAATTCTGTTTTTCACCGGATGGGGAAAGTTACGCATACGCCACCAATGAAGCGGGACAGGTAAAAATCTGGTTAAAAACTCCTGAAAAGAAAAAACCTGTCGTCATCTACCGAAAGTATAAAAAAACAGAAGACAATCCGGACCTCAGCTATCCCTCGCTATGCTGGCACCCCAGTGGAAGTGTTCTCGCCTTCACCATGGAGGATAAAGGCCGTTGTTATTATTATCCTTTTGATACGGAAAAAAACAAAGTAGGAAAACGTATTTTAGTGGACGTGGAAAAAATCACCGACTTCTCTTTTGACCCCGATGGCAAGTTCCTGCTCTTCTCCGGATTCAAAAATGGACAGTCTGATATATTCATTTTCAGTTTGTTGGCCAAATCCTATCAAAACATCACCAATGACTTTTACGACGATTGCTTCCCTGTTTTTCTGGATAAAAAACAAATCGTCTTCTCCTCCAACCGGCCAGTAGATTCCATCAAAATCAAGGATCCCTTCTACCAAGCCAAACCGGTTGATGGCTATAATCTGTTTTTGTATCGCTACGTACAAAAGGATGAAAAACTCCTGCAAATCACCCATTCCAACCACGTGAACAATATTCAGGCACAGGCAGTAAGTCCACGGGAAATATTGTTTTTGAGCGATGAAAACGGTATTTATAATCAGCAACTGACCCGATTGGACAGCAGTATCAGCAAGATTGACACCATCATCCATTACGGCTATTTCGCCCGTCTGTCACACCTCAGCGACAATTATTACAGCATTTTTGAACAAAGTTATAATCCCGCATCCGTACAAAGCGGAAGCATCATCCTATATGACAAAGTCAAAAGAATCTATATCACCCCATTGGCATCTCCCTTGCACCAACAGGAGTTGAGCGCTTCCAGCATCAAGGCGCAAATACTAAAAGAGCAGCAAATCAAGGACAGTCTGGCCAACGTCAAGCCGGAAAAGAAAAAAGAGAGCGCGACAAAACACGGTTTTTACCAATTCAGAAAAAGTGATTTGGTCAAAAAGCCTGTGATAGTGGAAGATAGTTTGAGCAACACCGGCTCTAAAAAAGGCATCCAAGAGGATGTGCTCACCAAAGGTTTTGAATATGTACACCCAATTTCCAAAAACTATTACACACAATATACTGTAAACAAACTGGTTACACAAGCCGATTATGGTTTTCTGAACACCACTTACCAGCAATTCACCAGCAGTACCAGTCCCATTTACCTTAACACCGGAATCAACGCCCTGTTTATGGTAGGCATCCACGACCTGTTCGAGAACCATCGTATCACGGGTGGTTTCAGGCTCGGTTTGGACATGCAGAGCAATGAATTCATGATCAGCTACGAAAACCTCTCGCGGAGAGTAGATCACCAAATTGTATTTTACCGTCAATCCATCAACTCCTACAACAGCTACTACATGTACAAGCAGCGGGCCAACAGTTTGTTTTACATCATCAAATTGCCCTTCGACAAATTCAACAGCCTGCGTTTGACCCTTACAGGAAGACTGGAAACCAACATTTTAGGCAGCACAAACGACGCCGCTCTCAAAGCAGCCAACGAATGGCATGTATGGGCAGGTGCCAAAATAGAATACATTTTTGACTCCTCCAAAGAATTGTATACAAATCTGTGGAAAGGCAGCAAAATCAAGCTGTTCGCGGAGTACCAGCAGCGAGTGGAGAAAGAGACTAAAAACCTGTTTGTCATCGGTTTTGACATCCGCAAATCGGTAAAGGTCTATAAGAACATGACCTGGGCCACACGACTGGCGGCCAGTACCAATTTCGGGCAATCACGTTTAGTGTATTACATGGGAGGTGTGGACAACTGGATTGGGGCCAAATTCAACAGCGACATCTGGGTGGATGTCAGCAAGGACTATGCCTATCAAACCTTGGCCACCAACATGCATGGTTTCGAGCAGAACATCCGCAACGGTACCTCTTTTATTGTGCTGAACACGGAGTTGCGCATTCCGTTCATCCAGCTCATCGTGGGGCACAAAGTACGCTTCAACTTCTTCAACTCCATGCAGTTGCTTTTGTTCGGCGACTTCGGCACTGCCTGGACGGGGCTCACGCCTTATTCGGAAGACAACTGTTTATACACCCGCTATGTCATCAACGGCCCCATCACCGCCAAAATCACACGGCAGGTGGAACCCTTTGTCGGTGGCTTTGGCCTAGGCCTGCGAGTTAGTGTTTTCGGCTATTTCCTGCGCTTCGACTACGCCTGGGGCGTAGAGGACTACAAAATATACAACCCCAAGGGTATGTTTAACTTCTCAATAGGATTGGATTTCTAACAGCTATATCAGTACCTTCACGTCCTGTACAAATGACATGACATCCTCTTCGGTGGTGTCCCAGGAGGTGACTAGGCGGATTTCGTGGGTGTTTTCGTCCCAAACGTAAAAGAAATGCTTCTGCAATAGCTTGTCAACCATATCTGGTTCCATTTTCAGGAGCAGAATATTGGCATCGGGCGACTGGGTAAACTCAAAGCCCAGATTCAATAGTTCCTGATGCAACTTTTGGGCCATTTTGTTGGCATGCGCAGCGTTTTTATACAGCAAGTCGCCCTGCAGATAAGCGGAAAACTGTGCCGACACATAGCGCATCTTAGAGTACAACTGGGTGGACTGCTTGCGCAGATATTTGATATTCTCCGCCAATTCAGGACGGAAAGCAATGACCGACTCAGCCATCATACAGCCGTTTTTGGTACCTCCAAAGCTCAGAATGTCGACACCACAATCCACCGTCACCTCTTTAACCGTTTTGCCCAAAGCCACACAAGCGTTGGCAATGCGGGCGCCATCCATCAGCAGATACATATTATATTGATGTACAAAGTCTGCCAGATTCTTGATTTCCGTCAAGGTATAAACCGTACCCAACTCACTGCACTGCGAAATATAAACCATTTTAGGTTGGGAGTGATGCTCAAAACCGAAACCATGTAACAGTGGCTTTATCAACTCAGGAGTAAGTTTGCCATCAGGAGTATCCACCTCCTTCACGGCCGCACCGCTCAAGAAACCCGGAGCACCGCACTCATCCACCGCAATATGTGCTGTACGCGCTGCTATCACCGCATGAAAAGGCTGACAACAAGCCCTGATAGCTGTCACATTGGCTCCCGTACCGTTGAACACAAAATAAGGTTCAGCAATTTCGCCAAAACAAGCTTTGAGGTCTTTTACCGCCTGAGCGGTCCATGGGTCATCACCATAAGCTAAAGCATGGTTATCGTTCGCTTTCATCAAAGCCTCCATAATCTGCGGATGCACTCCCGAATTATTGTCACTGCCAAAACTTCTCATGATATATTATTTTATTGATAATCAGAATAATACGAATAATCACCCTTCAGAGGGTAATAGATTGCAAATGTACACAGAATTCATGAAATTCAATATGATCAATTTGTTTTTCTTGGCGGAGACGGGGCACACCCCATCTCTTCGAATAAAAATATTTTATACTTTTGCAGGCTCAAACCATAATGTACCCCTTATGATTATCGCTCTCCTCATTATCGCCCTGCTTTTTATTTTGCCTGATTTGTATATCTCCCTTGCCTTGATGCGAGGAGCGTCATGGTGGGCGCATCTGCTTTTATGGACCCCCTCCATTGTGGCGTTTGTGATACTGCTCTCCGTCAGATTCAGCGGATTAGGAGCCGTGAAGATGCAATTGTTTATTGGTCTACTGCTCTGCATCGCCCTACCCCAATTGCTTTTCGCCATATTTTCCATATTAGGCAAGCTTATCGGTTTGGTTTGGCATCCTGCTGCCAACATCGGCAACGTAACAGGACTCTGCTTGGCCTCTGTTTTGGCATTGACCATGCTTTATGGGGTGATATTCGGCTGGAAACACCTGACTGTCAAACAAGTGGAATTGAGTTTTCCCTCTCTTCCCGCTGCATTTGACGGATACAAAATCGTGCAGCTCTCCGACCTTCACATTGGCACCCATGGCCAACAGACCGCTTTCCTGGAAAAATTAGTCCAGCGTGTGAACGAACAGCAAGCCGACCTGATTGTTTTCACGGGAGACCTTGTCAATACCTCAGCGGATGAACTCAAACCCTTTGAGACAATACTGTCGCAATTGCAGGCTCATGACGGGGTTATATCGGTCCTCGGCAATCACGACTATTGCCTATACGGCATGAAGGAACGTCCCGCAGACCCGCGAGACGGAGCGAAGCAACTGGTTCAAAACGAAAAGCAAATGGGTTGGAATTTGCTGCTCAACGAGCATCGGATGATTCAACACAACGGAGCACAAATTGCCATTGTCGGGGTGGAGAATACCGGCAAGCCGCCCTTCCCTGAAATCGGTGACCTCAAAGCCGCCATGGCAGGGATACCGGACAGTGTTTTCACGATTTTGCTTTCGCACGACCCCTCCCACTGGCGTATGGAAGTACTGCCCGACACCCATATTCCTCTCACTCTGTCAGGCCACACCCATGCCGCGCAAGTCAAAATCGGCCGGTGGTCACCCGTGCAGTGGCTTTACACCGAATGGAGCGGACTATACACTGAAGGTGAGCAACATCTTTTTGTCAGCGAAGGCGTTGGTGGAACCATTCCATTCCGTTTGGGCGCACAACCTGAGATTGTCGTTTTCACGCTGCGAAAGGGAATCATGCATTAAGGTTGCGCATATCTTGTTTTTTCTTATTTTTGCAAGATTAAAATACCTATTGCCACTATGAGAAAAAAAGTTGATTTTCTGGTTATCGGATCAGGCGTCGCCGGCCTGTGCTTCGCCTTGAAAGCCGCCAACTACGGCAAAGTATGCATGGTTACCAAAGCCAAGGTTGACGACACCTCTACCAAGTATGCACAGGGTGGTATCGCCGCCGTGGTGTACCAGCCCGACACCTACGAGAAACACATCCAGGACACCATGATTGCCGGTGACGAACTGTCGGACCGACACATTGTGGAACTCACCATCCGCGAATCGACTGCCCGTGTGATGGAACTGGTGGAATGGGGCGTGGACTTCGACAAGACCAAAAGTGGCAAGTTCGCCCTGGCCAAAGAAGGTGGTCACTCCGAGTTCCGCGTGTTGCACCACAAGGACATCACTGGTTTGGAAATCGAGGAGAAACTGATTATCGCTGCCAAGCAGCATCCTAATATTGAAATACTTGAAAATCATCTGGCCATCGAGATTATCACCCAGCACCACCTGGGTATCGAGGTGAGCCGCCGTACCCCCGACATCACCTGCTACGGGGCTTATGTTTATAACCCCAACACCAACAAGGTAGAAACCATCTTGTCGCGCATCACCATGATGTGCACCGGTGGCATCGGCACGGTGTATGGCAACACCACCAATCCCACCATTGCCACCGGCGACGGCATTGCCATGGTCTATCGTGCAAAGGGGGCGGTCAACGGTATGGAATTCGTGCAGTTCCACCCCACCTCACTCTACAATCCCAAAGAATCGCCTTCTTTCCTGATTACCGAGGCTTTGCGTGGTGCCGGAGCTATCCTGAAAGATGAGAACGGGGTGGAGTTCATGAGCAAATACGACAAACGAGGTTCCTTGGCACCCCGTGACATTGTGGCCCGTGCCATCGACAATGAGATGAAACAAAAAGGCTGCGACCACGTGTATCTTGATGCCACCCACATCAGCAAAACCGAGATTTTCAACCACTTCCCCAATATCTATGCCAAATGCTTAAGTATTGGCGTGGATATCACCAAGGACATGATTCCCGTGGTACCTGCTGCCCACTACTCATGCGGCGGTATCAAGGTGGACGAATGGGGCGAGAGCTCCATTATCAACCTGTTCAGTTCCGGTGAATGTGCCTCCACAGGTTTACATGGTGCTAACCGACTGGCTTCAAACTCTTTGCTTGAAGCTTTGGTTTTCTCTCACCGTGCCTGCCTCAAAGCCGTGGAGCGTTTCAAAGATATTGACTTCTGCGATGATGTGCCGGAATGGAACACCGAAGGCACAGTTCTCAACGAAGAAATGGTATTGATTACGCAATCTCGCAAGGAGTTGCAGACCATCATGTGTAATTATGTGGGTATTGTCCGCTCCAACGTCCGTTTGCAACGCGCCTTCGACCGTCTGGAAATTTTGTATAGGGAAACCGAAGACCTCTATAAGAAATCCATTTTGATTCCTGAAATCTGCGAATTGCGTAATATGATCAATATCGGCTACTTGATTATCAAGCATGCCATGAATCGCCATGAAAGCCGAGGTTTGCACTATTCATTGGATTACCAAGGGCATCGCGACGAGTCGCAGAGTACGCATGACCTTTTATAGGGATTAGGTTACAGGTTGCAGGTTACAGATTTTTCTGTCCACTGACCACTGGCACCTGTAAACTATTCCGGTCTCACGCCAGCGAAGAAGCGCAACACCTCGCCCTCTTTATCCTTCAGGATAAGTGTATCCTTGATAATTTCATATTGTTTGAAATCGCTGTGGAGATGCAACATGAAAAGCTTCTCCACTTTCATAGTCTCACACAAGCGCTTGGTAGCCCCCTCATATTCCATCTTCATCTTGCTCTTGCCGCATCTATAATTGCCGAAAAATTTATTGCAGCCCAAATTGCCGTTATAAGTCCCGTCTGAATGAAAAACGATGAAAGGTGTGATGATATTTTTGGGTATATCCTCTCCCTTCACCGACTTCAACACCCAATAGGTATCCACCAAGGGTTTGTTCTGTGCCATTTCGGCCTTCTTTTTGGCGGTCATACATGCTGTTACTGACAACACAAGCAAGACCACAATAACAATTGAAAAAATAACAGCTGTCCTTTTCATTCTTTCTCCTGTTTTTTCTGGTTGTAATAATATTCGTTAATCTGGTCAATATAGTCCAACAGTTCCTGTTTGCCACGACCATCTACAGATGAACAGACAAAGAACGGTGGCAAATCTTCCCAGGTTTCCATCAGCTTACGGCAGAAATTACGCACACTGACAGCGCCCTTGTTTTTCCCAATTTTATCCGCCTTGGTAAATACCAAGGAGAACGGCATGCCCATCTCTCCCAATTTATTGATAAAATTGATATCCAATTCCTGCGGTTCCAGACGGATATCCACCAATACGAACACCGACTGGAGGTTTTTACGGTATCTGAGATAATTGTCTATCATCTTCTCCCATTTCTCGCGCATTGACTTGGAAATGGAAGCATAACCATAGCCTGGCAGATCCACAAGGTACCATCGCTTATCCACCTCATAATGGTTGATGGTTTGGGTTTTTCCAGGTTTTGATGAGGTCTTTGCCAAATCCTTATGATTTGCTAACATGTTGATTAATGAAGATTTACCCACATTGGAACGGCCAATGAAGGCAACTTCAGGTAAACGGTCCGCTGGGCATTTTTTATAATCTACCTCGGACTTAAGGAATTTTACATTCTTGATTTGGTAATCCATGATTATTTAGGTTTGAATAGATGCAATTCGATGCTGGTGCCTTTTTTCACAGGACAAAATCCTGCTACCTATAAGCCCATAAATAGTTATCTTCCCGACAGCCATTGGTTGGGGTTCAGATACACATTGTTCTTCCACACCTCAAAATGGAGTTCGTAAGTATTGTTAGTTGAAGATTTGGCTACTGTTCCAATGCTTTGTTTGGTAGTTACTTTGTCTCCCTTCTTTACATTTACCGATGCAAGATTCTGATAAACAGAAAGATACTCACCATGACGAATCATCAGCACCTTGGTGCCCATCACATCGAGGATGCCGGTCACCTCGCCTTGGAAGATGGCCCTGACAGGGGTGTTTGGCTCTACCAAAATATCAATACCTCGGTTTTCAATCATCACCGAAGGCACGTCGGGATGCGGGTAGCTGCCGAAATCGCCCACCTTGGCGCCTTTGGCCACTGGCCATGGCAACTTGCCCTTGTTGTTGGCAAAGGAATTGCTCACCAACTGCTCATCGGGAGTCAACACAATCTCGTTCTTGGCGGTTGTTTTACCACTTCTGCTGGAAGACGAGGTGTTGGTAGTATTCTTGTTGGCTTTAGCCTTGGCAGCTTTGGCAGCCTCCTCAGCTTTCTTCTTGTTGGCCGCCACAATTTCCGCTTCGATGGCTTTCTTGATAGCCACATCCAGTTCTTTTCTCTTTTTCTGTTTTTCCTGAAGCGTGCTGGCCAATTGTTTCTCTTTCTGTTTCAGCTCCTGAGCCTTCTTGGTAGTGGCCGTTCTGTCCATTTCCAATTTCTTGATTTCCACCTCCTTGCCCTCCAACAATGCCAGTTTTTCCGCTTTCATCTGCACAATCTCCTCGTTCTTCGCCTTGATTTCCTCCTGTGTTTTCTCAATCAACTCCACCTGCCGTTTCACATTGTTGGCGAAGACAGAATAATACTTGATTCTGCGGAACATCTGCGAGAAATTATCCGCGGAAAGCAGGAAAGTCACCTTGTCGATGAGTTTGCGGTTTTTATATGCCAGATACACTACACGGGAGTAATCAGACTTCATGTATTCGAGCTTCTTGCTCAGGTCCTGCGACAGCTTGACATTGAGGGCCAGTTCCTCTTCCAGTTGGAAGATTTCGGTATTCAAAGTGGTAATCAGCGCCTCACGGTTGGAAATCTGCTGACGCAAGACACTGATTTGCTGCAGAGAGGCATTCTTGTTTTTCTCGGTCTGCTTCAGCAGTTTCTGGGTATTGGCGATTTCCGTCTCGATTTTCTTCTTGTCATTTTTCAACTTTGCGCTTTTCGATTGCGAAAAAGCGTCGAAAGGGGCAAACATCAGCGTTAGCGTCAATACCGCCACTGCGAACAACAAACGGGAAAAAATATGGTTTTTCATCAGCATTAATTTACTACTTTACTATAACTTACAAAAATAAAAGGATATTGCCCTCTATTTTCAAAAAGAGGATAGTATTTATACACAGGGAAATGTTGAAGAGAATTAGCAAATAGGTTAATTAGTAAATTAGCAAATGAGAAAATTTGGGGAAATCTCGCACTGCGTTCGAGGGGAGTCTTTTTAAGATCAGAAATATGTGTTTTTTACGTATTTTTGCGGAAAATAAAATGACCTTACATGAACAAAAACTTTATTTTTCAGAAAAGACTGATATTCTTCGGATTTTTCCTGTTTCTTGTCATTTTTGTCTCCGCTCAGGAGATGCTTGTAGGCAGCTACAACATACGCTATAAGAACTGGAACGACAGTGTGCAGGGCAATCTGTGGCCAAAGCGTTGCCAGGTCATCTGCGACCAGATTAACTTCATGGCCCCCGTCATTTTCGGCACCCAGGAGGTATTGTATAGCCAGCTTCTCGATATGCAAAAAGCTTTGGACGGCTACGACTACATCGGCATCGGGCGTGACGACGGCAAACATGGCGGCGAACACGAGGCCATCTTCTACAAGAAAGACCAACTCCAGCTCCTCGACCATGGAGACTTCTGGCTCAACGAAACGCCCGACAAGCCCGCATTGGGTTGGGACGCGGCCTGTATCCGCATCTGCACCTGGGGCAAGTTCTCGGTGAAGACCGCACAAAACGACGCTGCCGACAAACGGTCCGACAGTCCCAATAAGGACGCCCAAACCTTTTATTACTTCAACCTACACATGGACCATGTGGGCGTGGTAGCCCGACGCGAGGCGGCCAAGCTGGTGATGAAGCGTATCAAAGAGATGACCGACGGTCTTCCCGTCATCCTCACCGGCGATTTCAATGTGGACCAAAACGATGAGATATACACTATTTTCTCCCAGTCGGGACTGCTGAAAGACTCCTATGATGCCGCCCGCATACGTTTTGCGGAAAACGGCACCTTCAATGCTTTCAAAACGGAATATTTCACCCAAAGCCGCATCGACCATGTATTTGTGTCCCCCTCCACACAGGTGGAAGCTTACGGAGTGTTCACCAACAGTTATTGGACTCCTAACGAGCAGTCGGACGAAAGCAAAAAGGCCTTAGATGCGCCACAGGAAATTTCCTTCAACTCATACACCCGCCGCAATCCTTCGGATCACTATCCGGTGTTTGTGAGGCTTCGGTTTTGATTTCAATTGGCACATTGAATAGAATTCAAAATTCAATTAGCACATTTACAACTCTCCCTCGAATGCTTAGCATGAGACTCCCAAAAATCATTTGCTAATTTGCTAATTAACTAATTTGCTAATTAGCTAATTAAAAAAAACATTACTTTTGCACTCTGAAAATTGAGCCTATAAAAACGGCATAAATAACTGTGGTAAAAGAAAATAAAAAAATCAAGAGTGTAAGCAGCCGACGCGGTTCGCGCCGAAAAGCCACCTTGCGCGCCATGAAATGGAGGCGCGACAAGTTCAACCGGCGTTTGCGCGAGCAGGTCAATGACCTCTTGATTGTGCGCCGTCTCCCCCTCCTGATCAAGGTCCTGAGACGCAGATCCCGTAAGGACCAACCGAAAAACGACTATATGCGGGGCTTGTCGTTGGGCAAATCCATCGGCTTGGGCTATGTACCCGTGTCGTTCACTTTCGGTTTGGTGGCCGTGCAGATGGGCTTCGACCCCTGGGTAGCGGTCTTCATCTCGCTCACCAACCTGGCTTCTGCCGGTCAGTTTGCCGGCATCCGCATGATTGCCGGTGGCGCTCCTGCCATCGAACTGGCCATGACCACCCTGGTGGTGAACATCCGCTACTTCCTGATGAGCCTCTCGCTGACGCAAAAGATAGACCCAAAAATGCCGACCTACAAACGCTGTATCATGGCATTCGGCGTGACGGACGAGATTTTCGCGCTGGCAGCCATGGAGAAAGAGGATGTCAGCTTCCGTTTCTTTACCGGCCTGATGACATGCCCAATTGTCGGCTGGACGCTGGGCACGGTGCTGGGTGCCTTTGCCGCCGAGCTGATGCCCGCCATGGTACAGGCCTGCATGGGCATTGCCTTGTACTGCATGTTCATCGCCATCATTGTGCCGCCCTCCAAAACCAACAAGAAGATATTCTACTCTATACTGATTGCCTCGGCACTGTCGTGCATGTTCAAATATGTGCCTGGCATCAACCAGATTTCACAGAACGGTGGTGGCTGGTCGCTGATTATCTCCGCTATTGGAGCAGCTTCCCTCTGCGCCACTTTCTTCAAAACCGACGAGGTTGCCGATGAGGCAGAGAGAAAGGAGGTGGCACGATGAGCCAATTCACTTTCTCCACCGCAGGCATCATGTTGGCTGTCATGGCCCTCACCACCTATTTCATCAGGGTGACGCCCATGGCTGTGTTCCACCGCAAATTAGAAAACCGCTGGTTCAAGGATTTCATGTTCTACATCCCCTTCTGCGTACTGGCTGCCATGACCTTCCCCGATGTCATATATTCTACCAAAAGTCTCACCTCGGGTGTTGTCGCCACGGTGGTAGCGCTCATCATGTCGTGGCGCAAACGTGACCTGCTCACTGTCGCCATCGGAGCGGTCCTCGCCGCAGTGCTGGTGGAGTACCTGAAGATTGTGATGTTCTAGACCCCACACTTACGTGCGGGGTTACTAAGATTCGACCTCTTTGAGGCCGTTTTCGAGCCTCATTCGAGCAAATCGTAATCATCAATTTGCACATTAGCACATTAAAATCATTTGCTTATTTGCTAATTAACCAATTTGTTAATTAATCAACATTCCCCTGTGGAAAGCATAACGACCTTCGGGTCGTTTTTTTGTTGATAACTTTCCTTCCCGCTCCAAAAGTTTCCATTTTTTTCCAGATTTCTCCGAAAATCAACAATCTATTGTGGAAAATTTTGGAAAGACCTCCATTTATTTCTTATATAGTATTGATTTTTAAAAAGTTATGATTTATTAAATTATATAACTTTATCTACTGAAAAATCAATATTTTAGCTTATTAATCCTTTAAATTCGAAAAAATTACCATTTTTTTCCACACTGATTTTCAGATATTTACATTACAATATTATCTTTTTTTGACTAAAAAGGAAAAATTGTGGAAAAAGTATTGAAAAAAGATATATCTTTGCCACGATAAAACCAAAGAAAAAAATGCCAAAATTCAATCAAGGTTATTATGAAGCTGCCATCGAGAAGCATGGGCGTGTGAAATTGCCCACCATGCTCTTGAAGTCATTGGACGAAGATGACCGCAGTTGTTTTATGGCTACCCCTGGTTTCGGCAATCATGTGACCTTATGGACCATGAAGGCCTACGAGAAACAGATGGATTTCCTTAATTCTTTGGATAGAAACATCATAGCAATCAAGAAATACCGCAACGCATTTCTTACGCGCAATACCCTTGTGGAATGTGACTCACAAAGCCGCCTTGTCATTCCAAAATTCTTCATGGAATACTATAATATTGATCGTGAGGTAGTAATGATTTTAGACGACGGCAAAATTGACGTTTGGGACAGTGAGGCATACCACAAAGAGTTCGACATGACCCCAGAAGAATTGAACAAGTTGAACGAGGCCATTCACCTTGGCCAATTTAATACTGCGCGAAAGGAGGAAGGCAATGACATACCATAACCCGGTCCTCCTTGAGGAATCCATACAGCAACTGGTCACCAATCCCTCCGGCTCCTATATCGATGTCACCTTCGGCGGTGGCGGGCATTCCCGGAAAATTTTGGAAAGCCTGAATCCTGCCGGACATTTGCTGGCCTTCGACCAAGACCCTGACGCACAACATAATATTATAGATGACGAACGCTTCCAATTTGTTCCAAGCAATTTTCGCCATCTGAAAAAATTCGCCCAATATTATAAATGTTGTCCCGCCGACGGCATTTTGGCCGACCTCGGGGTGTCGTCCTACCAGTTCGACACAGCGGAACGGGGATTTTCGCACCGCTTTGACGGTGCTTTGGACATGCGCATGAACCAGCAGAAAGAGGTTTCCGCCCGCGAGATTATCAACGGCTATGCCCCAGAACGTTTGGCTGCCATGTTCTACACCTACGGCGAACTGCCCAACGGCAAACAGTTGGCGCGCCAGATTGTGAGCGAGCGCGAGAAAGCCGAAATCGCCACCACTGCCCAGCTGGTCGCCGCAGTAACACCAATGCTCCCAAAAGGCAAGGAAAACAAAGTGCTATCGCAGCTTTTCCAAGCCATCAGAATAGAGGTGAATGACGAGATGGCTGTGCTGAAAGAATTCTTAAGCCAAACGGTGGAATGCCTGAAACCGGGAGGCCGGCTGGTGGTCATCGCCTACCATTCGCTGGAAGACCGACTGGTGAAGAACTTCATGCGATCGGGAAAATTCGAAGGCGAAGCCGACAAAGACTTTTTCGGCAACCTGATGACCCCGTTCACCCTGATTACCCGGAAGGCCGTAATCCCCGACGAGGACGAAATAGCCGTCAACCCCCGTGCCAGAAGCGCAAAATTAAGAGTCGCAGAAAAAAAATAACAAACATGATAACCACCAGCAAACAGGAACCCAAAGAGCCCAAAACCAAGGGCGACAGCTTCTGGAAACAACTGATTTCCGGCGACTTCCTGTTTGCTCCGGAAACCGTCCGCTGGTATCCTTACATCACCTACGTTTTCCTGCTGATGATTCTGATTGTGCTGAACGAACACAACATGGATACCAAAAGACAAAAAATCAAACAGTTGGAAACTGAATACAAGCAGACTATCAGCGCACTGAAACACAACAACCAGTACATCCTGTATGATCAAAACCAGGAGCTGAAACAGATGCTGAACAACAGAGGTTTCGAGAAAAATGACAAGCGAATATATAAAATCATAGTACAAACTCCGAAAGAAGATGCAGAATAACGAAAACATGGGAAACAAACGTTTCAACACGAGAATGGGAGTCATCCTGTTTCTGGTGTTGTTGCTGGGTGTTTGCTGTTTCGGCAAAATCCTGTATCTTGTCATTTTCCAACGCTCACTTTATAGTGGCACCTCCTCCAAATGCCTCGACAAAACCCAGGAAGACTGGAAGCAGAACCCCCTCGCCCAGGACTCGACCTGCGACTGCTATGTGATAGCCAACAACGTGCGCCCTGTCAGAGGAGAGATCTATGACGATCAGAATCACGTGCTGGTCAGCAATGTCACCGTTTTCGACCTCACGCTGGATGGCCGTATTTTCGGCTCCAAAGACACCATATATGTTCATTCCGCCGCCAAGCTGAACAAATTGGTTGAGACACTGAGTGCGGAATTCTATAATCATTTCAAAGACAAATTCCCCAAAAACGACCTGCAATACTATCGTAAAAAATTCACCCGTGCCTTGATAGAGCAAAGCAATGCGCTCATCCTACAGTCTAACGAAAGCAATGAGCAGCGATGGGTCACCTCCGAGGACACTGCTTTTATCAATCATCTGCCCATGTTCTCCGAGAAACCCTGCAAACGCTGTGTCAACTACACCTACCATACCGTGCGCATCAACCCCTATGGAGACCTTGCCAAACGAACTTTAGGCCTGAACATCGGCGACCGCCAGTATGGCATGGAGTACTACTTCAACGAACAGCTTGCCGGCATTGAAGGCTCCCGCAAATATCTGTATGTCAACAAAGCCCGTCTTCCCCTGAATGAATATGTGGAGCCTGTTGACGGTTACGATATCCATACCACCTTGAATCTGGAAATTCAGAATATCGTCCACAATGAATTAAAAGCCAAACTAATAGAACAAAATGCAGAATGGGGTTGCGCAGTGGTGATGGAAACCGAGACCGGAGAAATCAAAGCCATTTGCAACCTGCGCCGGGCCAACCGTGACGGAAGTGACTATACTGAAAGCGATGAATACGTGCTGCACAAGATGGTGGAGCCAGGTTCCACTTTCAAGATTGCCTCTGCCCTCGCCTACCTGGAACAGAGACATGGTGATGATAACAAGGCCTATCACATTTTGTGTCATGATTTCAAAAGAACAAACAAAGACAATAGCAGGACATACGTGTACCACAAATATGACAAAAGTTCCTATGACGACAATAACCACAAAAATATTTACGCTTATCCCAGTGAAATTATCCAGCGTTCCTCCAATGTCGGTATTGCTTCCATGATCTTTGATGCCTTCGGCGATAATAACTATAAAAATTACTTGAAAAAAATCGACCAACTATACATCACCACCTCTTTCTCCACACAATTAGGTAAGATTCAGGCTCCCAATCTCAAGCGTAATGCCAAAGATTTTCATACCTATTACAACACCTGCTATGGGGCTGGATTCACCATGACCCCCATCCAGACTTTGGTGTATTACAATGCCATCGCCAACAACGGCAAAATGCTTGCACCACTCTTCGTCAAATACATCACCAAAGCTCACGAGACTGAACCCCTAGAAACCTTCCAAGCAGAAGTCCTCAACGAGAAAATATGCAGTCCACAAACTATTGCCAAGGCAAAAAGCTACCTGAAAGCAGTGGTCTACGGCGAACATGGCACTGCCCGCCCTTACCGAGACACAATAATAACTTTTGCTGGTAAAACCGGTACCCGTGACATCTGGGACGAGGAACTCAAAGCATACAACTACAGCAAGAACAGCGTTTCTTTTTGCGGATATTTCCCCGCCGACACCCCAAAATACACCTGTCTGGTTTTCATGTACAATGTGTCCAAAAAAAGTTCCATTGCTGTAGATGTCTTCGCTCGTATTGCCAGAAATATTATGAACACCGGCAACAATGGCTATGGCGCATTGCAAACTGTCAATCATAATCAAAACACCAAAACACCCAGAACCTACGTGGTCAACACTGAACAATACAAGTTCCTCATGAAACAACTGGGCATCGCTTATCCTGACAGTCAACTGCCGGTGCCCTACGTCACCTCCGGCTTGCGCGAAGACTACTCCGTGATGCTGAAAAAACCTCGTTTCAAAAACGGCGACAAGATGCCTGATGTGACAGATATGATTGCGGCTGATGCTGTCAGCGAACTGACACGCGCCGGCTATCAAGTGAAAATAAAAGGCTATGGCGTGGTACACCGTCAGGATTTGAACACGGCCACCAACACTGTAACACTTTATCTGGAATAAACTAAACAAACAATAGCAATGAAAACCTTATCTTTTTTATTGCAACACATTGGAAAATATGAACTCATAGGATCTGCCGAGCGTCAGGTGGAGAACATCACCTTTGACTCGCGCAAAGCAAACGATGCTAACACCTTGTTTGTCGCCCAGCGTGGCACCCATGTGGATGGCCACAGTTTCATCGGCAAAGTCATTGAACAGGGCGGCAGAATGATTGTTTGCGAAGAGATTCCTGCAGAGACGTTTCAGGAAACGTCTCTACCTCAGGATGTCACCTTCATCAAGGTGCCTAACAGTGACATCGCCCTTGGATTGTTGGCCAGTGCTTTTTATGATTTCCCCAGCCAGAAACTGCATTTGGTGGGCATCACCGGCACCAATGGCAAAACCACTACCGTCACCCTGCTGTACCGCTTGTTCAACAGCATGGGTTACCCCACCGGACTGCTTTCCACCATTGAAAACCGCATTGTAAACGAAGTCATCCCCACTACACACACCACCCCCGACGCCATCGTGCTGAACGAACTGCTTCACCGCATGGTGGAAGCTGGCTGCCAGTACTGCTTCATGGAAGTCAGCTCACACGCCATCTGCCAGCACCGCATCGCGGGATTACATTTCGCCGGAGGCATTTTCAGCAACATTACCCACGACCATTTGGACTATCATAAAACCTTTGCCGAATACATCAAAGCCAAGAAGAAATTCTTCGACGAACTGCCTGAAAACGCTTTCGCTCTGACCAACATTGATGACAAGAACGGCCTGGTGATGACACAAAACAGCAGGGCCAAAGTCAAGACTTACAGTTTGCTGAAAACTGCTGATTTCAAAGGAGTTATTTTGGACAATGACTTCACTGGTCTGCAGATGACCATCAATGGACAGGAAGTGTATTTCAAATTATGTGGCCGCTTCAATGCCTACAACCTGCTGGCCATTTACGGTGCCGCCATCCTGCTGGGTATGGATTCCGCCGAGGTATTACAGCAAATGAGTGGCTTGGGTAGCGCTGCCGGCCGTTTCCAGCTGATCCGCAATACTGAAGGAGGTTCTGCCATTGTTGATTACGCCCATACCCCCGACGCACTGAAGAACGTGCTCTCCACCATCACCGACATCACGCAGCACAGCGTGAACATCATCACCGTGGTAGGATGCGGTGGTGACCGCGACAAGCTGAAACGCCCAGAGATGGCCGCCATCGCCTGCGAATACAGCGACAAGGTCATCCTGACCTCCGACAATCCCCGTACCGAGAAACCCGAGGACATCCTCAACGACATGCTTCAAGGAGTGGGCGCCGACCAAAAACGCAAGGTGCTGGTCATCGAGAACCGCCACGAGGCCATCAAGACCGCCTGCATGCTGATGCAAGGCAAGGATGTGCTGCTGGTTGCCGGTAAAGGCCACGAGAACTATCAGGAAATCAACCACGTGAAACATCACTTTGATGACACCGAAGAAATAAAAGCAAACTTTAATCTCTAACCACTAAAACCTAATCCCTATGCTGTACTACCTTTTCGACTGGTTACACCAATACAACTTCCCTGGCGCGGGAATGTTCCAATACATTTCTTTCAGAGCAGCAGCAGCCATCGTGCTTTCACTTTTCATCTCGCTCATAATTGGAAGAAGTGTCATCAAGAAACTGCAAAAGGCTCAAATTGGAGAAACTGTCCGCGACCTTGGTCTGGAAGGACAGCTCCAGAAAAAAGGCACCCCTACCATGGGTGGTCTTATCATCATCGCTTCCATTATCGTACCAGTACTTTTGGTTACCAAACTGAACAATATCTACATTATCTTAATGATATTCACTACTTTATGGTTAGGATGCCTAGGATTTGCCGATGATTATATCAAAGTTTTCAAGAAAAACAAAGAAGGCCTTTCCGGAAAGAAAAAACTCATCGGACAAATTGTATTAGGCCTGATTGTAGGTATTGTGATGTGCTTTCATCCCGATGTAATCATCAAAGAGAAAAACAGTACTATAAGCAAGAAAGTTGAAACCACAGAAGTTGTCAGCATTGGCGAGGCCAACCAGACTACCAGTGTCTTCAGCAGAATTCCTGCCCAACACAACTCCACCAAGACCACCATTCCCTTTGTGAAAAACAACGAATTCGACTATGCCTGGCTCACCAACTGGACGGGAGACAAGTCAGGCTTGCTTTCCTCACTGGTTTACATTTTAGTCATCATCTTCATCATAGCGGCGGTATCTAACGGGGCCAACCTCACCGACGGACTGGATGGTCTGGCCATCGGCACCGCAGCTGTGATTTCCATAGGAATCGCCGTACTAGCCTATGTGTCAGGTAACAGCATTTTCGCCGACTACCTGAACATCATGTACATCCCCAACATCGGTGAGTTGGTAGTCTTCATCGCCGCCTTGCTCGGGGCATGTCTCGGCTTCTACTGGTGGAACTGCTTCCCAGCCCAGGTGTTCATGGGCGACACTGGCAGTCTTTCCCTAGGCGGCATCATCGCTGTTTTGTGCATCATCATCCGTAAAGAATTGCTGATTCCTGTCCTTTGCGGCATCTATCTCATCGAATCAGTTTCCGTCATCATCCAGACAAGTTATTTCAAATATACCAAGAAAAAATATGGTGAAGGCAAGCGCGTCTTTCTGATGGCACCCATTCACCACCATTACCAGAAAAAGGGCCTGCATGAAACCAAAATCGTACAGCGATTCATCATCATCGGCATCCTGTTGGCAGTAATTTCAGTAGTAACATTAAAAGTAAGATAAAATATGGCAACAAACAAAAACATTGGGTACAACGTATTCCCCACCACCGACAACCGCAGCAGCATGGCCGCTGCCGTAGCGGGCAGACTGCTCCACGCACGTAACGAAAGCTTGAACGAATCCATGTCCGACTTCGAGGGCAGCGCCAACAACCTCGAGCTGGTCAAGACCATCGAAGGCAGAGATTTTATCAACGACTCACGCTCCACCAACGCCAACGCTGTATGGTTTGCCCTGGAAAGCATGACCAAGCCTACCACTTGGATCATGAGCATTGACAAACGCGAGAATATCAGCGACAGTCTCGTGGACATTATCAACGAAAAGGTGAAACATATCATCATGGTAGATGTTTACAACACAGAAGTATACGATTTCATTTCCGGTTTGGACAAAATGGTGGATATTTGTGACAATCTGGAAGATGCTGTTCGCACCGCCTATTATGCTTCCGATGCCGGCGACGCCATCCTTTTCGCTCCCGGAACCACCAGTTTCGGCATGTATCACACTTACCGCGAAAGAGGTGACAAGTTCAAAGACGCGGTAGCACAGTTATAAACGTGGAAACGTGAAGGCGTGGAGACGCTCACTTCGTTCGCTCGTTAAAACGATAATTACCTTGATGAATGTACGTAACACATATCTTAACGTCCTAACGCCTTAACGAATGCACAAAGTGCATGTCTTAACGTCTTAACGCATAAACGAATAAACGACTATAAATGGATCTAAGGGAGAAATTCAAATTCAAAGGAGACAGGGGCATCCTGATCATCACCATTGTCCTGTCCTTGATTTCGGTGTTGGCAGTGTTAAGCTCTGCCAAATCGACCTCTGTCTTCATTCACCATTTGTTCAACCTCGCCCTATGCTTTGTCGGTATGTTTGTTGCCTACAAAATCAACTACCAGGCATTGTCGAGGCTGGCGCTCTTCTCCCTGTTTGCAGCTGGCATTCTACTGGTGGCAACCCTGGCGTTCGGTAATGAAGAACGGCGAGGCATCCAAATCGGATCCATGGAAATCCAGACTTTCTATTTCATCGGTTTCCTGGTCATTTTTTTCATCGCCAAATTCCTGGCCGTCCGCATCAACAATGATTCCAGAATGACCTTACAGGACGTGTCAGGACTATTTGTTGTCGTCTTGCTGTTCACCGGTGGCATGGCTCTCAGCAACATGTCCACCGCTATCATCTTTTTCGCCACCAGCCTGGCCATTATGTTTTTAGGCAATGTCAGAATCAAGCATCTTATGCTCTTCTGCTTTGTGGCGGTTTTCTTCGGCTCCATTTACCTGTTCGGAACCAACTCCGGACGTTCCAGCACCTTCCGCCACCGCTGTCACTATTACATCACCAACGACAACAGCGAAGGTTATGGCGACCAAATGATTATGTCGAAGGCTGCCATTGCCCGTTCGGGACTGCTGCCAGCAGGACCTGGACAGGGAGTCATCAACAAGAATCTGCCTGAAAAAGACACTGACTACGTGTTCACCACAGTGACGGAGGAATTGGGCATCACCGCCAGCCTGATCATTCTGGCCTGCTACCTGATGCTGTTTATCCGCTCCATAAAAATCGCCAAGCGCAGCGAAGGACCCTTCGGCATGCTCTTGGCGGTAGGTATAGGTTTCTGGTTCTGTTGTCAGGGCTTGGTACACATTGGTGTCAACTGCGGGCTCCTGCCCGCCACCGGACAGACACTGCCCTTCATCAGTCGTGGCGGTGCCTCCCTACTCTTTGCCGGCATCGCTACCGGTGTGTTGCTGAACATCAGCAAACAAGAAGCGTGATTAATTAGCAAATTAGTTAATTAGTAAATTAGCAAATTGTTTTAATGTGCTAATGTACCAATTGAATTTTGAATTCTGAACTTTGAATTCCATCTAATGTGCTTTACATAGTAGAGACGTTTCATGAAACGTCTCTACCATACTCGTTCGTTCGTCGAATCTAATAAAGGGAAATTAAACAGGGCTTTTGATTACATCATCGGCATTCCCATGGCTATCGCGGCAATAATAATACCAATAATCGCCACAACATAGGTACATAACATCACAATCGTCAAAATCCCGCAGAATTTCCAGAAAGACTTGTTATTCTTGAGGAATTCCACAACCTGCTCATTATCGTTAGCTTCCACTGCCAATTGTGCAGCTGCTGACGAACGGTACAGATAAAGGGTTGGGAAAACATACAGGATAATCATAATCAAGTATAAAAATCCGAACCATTTCAAACTTAGCCCTCCAAATACTTCCATTGGAATATGCGAACCGAATGACACGATGCCTATGCAGCCTAATGCCATGAACACAAGAGCTATGGTCATCAACACGGCAAAGAATTTCATCCATTTGCCCATGCTTGACACATACAATTTTGACTCTTCCAAGAGTTGTAAATCTTTCTCTTCCATAATTTTATGAATTAAATTAATAATAAGGGTTGATAATTTTTGCAAACATACATAAATTTTCTGAATAAATGAAATTGATTTGTGTTTTTTTGTAGAGAAGTTTCATGAAACGTCTCTACCACATCGCTCGTTCGTCGAGTCTTAAAGAAGGGGAATTATATGGCAAAAATATTTTTTGACAATCCGAAAACTTTTTGTAAGTTTGCAGATTAATAATTTATAATCTGATATACTATGGATAAATATATTGAAGAACGCGTGGCGCTGTGGCTGAACGACGACTACGATGCCGATACCAAAGCGAAAATCAGGGAATACCAGCAAAACAACCCCGACGAGCTGACCGAGGCTTTCTACCGTGACCTGGAATTCGGCACGGGCGGTCTGCGCGGCATCATGGGCGTGGGCACCAACCGCATGAACAAATACACGGTGGGCGCCGCCACCCAAGGACTGGCCAACTACCTGAAACAGCAGTTCCCCAAGCAGGAAATCAGCGTAGCCATCGCCTTCGATTCACGCAACAACAGCGCTTATTTCGCCGACATCACCGCCGACGTGCTCTCCGCCAACGGCATCACCTGCCACCTGTTCCCAGAGCTGCGCCCCACCCCGGTGCTGTCTTTCGCTGTGCGCTACCTGCACTGCCAGTCGGGTGTAATGGTGACCGCCTCGCACAATCCGAAAGAATATAACGGCTACAAAGTATATTGGAATGACGGTGGACAATTGGTGCCCCCACACGACAAAAATGTCATTGCCGAGGTCAACAAAATCAAGTCGCTGCATGATACCAAATGGCAGCGCAACCCCGACAAAGTGCATATCATCGATAGCAGCCTGGATGAGGCTTACCTAAAGCTGGTTCACGGCCTATCGCTGCATCCAGAGGCCATTGCCGCTCAGAAACAGCTGAAAATCATCTACACTCCGCTGCACGGCACCGGCATCACCATGGTGCCCAAGGCCTTGAAGATGTACGGATTTGAAAACATCAGCATCGTCAAAGAGCAAGCTGTCAGCGACGGCAACTTCCCCACCGTGAAGTCACCTAACCCCGAGGAAAAAAGCGCCCTCGTGATGGCTATCACCCAGGCAGAGGCCGAGAAAGCTGACCTGGTGCTGGCCACCGATCCCGATGCCGACCGCGTGGGTATCGCTGTGCGCAACTCCAAAGGTGAGATGATCCTGCTCAACGGCAACATGACTGGCTCCCTGCTGGTTCACTATCTGCTGTCGCAGTGGAAAGCCCTCAACAAAATCAACGGCAAACAGTTTGTCGTCAAGACCATCGTCACCACCGAATTAATCAAGCGCATGGCCGATGCCTATCAGGTGCCTTGCTTCGATGTGTTGACCGGCTTCAAATATATTGCGGAAAAAATCAAAGAGCATGAGGGCCAGATGAGCTTCATCGGTGGTGGTGAGGAAAGCTACGGCTACCTGGCCGGCGACTTTGTAAGAGACAAAGATGCCGTCATTGCCTGCTGTCTTATCGCCGAAATGACCGCCTTCTACGCTAACCAGGGCAAGAGTTTGTACCAGATGCTGCTCGAAATCTACCACGAATACGGTTTCTACAAAGAAGACCTGCTTTCGCTGACCAAACAGGGCAAGAGCGGTGCCGAGGAAATCGCCGCCATGATGGTCAACTACCGCAACAATCCTCCGAAAGAAATCGGTGGACAGAAGGTGGTGCTGATGAACGACATCCAGGCTAGCATCGCTTATCACTTGGACAAAGGCACGCAAGAACCCATTGCCCTGCCCAAGTCCAATGTGCTGCAGTTCTTCACGGCCGACGGCTCCAAAATCACCGTCCGTCCCTCCGGCACCGAACCCAAAATCAAGTTCTATTTCGGTGTGGTGGGCGAGTTGCCTGATGTAGCCAAATACGACGAGGCCAATGCCGCAATGCAGGCGAAGATCAAGGGGATAATTGAGGAGATGAAACTGTAGGAATTCGTGAAGACGTGGAGACGTGGAGACGCTCACTTCATTCGCTCGTTAAGACGATAATTGCAATAACGCCTAACCGAATGCACGCAATGCATGTCTTAACGCCTTAACGAATAGGAGACGAATAAATGCGAATAACACATCGCTTTAACGTCTTAACGAATGTACGAAGTGCATGTCTTAACGTCTTAACGCATAAACGACAAAATAAATAAACAATACAACAAAAACAAACATAAACATGATCAACCCAAAACTATTAAACCCCCAAAGCATCGTGATATGCGGTGCGTCGAGTGACATTCACAAACCCGGTGGAAAATCGCTGAAAAACCTCTTGGAGAGCCCCTTCAAGGGTCAGATTTACGCTGTCAACCCCAAAGAGACCGAAGTGCAGGGCGTGAAATGCTACGCCAAAGTCGATGACCTGCCGCAGGTAGATTGCGCCATCCTCTGTATCGCCGCCAAGTTCTGCGCCCAGACCGTTGATGTGCTGGCCAAGGAAAAAGGCTGCAAGGGCTTCATCATCATCAGTGCCGGTTTCTCGGAAGAGAGCCACGAAGGCGCTGAAATTGAGAAGCACATTGTGGATACCATCAACAGCGTAGGCGGCTCCCTTATCGGTCCCAACTGCACTGGCTTCCTCAATGTGAACTATGCTGGCTGTTTTGACACGCCGATTCCGAAACTCGACCCCAAGGGTGTCGATTTCATCACGGGTTCCGGAGCCACGGCTGTGTTCATCAAGGAATACGGCATGAGCAACGGTCTGAAGTTCAACAGTGTGTGGGCAGTTGGTAACAGTGCGCAACTCGGCATCGAGGATGTACTCGAACATTTGGACGAGACATTCGATCCTGAAAAGTCCTCACACGTCATTATGCTTTATATGGAAAAGATTGGCGACCCGCAGCGTCTGCTCAAGCACAGCCGAAGCCTCATCAACAAGGGGTGCCACATCGCCGCCATCAAGAGCGGTGGCAGTGCTGCCGGCTCACGTGCCGCTTCTTCACACACTGGTGCTTTGGCTACCAACGACGCCGCTGTCGATGCCCTGTTCCAGAAAGCAGGCATTGTGCGCTGCCACAATCGCCAGGAGCTGACCACCGTTTGCGGTGTGTTCATGCATCCCGAAATCAAAGGCAAGCGCTGCGCCGTGATCACCCACGCCGGCGGTCCCGCCGTGATGCTCACCGATGTGCTTAGCAACGGTGGCATGGAGGTTCCTTCACTGAAAGACCATCCCGCCAGCCCCGCCCTGCTCGCCAAACTCTTCGGAGGATCCTCTGTGGGCAACCCCATCGACTTCCTCGCCACCGGTACTGCCGAGCAGCTTGGCTACATTATAGACACCGTCGAGAATGAATACGACGAAATCGACTTCTCCGTGGTCATCTTCGGCTCTCCCGGTTTGTTCAGCAACAAAGAAGTATACGACTTGTTAGACGAGAAGATGAAGACCTGCAAGAAGCCCATCTTCCCCGTGCTGCCGAGTATCATCAATGTGAAGGACGAAATCAACGACTTCATCGCCAAAGGCCGTATCAACTTCCCCGAAGAGTGTGTACTGGGTAATGCCATCTGCAAAGTTTACAACACTCCCAAACCGCAGCCCGAACATGTGGAACTGCCACAGATTGATGTGGCCCGTATCCGCGCCACCGTTGACCGCTGCAAAGATGGCTACATGGAAATTGCCGACTACAACGAACTGCTGGATGCCGCTGGCATCAGCCGCAAGAAAAGTGTGGAAGTAAACAAGAAAGAGGATGCCTTGGCCTTCGCCAAAGAGGTGGGCTGCAGCAAGGATGTGCCTCTCGTGATGAAGGTGGTCGGTCCGTTGCACAAAAGCGACGTAGGCGGCGTAACCCTCGGCGTTAAGGACCTGGACACTGTCAGCAAGGAGTTCGACCGTCTGATGGCCATTAAAGACACCTACGCAGTGGAAATGTACCCCATGCTCGACGGTACCGACGTTTATATCGGTGCCATCAAGGACGCCAAGTTCGGCCATCAAATCTTTTTCGGTTTGGGCGGAATCTTCATCGAGGTGCTGAAAGACGTACAGAGTGCGTTGGCTCCTATCACTGCTGCCGAGGCCAAGGAGATGCTCACCAAGCTGCGTGGCTACAAGATTCTGCAGGGCGTTCGTGGCCAGGAGCCTGTGAACCTCGACCTGTACGCTGACCAAGTAGCACGTGTGAGTGCTTTGGTGCAGGCCGCTCCTGAAATCGCGGAGATGGACCTCAACCCGCTTTTGGGCAACCCAAGCTACGTTACCGCTGTGGATGCCCGTATCCGCTTGGAGAAATAGCAAAAGAACCCAAACTATAGCAGAAAAATCCCCGCCTATCGCAAGATAAACGGGGATTTTTTATGTATATTCCTCACGGAAGCGACTCCGTGATATTCTCAATTTACGGCTGAGTTACCGTAACAGTAATCGGGTTACCATTCACAATACAATGCGATCCATTAATTTCAAACACACAATAGGCATCATACACCGTTGTCTGAGTGGGATTATGGGTGGTGTTACCCGAAGTATGCGAGGAATAAATCTGGCTGCCGTTGGCTTTCCAATAATAGGACCAGTTTTCGTATGTTACTCCATTATGAGCTAATTGATCTGCATATTCACTATATTCACCATTGGGATCCAGATAGTATTCTATGGGCTTCCATCCACCAAGCGAACTTATGGTGATGTATGCCGTGGAGGACAAGTTAACCGTTTGACCTGCCGTTACAGTAATCGGCGTGGCTGTCGGATTATAATCCTCCGGTCCCCACATCGTCACACTGCCGATTTCTCCATACAGGATTTCTCCATCACATGCAGTCAATACCATATAAGGACGGTAATACCAGGTCTTTTTGCAGTATTCCATACCTATCTTATGGGTAAATAGCGTATCGTTAACATTAGTAAATGTTGCAGGCAAACGAAAATCATTATTGTAGGTTTGAATATCATCCGGATTATCAGAAATAAGGAAACCAAAACTTGACACTTGAGAATGGGAAAAGTTTCCAACTCTCGCCTTAAGGGTTATACCTTCATTGGAGAACAGTTGGGTTTTGTTCAAGCCACTTGCAGGATATGGAGTTGCCGTGGCAAGGGTAATAGGAACTGTTGATGGTATACAGATTTGGATAGATTCACCAGCATTTAAACCAGCGTTGGCACAACCACCTGTAGTATAAATATAAGGTGTCACTGTCAAAACACGTTCACGGTACGCTGGCAAAATCGAAATAGTCGCAGACATTCTACCCTCGCTATAGGTAGCCATAACATTTGTAGTTGAATTCGCGGACACGACTTTATAATACACAGAACCAATATAAGACGTGGAAATCACATCATCCAAAACAGTAGTAACATTAATACTGTTCGAAGCATCAAGAGGATAAGGAGTATAAGTGGTAGTACCCAAGGTAGGACAAGGAG
Source organism: Bacteroidales bacterium (assembly GCA_017964255.1). Classification (GTDB taxonomy): domain Bacteria; phylum Bacteroidota; class Bacteroidia; order Bacteroidales; family WCHB1-69; genus RUG11690. Next base: position 9,703 of record JAGCSI010000034.1, on the reverse strand, counting down.
GCGTTACTATAGTAAACGTACCCTTAACATAACTAACAGTATAGTTTCCTTGGTTTGCGGCACCTGTTGGAGTAATGGTGTAGGTACCCGCATTTTCTCCCGATCTACGGCTAACAGTATAAGACAAAGCATCACTGCCAAACAATCCGGTTATCGTAACGGTAAGAGGAGGATCAGCTTCTCCTCTGTATTTGCTAACATCATTTGCTTTTACCACTGCCGCTGCGCGCGTAATGGTCAAGGCACCATCAGTAACCACAAAGCTTACATTATAGTTGTTATTATTGGCCCTGAATTGATAAGCAAACAAGCCCATGCTGTATGTTCCCACATTGGTACCCGTTGCGACTGCGTTTGCCGGACCTGTAATCTCACTGGCAAGCAAATCGGTACCTGCAGGAATACTCAGGTTATAACCACTCACACTCTGTGCCGTGCCGTTATAAGGCAAAGTCGCCGTATTACCCGTAATCGTCACAGTGACCAAAGCCTTGGTAATCGTGAAGACAGCATCGACATACGTCACGTTATAGTTAGCTTGTACGGCATCACCGGAAGGAGTAATGGTGTAAGTTCCCACATTTTCACCTGCTGTACGGCTAACAGTATACTGAATCACACTGGCGGCGTCTCCATTCTGCAAGCCACTCACCACAGCGGTCAATACAGGATCCGCAGTTCCATATACCTTTGTCTTGGCTTGTGCGGTCACCGTGGCCGTCGCTCTGGTAATGGTCAAACTGGCAGTCTCGTAGGTAACATCGTAGTTGCCCTGGGTGGTTGCACCGGAAGGAGTAATGGTGTAGGTTCCTACATTCTCTCCCGCTGTACGGCTAACAGTATATTGAATCACACTGGCGGCATCGCCATTCTGCAAACCACTCACCGAAGCGGTCAATGCAGGATCTGCAGCTCCATATACTTTCGTCTTGGATTGTGCGGTCACCGTAGCCGTCGCTCTGGTAATGGTAAAGTCGGCTGGAACATACGTTACTTCGTAGTTGCCCTGGGTAGCAGCGCCAGAAGGAGTAATGGTGTAAGTTCCCACATTCTCTCCCGCAGTACGACTGACAATATACTGAATCACATTGGCGGCATCACCATTCTGCAAACCACTCACCACAGCGGTCAGGCTTGGATCTGTTGCTCCATAAACCTTCGTTTTGGCTTCGGCAGTCACGGTGGCCATCGCTCTGGTAACAGTCATACTGGCAGTAACGTATGTAACATTGTAGTCACCCTGGATAGCGGCACCAGAAGGAGTGATGGTGTAGGTTCCCGCATTTTCTCCCGCCGCACGGCTAACAGTGTATTGAATCACATTGGCGGCGTCTCCATTCTGCAAACCACTCACCACAGCAGTCAGTACGGGATCCTCAGTTCCATAAACCTTTGTCTTGGCTTCGGCAGTTACAGTAGCCATCGCCCTGGTGATAGTCAACACACCATCCGTAAGCTCAAAACTGACATTGTAATTGTTGTTGTTCGCACTGAAAGCGTCGGCTGTCAATCCCATGTGATAGGTTCCCACGTGAGTACCACTAGCAACTGCATTGGCCGGACCGATAATCTGGCTTTCCGTCAGCGTGACTCCCGCAGGTATGCTTACACTATAACCACTTACCTGCTGCTCGCTACCATTGTATACCATGCTGCCTGTAGCGCCAGTAATCAACACAGTTACCGAAGCTTTGGTGATGGTCTGATAACCGTCGGTCACATTAAAGCTAACCACAGCGAAATTGTCATTGTCGTTGGCAAACTGACTTGAAGCCAAACCCATATTGGTAGTTCCGACATCCGTTCTGCTTGCCGTTGCATCTCCGCTAAAACTGAAATCATTTTCTGAATATAGACTTGTACTCGTCTGAACGTCATAGCCTTCTGTAACATGCGCATTGCCATCGTATACAGAAGTATTGTGATGACCAGTGATGGTTACAGTAGCATTAATCTTATTGATGGTCTGGAAACCATCCGTCACATAGAAGATTACATTGGAGAAATTAGTATTGGTGTTGGCGAACTGACTTGTGGCCAAACCCATATCGCTTGTTCCTGCATTGGTACGTGAAGCTGTTGCATTACCGCTGAAAGTGAAGTCTGAAATTGTATAGAGCGGATTACTAATCGCCACATCATATCCTTCAATCGCATGTTCTTGTCCGTCATAGTCACTTACATTATGGTGACCGGTAATCGTGACTACCACGCCTTCAACCGCGGTAATCTGCTGGTAACCATCCGTTACATTAAAGGTCACATTGGTGAAGTTGGTACTGGTATTGGTAAACTGACTTGAAGACAAGCCCATGTTTGTGGTACCCACATTGGTTCTGCTGGCGGAAGCAGTGCCGCTGAAGCTGAAATCTAAGCTGGTATAAAGAGGATTACTAATCGCCACATCATATCCTTCCACTGCATGTTCCTGTCCGTTATAATCACTTACATTATGGTGACCGGTAATCGTGACTACCACCTCACCAACTGCGGTAATCTGCTGATAACCGTCCGTTATATTGAAGGTCACATTGGTGAAATTAGTGTCGGTATTGGCAAACTGACTTGAAGTCAAGCCCATGTATGTGGTACCCACACTGGTTCTGTTTGCGGAGGCATTCCCGCTGAAACTGAAATCCGCTGTTGTATACAAAGGATTACTGGTCTCCACATCATAACCTTCCACTGCATGCACCTCTCCGTCAAATTCGCTCACATCATGGCGACCGGTAATCGTGACCAGCACACCATCCACTGAAGTAATCTGCTGGTAACCGTCCGTCACATGGAAGGTCACATTGGTGAAGTTAGTATCGATATTAGCAAACTGACTTGAACTCAAATCCATGTTTGTGGTACCCACATTGGTTCTGCTGGCAGAGGCATTTCCGCTAAAGCTGAAATCAGCCGTTGTATATAGAGGATTACTGATCTCTACATCGTAACCTTCAACAGCATGCTCCTGTCTGTCATACTCGCTTACTGTATGATGACCTGTGATCGTAACCACCACGCCATCTACTGCGGTAATCTGCTGATAACCATCTGTCACATGGAAAGTCACATTGGTGAAATTAGTATTGGTATTGGCAAACTGACCTGAAGCCAGACCCATATTGGTAATACCCACAGTGCTTCTGCTGGCGGAGGCATTTCCACTGAAACTGAAGTCTGAAGTAGTATAAAGAGGATTACTGATTACCACATCGTAACCTTCAACAGCATGTTCCTCTCTGTCATACTCGCTTACAGTATGATGACCAGTAATCGTGACCACCACACCATCAACTGAGGTAATCTGCTGGTAACCGTCCGTCACATGGAAAGTCACATTGGTGAAGTTGGTGTTGGTATTGGCAAACTGGCTTGTAGCCAAGCCCATGTTTGTGGTACCCACATTGGTTCTACTGGCGGAGGCATTTCCGCTGAAGCTGAAGTCTGACGTTGTATATAAAGGATTACTGATCTCAACATCATATCCTCCCACTGCATGCTCCTCTCTGTCATATTCACTTGAATTTTGGCGACCGGTAATCGTGACCAGCACGCCATCCACTGAAGTAATCTGCTGGTAACCATCCGTCACATTGAAGGTCACATTAGCGAAGTTTGTATTGGTATTGGCAAACTGACTTGAAGCCAAACCCATGTTGGTGGTTCCCACATCAGTTCTGCTGGCGGAGGCGGTGCCGCTGAAGCTAAAATCTGACGTTGTATAGAGAGGATTGCTGATTTGTACATTATATCCCTCAACAGCATGCTCCTGTCTGTCATACTCTCTTACATCATGCTGACCGGTAATCGTGACCACCACACCTTCCAACGCTGTGATTTGCTGGTAACCGTCCGTCACATGGAAGGTCACGTTGGTGAAATTAGTGTTAGTATTGGCAAACTGAGTTGAAGCCAAACCCATATTGGTAATACCCACATTGGTTCTGCTGGCGGAGGCACTTCCACTGAAACTGAAGTCTGAGCTTGTATATAAAGAATTATTGATTTCCACCTCGTAGCCTTCCACGGTATGTGCCTGACCGTTATACTCGCTTATATTTTGGTGACCCATAATGGTAACCACCACGCCATCCACTGCGGTAATCTGCTGGTAACCGTCCGTCACATGGAAGGTCACATTGGTGAAGTTGCTGTTGGTATTGGCAAACTGAGTTGAAACCAAACCCATGTTCGTGGTACCCACAATGGTTCTGCTGGCGGAGGCGGTGCCGCTAAAGCTGAAGTCTGAAGTTGTATAAAGTGAATTACTGATTCCCACTTCGTAAGCTTCCACAGCGTGCTCCTGTCCGTCATACTCACTTACATCATGGTGACCAATAATCGTGACCACCACGCCATCCACTGCGGTAATCTGCTGGTAACCGTCCGTCACATTAAACGTCACACTGGTGAAGTTGCTATTGGTATTGGCGAACTGAGTTGAAGACAGACCCATATTGCTTGTTCCCACATCAGTTCTGCTTACGGAGGCGTTCCCGCTGAAACTGAAGTCTGAGGTTGTGTATAAAGGATTACTGATTTCTACATTATATCCCTCCACAACATGTGCATGTCCGTTATATTCACTTACATCATGTTGACCGGTAATTGTGACTACCACGTCTTCCAATGCGGTAATCTGTTGGTAACCGTCCGTTACATGGAAGCTCACATTGGTGAAGTTGCTGTTGGTATTGGCAAACTGGCTTACATCCAAGCCCATGTTAGTAGTACCAACAATGGTTCTACTTGCGGAAGCGTTCCCGCTGAAGCTGAAGTCTGAAGTTGTATAAAGTGAATTACTGATTTCCACCTCGTAAGCTTCCACAGCGTGCTCCTGTCCATCATATACGCTTACATCATGATGACCGATAATCGTGACCTCCACACCATCCACAGCGGTAATCTGCTGGTAACCGTCCGTCACATTGAAGCTCACATTGGTGAAGTTGCTGTTGGTATTGGCAAACTGAGTTGAAGCCAAGCCCATATCGCTCGTTCCCACATCAGTTCTGCTTGTGAAGTCAGTTCCGCCGAAGCTGAAGTCTGCAGTTGTATAGAGCGAATTATTGATTTCTACTTCGTAACCTTCCACAGCGTGTTCCTGTCCGTCATACTCGCTTACATCATGGTGACCTATAATCGTGACCTCCACGCCTTCCAACGGGGTAATCTGCTGGTAACCGTCCGTCACATTGAAGCTCACATTGGTGAAGTTGCTGTTGGTATTGGCAAACTGACTTGAAGCCAGACCCATGTTCGTGGTACCCACATCAGTTCTGCTTGCAGAAGCAGTTCCGCTGAAGTTGAAGTCTGCAGTTGTATAAAGCGAATTGTTGATTTCCACATCATAACCTTCCACAGCATGTTCCTGTCCGTTATAAACACTTGCGTCATGATGACCGGTAATCGTAACCGCCACACCCTCCAACGGGGTAATCTGCTGATAACCGTCCGTCACATTGAAGCTCACATTGGTGAAGTTGCTATTGGTGTTGGCGAACTGAGTTGAAGCCAGACCCATATTCGTGGTACCCACATCAGTTCTGCTTGCGGAGGCGTTGCCGCTGAAGCTGAAGTCTGCAGTTGTATAGAGCGGATTGCTGATCTCTACATCATATCCTTCCACGGAATGTTCCTGTCCGTTATATACGCTTGCGTCATGGTGACCGGTAATCGTAACCAGCACACCCTCCAACGGGGTAATCTGCTGGTAACCATCCGTCACATTAAAGGTCACATTGGTGAAGTTGCTATTGGTATTGGCAAACTGAGTTGAAGCCAGACCCATGTTCGTGGTACCCACATCAGTTCTGCTTGCGGAGGTGTTGCCGTTGAAACTGAAGTCTGCAGTTGTATATAAGGGATTACTGATCTCAACATCATATCCTTCAACAGCATGTTCCTGTCCATTATATACGCTTGCATCATGATGACCGGTAATCGTAACCACCACGCCTTCCAACGCGGTAATCTCCTGGTAACCGTCCGTCACATTGAAGCTCACATTGGCAAAGTTGCTGTTGGTGTTGGCAAACTGAGTTGAAGCCAGTTCCATATTGCTTGTTCCAACATCGGTTCTGCTTACAGAAGCAGTTCCGCTGAAACTGAAGTCTGTAGTTGTATAGAGCGAATTGCTGATCTCTACATCATATCCTTCCACAGTATGTGCCTGTCCGTTATATACGCTTGCATCATGGTGACCGGTAATGGTAACCACCACGCCTTCCAATGCGGTAATCTGCTGATAACCGTCCGTCACATTGAAGCTCACATTGGCGAAGTTAGTGTTGGTATTGGCAAACTGACTTGAAGCAAGTTCCATGTTCGTGGTACCCACATCAGTTCTGCTTGCGGAGGCGGTGCCGCTGAAGCTGAAGTCTGAACTTGTATAGAGCGAATTACTGATCTCTACATCATATCCTTCCACGGAATGTTCCTCTCCGTTATATACGCTCAGATCATGATGACCGGTAATCGTAACCACCACGCCTTCCATCGGGGTAATCTGCTGGTAACCGTCCGTCACATTGAAGGTCACATTAGTGAAGTTACTATTGGTGTTGGCAAACTGACTTGAGGCCAGTTCCATATTGCTTGTTCCGACATCGGTTCTGCTTGCGGAGGCGGTTCCGCTGAAGTTGAAGTCTGCAGTTGTATAGAGTGGATTACTGATAACTACATCATAACCCTCCACAGCATGCTCTTGACCGTTATATTCACTTACATCATGGTGACCGGTAATGGTTACCACCACGCCTTCCAACGGGGTAATCTGCTGGTAACCGTCCGTCACATTGAAGCTCACATTGGCAAAGTTGCTATTGGTATTGGCAAACTGACTTGATGCCAGTTCCATATTGCTTGTTCCGACATCGGTTCTGCTTGCAGAAGCAGTTCCGCTGAAACTGAAGTCTGCAGTTGTATAAAGCGAATTGCTGATTTCAACATCATATCCTTCAACTGCATGTGCCTGTCCATTATATACGCTTACATCTTGGTGGCCTGTAATGGTAACCACCACGCCTTCCAACGGGGTAATCTGCTGGTAACCGTCCGTCACATTGAAGGTCACATTAGCGAAGTTGTTGTTATTATTGGCAAACTGACTTGAAGCCAGACCCATTTCACTAGTTCCCACGTTGGTTCTCGCAGCAGTGGCATTGCCACTGAAAATGATGTCCGCCTCTGTGTACAGCGGTTCACTGATCTCTACATCGTATCCCTCCACCGAGTGCTCCTGTCCATCGTACACATTGGTGTTATGATGGCCCGTAATCGTCACGTTGGCGTTAATCTTATTGATGGTCAACGAACCGTCTTCCACCACGAAAATCGCATGATAGTTATTATTACTCGTAGTAAAATCATCAGCGTTTAAGCCCATGCTGTATGTGCCAGCATCTGTGCCGACGGCTACCGCATTGGCAGGTCCGATAATTTCATCTTCCGTCATGGTAACCCCCTGAGGCAAGCTCACGGTATAACCGCTCACCTGCTGTTCGCTACCATTATAGTCCGTAGTACCAGTAGCACCGGTAATGGTTACAATGGCATCAGCCTTTGTAATGGTAAATGTACCATTCGTAACCACAACATTATAATTGGGATTGTCGCCCAAAGTGACCGTGATGGCATATTCACCCACGGTATCACCCGGTTCGCGATGCAAGGTATAATCCAAGACATCGTTTCCAATCAAACCTTCTACCGTAGCAGAAAGGATAGGATCCTCTTCTCCATAAACCTTGCTTGCAGATTCCACCGTAATGGTAACAGTAGCTGGCTGAATAGTAAAGACTCCCGGTTGATAGCTTACTCTATAATTGCCCTGTAAAGCCTCGCCAGAAGGAGTAATCGTGTAGGTTCCCACATTCTCACCAGCGTCACGACTAACTGTATAAGTCAAAGCATTGACAGGAACACGTCCCGTTATCGTCGTGTTAAAGACTAATGGATCGTCTTGCCCATAGATTTTCGAAGCATCGGTAGCCTTGACCGTCACCTCTCGTGGAAGGACATTCAAAACACCAGGTACGTAGGTAATATCGTAGGCTTCGGTAACATCCTCGCCACGGGCATTTTTAATTACCGCCTGATCCACTACATTATCGGAAGTACCTGCGTCGGTTTGGCTACCAACCACATTGTAGCTGTCCAGAACATGACCACTTATCAAGTCCGTGGTACTGGCCGATTTTCTCATCAAGGCCATTCCATCGTATGACTTACTGGCCGAAGCGGCTGTCAGCGTAATAGCCTTTTTGGGTACCGTAACTGTAAACGGGTCACCAGTAACATACTGCTCGCCACAACCGGCAACTGTCACTCTGGGTGTAACTGTCAGCGTTTTGCTATAATAATCCGATAAATCGGAGATAGTGCAAGAAAAAGCGCCGACAGCATCGTCGGAGGCGAGTGCTGTGGCGCTTATAATTGTCGTACCATTAAATCCACCATCTATCACATATTCCTTCGCAATGATGGTGACATTGCTCGGGTTGGACAACTCAATCGTATACAGTACGATTGCGCTACAGCTCAACTGCCCCGACGATTGTCCTAACGTGGGGCATGTAAGTCAGTGACCAGTACTAATATACTGTTGGATACGTGCTTCAATAAGGGCATTGATATGAGCATCGATACGTGCTTTCAATCGGCCAGCAGCACTATTAGCATCAGCGTTAGCAGCATCATTCAACGTATCAATCAAAACATCTACCTGAGAAGCGTCAATATTTTCAATCACTGCATTAATAAATTCTCGTGCTTGAGCGGCACTAATTCTGTCACTCAGCGCTTTCACTAACTGTCCCACTTGGGCTGCTTTTACATTTGCAGCCAACGCACCCATGATTTTGTTTGCATCAGCAGGTGTGAGTGTATTCACGCTGTTAATGAATTGGGCAATATTGGCACTATCAACACGGTCTAAAATATATCTGACGTCATCACCATCGAAATGCTTGAAGTACTCAAGAGCAATATCCATAGCATCCCGTTCATGATTGATAGCAACTTGTTTAGCTTTTCGGATCAACTCTTCTTTCACATCTGCATTTGCAGGATCTGTCAATGCATTGTATATGGAATCAACATCATTAACAGAACTAGTAGCCTGAGCTCTATTGATATATCTTACAATAGCTTGAGTAGTGATAACATCTCTAAGATCAACTACAAACTCTGAACGGTGGAATGGATCGTAATCTTCAAATGCATTATATTTTAATGAGTCATCTGCCGTGTAAAATTTCAGAGTCATCAGATTACTAGGAAGTTTTACATTTTTAATATCTGCGAAATTAACTAATATTGAATCAATTACCTCTCCAGTCACAGGATTAACTATATAATACTTTCCGCTTCCAATCAGACTATCCATTTGGTCGGTAGTAGTATAATGACTCAAAGTGTCATTCAAATGTGCATTGGTTACATAGTCACCAAGAAGGGTATCAATCTTATCGGTAGTAGTATAATGACTCAAGGTATCATTCAAATGTGCGTTAGTTGCATAATCACCGAGAAGAGTATCAATCTTATCAGTAGTGGTATAATGACTCAAGGTGTCATTCAGGTGTGCGTTAGTAGCATAATCACCGAGCAGAGTATCAATCTTATCGGTAGTGGTATAATGACTCAAAGTGTCATTCAAATGTGCATTGGTTGCATAGTCACCGAGAAGAGTATCAATCTTATCAGT
>JAGCSI010000033.1 GCA_017964255.1 Bacteroidales bacterium | reverse complement strand
CAAGTTCACCCCGGGCATGACCATCCACAAAATCAACGATTTTGTCTTCAAAAGAATGGATGAGGAGCTGATTAAACTTGGACTTTACACCGAAGAGGATGTAAAGAAGCAAGACCCGAACAAGCCTCTGTTCAAAAAATACTACATGCACAACACCAGTCATTTCATCGGTCTGGACGTTCACGACGTAGGCGAGCGCGATTGGGTATTCCAGCCCGGCATGGTGCTGAGCTGCGAGCCCGGCATCTACATTGCCGAGGAAGGCATCGGCGTCCGCATCGAAACCGATGTCGTCGTTGCCGAGCACCCGATTGATTTGTTTGAGGGACTGGATTTGTAAAGAGAGCTACACACCGCATTCTCAAGGAGAGTCTCGCTCCGAGAGTTCAAGGAGAGTCTCGTTGCACTCGAAGGGAGTTTCAACACTATTGTCTGTGCAGGCCGCATTCGCGATGCTCCGGATTTTCCCACCACCAGCGACCAGAACGAATATCCTCACCTGGTTTAACCGCCCGGGTACATGGCTCACAACCTATGCTCGGATAATCTTTGTCATGTAATTGATTATATGGCACGTGGTTATTTTTAATATAATCCCACACCTGTTCCTCAGTCCAATGGATGAGTGGATTGATTTTCAGCAGTCCATGCCTTTCATCCCATTCTACCATACGCATGTCAGTCCGGGTCACCGACTGAGCTTTCCGCAGACCGCAAACCCACACTTCCAAGCCCTGAAACGCACGTGCCAACGGTTCCAGCTTCCGCACCTGACAGCAGGCATGACGTTTCTCTATACTTTCATAGAATGGGTTAATTCCATACTCATGCACAAAACACTGCAATGACTCTGTCTTTGGACAAAAGACTTCCATCTTGATATTATAGTGAAGATTGGTCTTATCCATCAGCTGGTATGTTTCAGGAAACAGTCGTCCTGTATCCAAGGTAAAAATGCGCACATGCGGGTCTATTTTCAGCATCATATCAGTAAGAGCCTGATCTTCAATACTCAAGCTTGATGACAATGCTAATCTTTCTCCATATATCTCCATAAAATGTCTGAGAACCTCAACGGGTTCTGACTCACCAAACCTGCAATTCAATTCATCAATATTTTCAATAGTGTATTTCATAAATCTAATATGTTTTTTTTCGATTACAAGTTGAAGAAAAACTTACGCTCCTATAATCATCCCCGCACCCACGGTCTCAAATGTATCGGGGTCAATGAGGATGAGCGACCCAGTGGTTCGGTTTTCCGCATACCTGTCGAACACCAGCGGATTGGCTGTCCGTATGTTGACACAGGCTATATCATTCATTTGCAGTTCCCCGTTTGCTTCCACCTGTCTCATTGTGCTGACTTCCAGCTTATAGTCTATGGATTTCACAGCACCTACTGATTCAGCCACCACAGTTTTAATAATATAACGTTTATTAAGCTGCATAGCAGTAGGATTAAACCAGCAGCACATCATCGAAATATTCTGGCTCATATAAGGTTTTTCTCCATTCACGCCCACAAGGCAATCACCCCTGCTGATGTCAATATCATCATTCAGCAATACAGAGACGGATTCAGGAGTATAAGCCACATCCAAAGATTTGTCCGCCTGCATAATCGCCTTTACAGTTGAGGTCATCCCCGAGGGATATACCGTAATCTTATCACCCACACGGAGCACACCACCCGACAATCTTCCCGCGTATGCCCTGTAATCAGGAAACTTGTCAGAAATGGGACGTATCACATATTGTACAAGCAAGCGCATCGCTTCATTTTCATCACCTGTTTTATGCGCAATAGGCACAGTTTCCAACAAACGCATCAGCGAAGAATCCTCGTACCATGGCATGTTGGCAGATTTTTCCACCACATTATCACCATATTTGGCTGAAATGGGAATAAAGCTCAATTCTGCCCGAATGTTCAATTGATTCACCATGTCAAGATATTGCGTACGAATTTCCCCATAACGTTGAGCATCAAATCCCACAAGATCCATTTTATTGATACACACGGCGATATAAGGAATTCCCAACAACGATGCGATATAGGAATGGCGTATTGTTTGCTCCACCACCCCATTACGCGCATCTATCAGAATGATAGCCAAATCGGCAGTGGAAGCACCAGTCACCATATTGCGTGTATATTGTATGTGCCCAGGGGTGTCGGCAATAATAAATTTGCGCTTCGGAGTGGCGAAATAACGGTACGCCACATCGATTGTGATGCCTTGCTCACGCTCCGCGCGTAAGCCATCGGTAAGCAAAGCCAGATTCACCTCTTCATTGCCGCGACTCACAGAAGCTTGCTTAACGGCTTCCAGCTGGTCTTCAAAAATCGACTTGCTGTCATACAGCAATCTCCCTATAAGTGTGCTTTTCCCATCATCCACACTGCCAGCTGTCGTAAAACGAAGCAACTCCATATTCAGATATCCATTAGTGTCCATGATAATTGTTGATTTGTTTAGCTGTTAATTTGTTTAACTGTTGGTTTGAAGACCTAAACTAAAAGTATCCTTCTTTCTTTCTGTCTTCCATGGAGGTCTCACTGCGTTTGTCATCGGCACGTCCGCCCCGTTCAGTGACACGGGTAGCGGCAATCTCGCTGATGATATCCTCCAAATTATTTGCCTCTGAAATAGTGAGGCCCGTGCATGTGATATCGCCAATGGTACGGCAACGAACTCTTTTTGTTTCCACCACTTCTGTTGGTTTTAACGTCATACATGGTTCTGCAGCCAACCACTGTCCATCACGGAAAAAGCAACGACGTTCATGGGTAAAATAAAGTGACGGCAGTTCTATCTGTTCAGCATAAATATACTGCCAGACATCCATTTCGGTCCAATTGCTGATCGGAAACACGCGGAAATGCTCACCGATATTTTTTTTACCGTTGAAATTATTCCACAATTCCGGGCGCTGATTTTTAGGATTCCACTGTCCGAACTCATCTCGATGCGAGAAAAAACGCTCTTTGGCCCGAGCTTTCTCCTCGTCGCGTCGTGCACCACCAATGCAGGCATCAAACTTATACTTTTCAATAGTATCAAGCAAAGTGGTGGTCTGCAAACGGTTACGGCTTGCGTTATACCCCTTTTCTTCCTTCACTCGACCAGTATCTATACTTTCCTGCACCGAGCCGACAATCAGCTGTGCGCCCAACTTTTTGACAAGATTATCACGATAAGCCAAGGTCTCTTGAAAATTATGTCCTGTGTCAATATGCACCAGAGGGAAGGGAATTTTGGCAGGATAAAAAGCCTTGTATGCCAAATATGTAACTACGATGGAATCCTTGCCTCCGGAGAACAAAATAGCCGGCTTCTCAAACTGGGCTGCCACTTCCCGAAGCACATAAATGGATTCCGATTCCAATTCTTTTAAATGAGTAAGCTTAAACATTGTTGAACTGTTTATTTGTTGAATTGATGAGTTAATTAGGAAAATGCACCGGAGAGGTACTTTTGTGTAAGTTCTTGTTGAGGATGATTGAAAACTTGGTTGGCAGAACCCGTTTCGATAACCTGTCCAAGGTACATGAACACCACATTGTCGGCAATACGAAGTGCTTGTCGCAACGTATGGGTTACCATAATGATGGAATATTGGTCCTTCAACGACACAAACAAATCTTCCACAGTCTTGCTTGAGATAGGATCGAGTGCACTGGTTGCCTCATCTGCCAAAATATACTCAGGCCGTACCGCCAACGAGCGTGCCAGGCAAAGCCGTTGTTGTTGTCCTATTGACAACCGTGCGGCTGGAGTACGCATGCGACCCTTTATTTCATCCAACAACCCCACCGCCTTAAGATTTTTCTGCACATGATATATCAGCTGTCTTCTTTTTTTGAACATCTTGTTGATACGGCAACCATAAGCCACATTGTCGAAAATAGACATGGGCAAAGGACAGGGGCGTTGGCTCACCAGTCCAATTTTCCTGCGTAGCTCTGTGATTTCCGCGCCACTGCTAATAATATCCTGACCATCCACCAGCACCTCTCCCTCAAGCCGTACTCCCTCGGTAGAGTCTATCAGCCTGTTGAGTGTCCTCAACAAGGTCGATTTGCCACAACCAGAAGGTCCGATCACACAAGTGATCTGTTTCTCTGGCAAGGTCAAATTCACATTCTTCAGAATATGATTTTCTTTTATATGGACATTAAGATTTTTTATTTCAATAGACATAGCAATTTATAATTATTCTGATTTTCTTTCAGCCGCTGAGAATATTGTTGCTATATGAACAATATTCACACTTTGTTTTTTGAAAATTTATTGGTGATAAAACGTCCTGTGATACTGAGTAACAGGACAATGACTGTGAGAATAAGCGCCGCTGCATACGCGCGATCCACCACCTCCGCAATAGGGCTACTCAATTGGAAGAACACCGCCAGAGGCAAAGTGGCGGCGGGTTGTGACAAAGAAGTCGGGATGCTGTCGGTATAGCCTGCCGTAAACATCACACTGGCAGCATCGCCGATAGCCCTGCCTATCGACAACAGAGTGGCAGTGGCAATACCTGGCGCTATCTGTCGAAGCACCACCTTCAAGGTCTCCCAACGGGTGGCGCCCAAAGCGAAGCTCGCCTCGAGAATATCACGTGGAAAATTACGGGTGGCCTCATCCATTGTGCGAATAAAGATAGGGATAATCAACAAGGTAATCACGATGATACCACCCAAAAGGGAGGTTCTCAAACCAAAGAAAATCATGACAGTGAAACCAAAAGCGCCATAGACAATGGACGGAACCCCAAAAAGCACATCAAAGGCGAGACGCGCCACGTATGCCAATTTAGAATCTTTCTTCAGATATATATTCATAAAGAAAACCACTGGAATAGAGATGATCAAACCCAACACAGTAGAGGCGCCCACGATATAAAGTGACCCCACGATAGCGTTCAGCAGACCGCCTTCCTTGCCAATATAAAAGCCACCTCCTGGCAACTTGGTAATCATGTCCCAGCTCATAACCCTACATCCTTTAGAGAAAATAGTCCAGATGACACTAAAGACAAAACCAAACACAATGAGCATAGCCATCCACATCAGCAACTTGGCGATTATTTCTTTCCATTTCTTACTTCTTGCGACATTCATTTTAATATTGAATTTACATTTCCGACTTTTCCAAACGATACAGAATTATACGTGAGAACAGATTAAACAGCAACACTATGACAAACAATATCAAAGCGGCGAACATCAGTGCCGACTCATAAAAAGGCATGGAAAGCATTTCGCCATAATTATTGGCGATAAGTGCGGGAATCGGGTAGCATGCGTCCAAAACGCCTTTGGGGATACCGATGACACAACCACAGACCATCAGCACGGCGATAGTTTCCCCCAAGGCGCGAGAAACGGCCAAGACTGTAGAAGCGATAATGCCGGATACTGTTTTGCGCAGCACCACCTTTTTAGCCGTCTGCCAGCGTGTGGCGCCCAATGCCAGCGACGCCTCCCTCAAATCTGTAGGCACTGCGGAAAAAATCTCAATAAAAAGACTCACCAGCAGTGGTATCACCATAACACCCAAAACGATGCCAGCGGCAAGCACCGTATATCCTGTTGAGAAATCCACAAAATGAGGTGCCAAATGCCGGGATATGAAAGGCACTATGACCAACACACCCCACACCCCATAAATCACGGAAGGCAGAGCCGCAAGAATATCCAAAGCTGGAAAAACAAATTTCCGTACCATCGGTTGGGCATACTCAGTCAGGTAGATAGCGGTCAGCAACGAAATAGGCAAGGCAATCAAAATGGACAGAAGTGTCACCCATACCGTTCCCATGATAAATGGAAGAAAGCCAAACGCACCCTTCATAGGTCGCCACTCGGAAGAAAACAGCAATGTCCAGAGCGAGCTTTCCTCCAGCACGGGTTTCGATTTCAGATACAGCCCCACAGCAATAACCGCCACCAATAAAATGGCCAGAACAGTTATGGTCAACATAATTCCCTGTGCCAACTTATCTTTGACAATTCTAGTTTTATTTCTCATATAAAAATTTGCAGCAATTATGTTTTCCTTGTATTAGTCCCGTAAAAACAATGTGATTCGCACAAAACGCTATTTTCCCTGCAGCTTATCCAAACCTTTTTGCAGTTTTTCCTCACTCATACTGATATAACCCACCGGCACATTATACTGCTGTCCGTCTGTAAGTACATATTCCAGGAAAGCGACCACCACAGGATTGGTTGGAACGCCATGACTCACCAGAAACAGGTCTCGGGCAGGAGGAGATGGATACTTATCTTCCGCAACTGCAGCTATAAAATCATCTTTTGTATCATAGAAATATTCGTCGGCGTCTATT
>JAGCSI010000032.1 GCA_017964255.1 Bacteroidales bacterium | reverse complement strand
TTGATGGTGGCGTTCTTCACCGAGATGTACTCGCCAGCCTTGATGGCATGTTTCAAGTTGCCTACCACATTGAGGGTGCCTTGCTGCTTGAATTCAGCATGTCCTTTCACGTAGAGGCAGCCTTTTTGTGAGCCGGTAGCGGCATCGGCAAGGGTGTTGGTGGTGCCGGTGATGACTTTCACGTTGATACGTTTGCCGTTCTGGATATGGATGGCCGCACCGCTATACACTGGGGTGGTGTTGGACAGCGTGAGGCCGTTCAGTTCGATGGTGGCTTTGTAGGAGCCCGACATGTAGAACTCGCCATTGGTTGACGTTCCGCTCAGGTTGTAGGTAATCTCGGTAGCGAGGTCGCTGCTCTGCGCAATGGAGACGTGTGCCCCCTGCTGCGTGACGGTCAAATACTGGGTTACATTGTCAGCCATAGCTACAATTGCCGTATCACCGTTGTAAACAACTTCAACGGTGTTGTTGGCAGGTGACTGTGCCATCAGACTCACACTGAAAATGAGAGCCATAAAGGAAAAGATTAGTTTTTTCATAATGGTAATATTGAGATTAATATTTACTTGTAGTAATGATGACATTTAACACTACAAAAGTACACAGATACTTGCACCTTTTCAATAGCAGATTGGTTGTTTTGTATGGCAAAAAGTCGGAATTATTCTATATTATCAAAAAAATCCGTATTTTTGCAATATGAAAACAAAGAAAACGTATCAGCATCCGATGCTGGTGAATGCGCTGAAAATCAAGGAGAACGGCATCGTTGTCTTTGATGATGTCAGGGGCTTGCCCTCGGGCGAAGAGCCGTTCACCTCGCCTGATTATGTCATCTGTATCGGTCATCGGGGCAATATGCAGATGTACTATGATGATATGCCTGACCACTCGTCAAAGCAAACCGTGGCGGTCGTTTTTCCCAACCACACGCTCCGCATGGAGAGCAAGACTGAAGATTATCTCGCCACGCTGGTAGTGGTGGATGCCTCGCTGCTTGACGACCCGTTGCTTCGTATCATCAACCAAATGCGTTATCGTTACGAGCCTCACCCCTGGGTGGAACTCGACAGTCGCGAATACGCCGTTATCATGCACTTGGTGGGAGTGATGCGCGAAACGGCAAGCATCGACACCCCTAACAGGCAGCATTTCATGATGAGCCAGCTGGAATTCTTCATGCGGCTACTTAACCACTACCGTAGCGAAAAACTTGACGAGCAATCGCATGACAACCGAGTCAGCACGCTTTTTCACAACCATCTTGTCCAGCATTTCCGCACCCATCGAGATGTGGAATTCTATGCCAGCATGGTGTGTCTCACACCCAAACATTTCAGCACCGTGGTGAAGAAAGAGACGGGGCATACCGCCGCATGGTGGATTCACCGGCAAGTGGTCAGTGAAGCCAAGCAATTGCTCAGTATGCGACCTGATCTCAACATTCAGGCCATTGCCGACATGCTTGGTTTCAGCGATCAAGCTGTATTCAGTCGCTACTTCCACCGTGAAACGGGGTTGTATCCTACGGAATATCGTGCCCATAGTTAGTTAATTCGGCACAATCGCTCAAAGAAGTCAGCGTGTTGGTGGAATTGTTGTTGCAGCTCATTTTCCTAGTATAGCTCAAAGTTCTCGAAGATGAATGAAGGAGCCACATACAGCCCATTAAGAAAAAAAGTTTTTTTTTGTCACATTTTTGTACCTTCATTCGTTTAAGGGTTGAATCAGTTCGATAAATAACGGAAATTTTTAGGCAGCAAAGCAATGGGAATTGTTGGGGGCGGAGTCCTCACCGCCGTGGGGGTTGCGTTTATCATCTACTATTTTGTAAGTAAAAATGTACTACGTAACGAACTGGAGGCTGAAGAAAGACAGTTAAAAGAACAACAAATCTCCGAATGACAAAGGAAAAATTCATAGCTATTATTTCGGAGGAGCAGGAGTCTTTGCGAAGATTCCTGCTTGCACTGTGCGGTGGCGACCGGATGGAGGCGGAGGATATTGCCCAGGAGGCTATGATCAAGGCTTATATTGCAATAGACAGGTTTGTGGAGCGGGCAAAATTCGCCACCTGGTTGTTCAAAATCGCCTACAACACTTTCCTCGACCATCAGCGGTCGGGGTGGAACCGCTGTGAGGAACTAGACGAAGCCGCACAGATACATGCTGGTTCGAATGCCGACGATGCCTTTGCCTATCAGGACTTATACAAAGCTATCGGTACGCTACCGTTAAGGGAGAAAAGTGCTATCCTGCTGTTCTACGTCAGCGGATACTCCGTGAAGGAAATTGCGAAAATCACAGGAAGTTCGTCCATCGCTGTGCGGAAGCAGCTTTCAAGGGGACGTGATAAATTACGACAAATTTTGGAACAATGAAAAATGATGCAGCAATAGAAGACCTTTTTGTCCGTTACCAACCGGATTTGGGCAATAGTGACCAATATATGGAGCAACTTTCCAAAGGTGATTCTGATGTTGGCCGTATGCTTTGCCAGCCTGTGCATTACTGGGTTGGTGTATAATCTTTTGGGAAGAGACAAGGCTTTTTCCTGAGATTAACCACTACGTTCCTTTTTCTTTTTTCAATTAGAAGAATTTTTCTCTGAAAAGAACGATATGCGGAGAAAAAGTTGTATATTTGCCGCAAAATTTGCGGAGAATAATAATTGTATTATCCGCACAAGGATAATGGAATATGTATATTTGGGAACAAAAGAATTGGCCACAGTTCAAGTGGGATAAGCAGAAAATCAATGAGTTATTGATGTCTGTGCGTTATCTGCAAGGGAGGCTTATAGGTATCGCCGACACTTTGGGTTTTGATGTAAAAAGTCCTGTGATTCTTGATGCAATGACATCAGATGTTATCAAATCGTCTGAAATAGAAGGGGTTGCACTGAATGCTGACGATGTTCGGTCCTCGATAGCATGGCAATTGGGTATAGACCGTGCAGGAGTTCCTTCATCAGACCGATATATAGAAGGTGTGGTAGAGGTTATGTTTGATGCTGTGCATCATTGTGACGAACCTCTTTCTGAGGGGCGTCTTTTCGGATGGCATCGGGCACTTTTTCCATCGCCTAGTCGTTTGTCGCACATTACTGTAGGTCATTGGCGGCGGGGAGATGTTCCAATGCAGGTGGTTTCAGGACGTTACGGCAGGGAAAAAGTGCATTTTGAGGCACCTCCTTCTATGGTAGTGCCATTGATGATGACAGAATTGCTGTGGTGGATAAATGAAGCTGATGAGGATTCGGTATTGAAGGCGGCTGTTGCTCATCTGTGGTTTGTGACTATCCATCCTTTTAGTGATGGCAATGGAAGATTGGCTCGTACCATCACTGATATGCTGTTGGTAAAGGCTGACCAATCACCCTACCGTTTATATAGCATGTCAACACAGATTGCACTTGCCCGTAAGGAGTATTATGATGTTTTGGAACGAAGCCAGAAAGGAACGCTCGACATTACTGAGTGGATTTCGTGGTTTCTTGGTCGGTTGAAAGAAGCAATCAACACGTCTATAGAAACCATTGGACGAACCCTTCACAAGGCAACTTTTTGGGAAAGCAAGCGACATGTGTCTATGAATGAACGACAGACCAAGATGATCAATATGTTATGGGATGGTTTTGAGGGCAAGTTGACTTCAACCAAATGGGCAAAAATCAACAAATGTTCCTCAGATACTGCCTTGCGAGACATACAAGATCTTATGTCTAAAGGCATTCTGGTTCGAACAGAAGGGGGAGGACGCAGTACAGGCTATGAGTTGGCGAAGGGTTATTGATATAAAAAAAGAAGTCCCGCCAGATAGACGGGACTTCTTGCATACCTATTAAAAAGGCAAATATTATTTGTTCACCTGGAATTTCTTGTCGCCATTGACGAAGAAGTTCACAATCTGGCGAGCAGCGGCGAGACCGGCGTTGATGTTAGCCTCAGCGGTTTCGGCACCCTGTTTTTTAGGAGTGGCGAAGAAGCGCTTCTCGAAGTTCTCGAAGAGACCCATTTCAACGGGAGCGATATCGGTGCAATATTTCAGGTCTTCGCGTTCGGTCATCAGCTGAGCCAGTTCTTCCTCATTGATGACTTCCTTACGGGCGGTGTTGATCACGCAGCCGCCTTTAGGCATACGACCCACGAGGTTCTTGCCGATAGACTTCTTGGTCTGATCGTTGGCGGGGATATGCAGAGAGATGTAGTTGCAGTTGCTGTACAGCTCTTCCAAAGTGGCGGGAACGGTAACGCCTTCGGCTTCCATTTTGTCTTTGGGAACGAAGGGGTCGAAAGCCCAGACTTCCATGCCCAGAGCTTTGGCTTTCTGAGCCACGAGGCGACCCACATTGCCGTAAGCCTGGATACCCACTCTCTTGCCTTTCAACTCGGCACCGGTGCCAGGTTTGAAAGTGTTGCGGGCCATGTAAATCATCAT
>JAGCSI010000031.1 GCA_017964255.1 Bacteroidales bacterium | reverse complement strand
CGACAACACGATAATCAAAGCGGCCGAGCTGACCATGATACCGATCATGGAGATAATGGAAATCACATTGATGGCATGATGTTTTTTGGGAGAAAACAGATACCTCAATCCGATGAAGCGGGCCGTTTGAAATGAATTGCTTTTCAATGCTATTGTTTCAGCAGGTTTTCAATATTTTCAATATAATCCAGCGAGTCGTCGATGAAGAAATCCAGTTGAGGAATCACTCGGAGCTGGTTTTTCACTTTCTGTCCCAGGCGATAACGGATTTCTTTGATGTTGGATTTCACCGCCTTGAGCACCTTTTCATTGTCCTCGGCATTAAAAATAGAGATATAGCTGCGGGCCAGCGACAAGTCCTTGGTAACGGAGGTTTTGGTCACTGTAATCATGCAGTCATATACCGGAATGCCGTCAGCCAAAAAGATTTCCGCCAGTTCTTTCTGTATCAGTTTCGCTATTTTCTGTTGTCTTGTTGAATCCATAGTTTTATTATTGCATTTAAAAATGCAAAATTACATAAATTTCACGAATATCCCCTTACCTTTTCACAAATTTTACGGTTTTGTCGGATGAATCCAACTACATAAACATCGCCATATAGAGTGGCAGGTAATGGATGCGATCAGCCGTTGTCACATTCGAATTACAGAGCACAACTGCATCGGAGATCATCGTTGAATCATGTTGCAACACATAGTCCAATGAAGCGTGTTTGCAATAATTGCCACCCGATTTCACCTCAAGTATAATGATGCCCTCATTTCCAGGCAAGACAAAGTCAAGTTCGTGCTTGCTTTTCTGATCGAAATAGTACAAAGGGTATCCTTTCTTCACCAGCTCTGCGGCTACAAAATTCTCTGCAAGAGCTCCTTCGTTGATGTCAAGATTGCCATTCATGACAGCAAAATGCTGACGAGGAAGACTCATATTGCAAAGCATGCCAGTATCAAGAAGATACAATTTGTATAATCGACGGTTTTCAACATTCGACAAAGGCAAACTTAAAGCATTGGTCTGGATGGCATAGTATGCCATACCCGCATCAATCAGCCACTGAGTGGGATCTGCATATTTGCGGCGACTTGCCCCGTGCTCCAAATCGGCCAACACAAAGCGCTTGTCCTGTTTGGCCAATTGGGATGGAATGGAATCAAACACTCTCTTTACTAGCACTTTGTCTTTGCCAGCATATTTGGAAATATCCTTTCTGTAACCAGATATGAGGTCATTTTGAGCTTTTAAGGTGAAGGTGAAATCTCGATTTTCGACAAAATTGGAAACCACTTCCGGAAGGCCACCCACCGCAAGATATTGCGCATACCTTCGCATAACCTGTTCGTGGATGAAATCCGGCACAGTCTTCATCGTATCATACGAATGTCTTAATACGCCTAATATTTCCGTTGTCATTCCCAAAGCCATTAAGAACTCCTCAAAATCAAGAGGATACATCTCCACAGTTTCTTCCGAGCCTACCGGAATGGAAGGTATTTCACCTATCTCCTCTTCAGAATTTTCATCGCCTTTGTAATGAATCCCTAATAATGACCCAGACTCTGCATAGTCATACGCCCCATCTTCCACCAGAAATTTTATAGAAGCTCTAGCATTGGGACATTCCTGTATCTCATCGAAAAAGACCAACGTTTCACCAGGCAAAAAAGGTCCAAAACCCATTGCGGAAAGATTCAAAATGATGGTGTTCGCATCCAAATCTCCGTCAAAAGCCCTTTTGGCAGAAGGTTTTTTGATAAAATTGATTTCAATAAAATGTTTGTAATGTCGGTGTCCCAACGCTCTGATGGACGTAGTTTTACCAACTTGCCGGGCACCTTCCAGAAACAAGGCTTTCTTTTTTGACTTAACAGCCCAATTATCAAGTATTTTATCAATCTTTCTCTGTAACATATTGCAACTTTTTTCCAGTATTTCGACTGCAAAAATACAACTTTTTTTCCAACACTTCAACTACAAAGTTGCAACTTTTTTCCGCACTTGAAAAGCACCCAAAAAGTTTTCACTCTGTTCCAAAATTAATAGGAATGTTGTAATACACTCTTCTTACCATGCAATTTTCCTGATGCCATATAAATTTAGGCATCAGCTTAACAACACGTATGACCTCAGCGTCTAATTCTGGGGTTAACGATTTTAGTATTTCTGGTTTTGAGATACTGCCATCAACTTCTACGACGAATTCAACCAACACCATTCCTTCTACCTCCCGAGACCCTTCAGGTCTGTGGACATTTTCTTTAAGGAAGGCCCATAAAGAATCTATTCCACCAGGAAATTCAGGTTCACAATCAGGATATGACGTACTGCTATTGCTAAGTAACACATTGCTACTGCTCGTGGGCTGTAGGTCTTTGACATTTACCCATTCCCCATTAATAGCCCAATAATACTTTCCTATAGGTAGTTGTGCGGCTTGTAGGATTACCTCGCGACGCCAATACTGCTCAGGTATAGTAATTTTCCTATTTGTGCGATTATTGTAGGTTGTTACCTCGCAAAAAGGATTAACGCGTTGGTTATCGATAACCACAGTCGGATATTCCTCAAGGTCATTCATCAGGAAAATTTCCCGTGACCAAGCCGCAAGGCTGTCTAAATATAAGTCACTCATTAACTGACATGTTCCCTTACCGACTAAGGTATCATACATGATTTCAAGCCACATGCAGTTGTCACCACCTAATTCACATGACCAAGGATCTTCTTCTCCTGTTCTTGACGACACCCATGACGGTCTGAAAAATCGGTCTGGAAAATCCTTTTTGAATTCTTTCGTTAAGGCTTTACACACCTCCATCTGCCGATTTAGCACAGCCGTGTCCATGTGCCTTACAGCATAACAGAGACTGTCGGCCATGCTTACCAATTGTGCAGTGCGACCATCTGGCTCCCAGACGGAAGCGAGTTTTCCACAATGATTGAAAAAGTAGGATGTGCCATCAAATCCCGAAAGTATACTTTCAAGATTTGTCGCTGTCATCGTGGCAAAATGGAAAAGTTTTGATACTTTTTCGCAAAACTCTTCGGGGACCGACATGGTCATGGTATTCACAGGAATCTTTTTTATGGATTTATGTTCACTCAAGGCATACCAAATGCTAGTCTTAGCCGTATTTAAAATCAGCTGTTTCTTTTCAATTACGAGGGCATATTCTGGGAAAAAAGAAGGTGCGCAGAGATAATATGTTGTATATTTTGCTTTCCGAGTGGCACATCCCTCGAACTTTTCCCCTGCAACCAACGAGCGAAATAAAGTTTCATTGCCGTTCTTATAAAAATCATATATTCCGTATGATTCAGGCTTGAGGAAATCCTGCGCCCTGCCACATAAAACGGTGGTCACCAAGAGTAGTATCAGGGTAATTTTGCGCATAATGATTGTGTTTGCGTTGCAAAAGTACACAAAGTTTTGGAATTACACGCATTTGTACTACATGATTATTGCACTATATATACAACTAATGTCAACGCACTACCCTCTGTTCATTTTGGACGGGATAATTCTATCCACAATTACAATCTCATTTTCAAGGTGATACACATATATCCAACGACGATTGTGAGACACCATCCGCCGTGCATCAGGATGGATTGCAAGATAACACCACACGTCATATAAGCGGAATCGGAGCCAATAAATTTCAGACGGGTTACACCCAAGTTTTTATCCTTTTCTTACGTTAATTATAATGACATTATTCATCAATAAATATTATCATGAAAAAGACCGCATTTCTACTCGCAACAGCCTTACTATTCTGTGTTACAGCAATTTTCGCACAAAATAGTGTTCCGAAAAATTATCAGCAAAAATACACCTTGTCCGGTATGGAACAATGGGCAGAAGGGAAATATATTGACAAAGAACAAATTAAAAATATAGATTGGTTGGAATACCAGTACTGGCTGAAGAAGGTTTTCGGGGAAGAGTCGCCAGAATACAAAGCATCCATGCCTGAGCGGAAAATCCTTTTTCAGCAACTTCCGGAAATGATGGCCAAAAACTATGCTGAGAGTCCCGCCTACCGGCAGCAGCCCGTTTTGGGGGTATCGTTAGAGCAGGCCCTCGCCTACTGCCGCTGGCGCACCGACCGTGTGGCGGAGCAGATGCTGGTCAAAATGAAACTCCTGACATACAACCCGAACCAAACAAAGGACGATTATTTCAGTCTTGACAAATACCAGGCTCCCGAAGGAATGCAGTTCCAGCGTTTCAGCCTGCCCACCCGAATCAGCGAAACGCGCTATGGTTTCCGCTGCATAGCTGAATGGAAATAATCTGTTTTTTTTCAGTTAAAGAATTAATTGAAGAAACACCTAAAACTTACAAATCTTCAACCACATACGGACGGATAGTATTCACCCAGTCGGCACAGAAAGGGGCGGAAACCTTGATGTAATTGTCCGTAAATCCGAACATTTTCCCATCGGCTTCCTCCGACTCCCACAATACCGGACGGGTTTCCCCGAAATGTTCGTGATAGAAGAAGCGTTTTTTGGTCTCCGACAACTCCAACAGGCGGTTGGTGCGCTCGCGCTTCACCGTTTCGGGCACCTGCTCCTTGATGGCCGCCGCCGGCGTACCCGGTCGCCTCGAATAGGTGAACACATGCATATAGCTCAGCGGCAGCTGCTTCACAAACTCAAAGCTATCCTCAAAATCAGCGTCAGTCTCGCCCGGAAAACCGGCAATAATGTCGATAGCGATACACGCATCAGGCACCAACTGCTTGATTTTATAGATTTTAGAAGCAAACAAATCAGTCTTATAGCGCCGCTTCATCGCCGCCAATATCTTATCACTGCCCGACTGCAAAGGAATATGGAAATGCGGCATCAGAATATCTGACTCCGACACCAAGTGGATAATCTCATCTGTCAACAAATTGGGCTCGATAGAGGAAATGCGCACTCGTTCCACCAGATGCTGGCGGTCGATGGCTTTCAGCAAATCATAGAAGTTCTCGTCAGTGCCTTTGCCGAAAGTGCCCAGATTCACTCCCGTAATATTCACCTCTTTCAGTCCTTCGGCATGTATTTTCTCAATATTTTGCAATACATGCTCAATGCTGTCGCTGCGGCTCTCACCCCGGGCGGCCGCCACAGTGCAATAGGTACAATAGTAGTCGCAGCCGTCCTGAATCTTCAGAAACGAGCGGGTGCGGTCGTTGGACGAATAGGTGGAGAAGAACGTCGGAGTTTCAGGAATAGGCTGTCCCACAACCCATTGCACGGCATTCATTTTGTCACGATTGCCAAAAACCGCCTCTACCCCAGCCCATTTGCGAATTTCCTCAGCGCACAGCGAGGCATAACATCCCACCACCACAATACGGGCATCGGGATGCTCACGATGCAAATGCGCCACATAATTGCGAACCTTTTTCTCCGCCGCATGGGTCACCGCACAGCTGTTCACCACAATGGCCTCCGGCTGCTCCGACTCGCTCCATCCCAACTCCCGCAAACGGCGTGCCATATCCGACGACTCGCTGAAATTCAGTTTACAGCCAAAAGTATGTATCGCAAAAGTATGATTATTCATGACTATCCACAACATTTTTATTAGAAAGATAATACCACAACAGCACCGCGGACGACACCAGATAGGAAGCCGCATTCACCACACAAGCCCCGTCAATCTGCCATTTCGGAATCAGCCATATCGCCAGCACAAGCGTAAAAACCAAGCCTACAAATGACTTAACAATCAGTATATTAAGCTGTCTTATCGCTGAAAAATAATTTCCCAGCACATTCGAGAAAGCAATAGCCAAAATCCCCGGAGCCAGCAAGAGCACCACCCTCTTCACCTCTCCGAATTCGGGACCGAAAACAAAGGCGAACAGCGAGGCGGGCAAGAGCAATACCACCAAAATACATGCCGTTGAAATGCCGAGACTTACCAGTGCGAGAGACATGGTTTCTTTACGTGACTGCAAGGTATTGCCCTGTTTGAGCACATTGGAGAACTGCACCATCGACACACTGCGGCTCACAATCCATATCGCCTCGGCGACAGTAACCCCGATAGAGAAAATGCCCACCGACCCGCGACTGATGAAATAGGCGAGCAAATAATAGGTCAAGCGGTAATTGAAAAACTGCAGGAAACTGCTCAACTCGGTTTTCCAACCAAAAGAGAGCATCTGCCGATTGCAATCCCTGTCAAAATCCCAATGCAGGCGAAGCCGCATTTTACGACGTAAAGCACCGCAAACCAGCAACATCAGCAACAACGACAGGCTTTGTCCGAAAAAATAGCCATAATAGCCCAACTGCGGCCACAACCATTGAAAAACGAGCATGCACAACAGCAACAAGGCAGGCTGCAGCACCGTCAACAGGTTGTAATAATCAATTTTCTGGTTGCCGATGAACACGGAATTATGAAAAGCTATCAAGCCCATGAGCGAGGCCGCCGCAAAAAGGAAAGGAGCCTCTGTCATCCTTCCGCAAGCCAGTAGGACAAGCGCACCGGCTGTCGCCACCACAAACGACCACAAATAGGCCGCCGTAGCCAGTTTGGACGTACCAATTCTGGAGAAAAAATAGGACACACTGCCGCCTGTGAAAACGTTGGCAAAAATGGAAATCAGGCTCAAATCAGCCACAAATATAGCCACTGCACCACGTCCATCCGCACCCCACAGTCGCGTGGTCACCACCACCACCGCAAAATTGAGCAGCAGAATCAGCGATTTGCTCAAAATGGTAACGACAATATTTTTTTTCAGATCAATGCTGCTCATCTTGAAGAATAAAACGGACAAAATCGGCTTCTATTGCCTTCCAATTATATTTTCGCTCTGCCCATTGACGGGCCGCATCGCAATGCTTTTGGTATAAATCCTTGTCTTTAATGTATGCGTTGACAATATCCACAATGGTCTCTGTATCAAAAGGATTCACCAAATGTCCGAACTGTTCGATTTCGGGACAGCCTTTGCTGATGGCTTTCAAATCGGAATAAATCACAGGACGGCCCATAGCCATGTAATAAAAAAGCTTGATGGGCAGACAGCGCTGATTCTCCGCATCGCGACTACGCAAATCCAGAAAAATATCATTTTCCGCCGCCTGTCGGCAAAAATCTTCAAACGGCAGATAAGGTGATATCCTAAGTTGCAAATTGGACGGCAACTGGGACTGCTGCGCCAACTCCTGCGATGATAACACATTGAGTTCCACAGGAATATCCGGATTAAAACGGGCAATCCACACCGCCGCTTTCAGCACATTGGGGAAACCTTTTTCCTCGGTCAGATTTCCGCTGTAAAACAATCGTAGTTTATTCTTGAGCTCGTTACAGGGCTCCGATTTAACATATTTTAAATGCGGATAATAAGAGGTGAACACAAAAGGTCTTCCCGGAAACAGCCTGCGGAAAGGCCTGGCTTTGTCCTCCTCGCCGAAAACAAAACCATCGGTATGGCAGTTCACCCAAAAATTGAACAGGCTCAAAGCCAACCATTTGGCGCCTTTTTCAATACCCGACAGCCATCGAAGGTTTTTCTTGGAAGGATACCACTCCGTAATATCGTACAGAATACGGCATTGCCGCTTGCTTTTCCGCCGATACATCAACGCACTGCGCAAAGCCATCGGGGTATCGCCAATTGCCACATCGGGCTGGATGCTCTCCAGCAGTGTGGCCAAATGTCGCATTAGCTCCGTGCGTTTATACTTGTCCGCCTCATACAAAATCTTACGGGAATCGCTGTTCTCATTCGTCCCAGGTGCTATCACAGTCACCTGACAACCAGCCTCTTGCAAACTCGGCATCTGATGAAACCATACTCTTTCGTCATCAGCGGCATGGGCGGTAAGCACAAAAGCGACATTCATCACGGAAGCATTAGTACAACAAATCAACATCCCCTTTGCCTTCACGCACCACCTCGATATCACCATCCACACAGTTCACCACGGTAGAGGGCACATTATCGCCATAGCCGCCATCAATCACAATATCCACCAAATCGCCGTAACGCTCAAAAATCAATTCCGGATCGGTGGTGTATTCAATCACTTCGTCGTCGTCTTTCACCGAAGTGGACAGGATGGGATGTCCCAACTGGGCCACAATTTCACGCACGATATTATTGTCCGGCACGCGGATACCCACAGTTTTCTTGTTGCTCTGCAACAATTTGGGCACATTGTTGTTCGCTTCCAGAATGAAAGTGAACGGTCCAGGCAGCGATTTTTTCATCGCTTTGAACACATTGTTGCTGATGGGTTTAGTATAATCCGACAAGTTGCTCAGGTCATGGCAGATGAACGTCATGGCCGACTTTTTCTTCGTATCGCCGAAAATCTGGGTGATACGCTCCACACTTTTCGGCTTGAAGATGTCGCAGCCGATGCCGTAAATGGTGTCGGTGGGATAAATGACGATACCGCCGTCCTGCAGGCATTCCACCACGCGCTGGACAGTTTTGGGATTGGGATTCTCTGGATATATTTTCAGCAGCATAACACAAACAAAAAAGGGTAAGCTACTTATATCGCATCGCTACAACCAATGTACCCTTGCTACATTCCTGTCCTGGGGGAGTTGAAAGGGAGCAGATCGTACAAGACTTACCCGCTGCAAAAATACAACTTTTTTTTCACACTGCAAGCAATGTTTGATTTTTTCAATAAAAAACATGCCGAGAACACATTTTCAAGCAGACACATTAAAATTTTTCGTATCTTTGCGGGTTGATATATAGAAATCAGTAATAATATAATAGCAATACAATGAAAAAACTGTTATTTGCCTTATTTTCAGGAATTTTTGTAATTCTCGCCTTCTCCTCCTGCAAAAAGTATGAGGAAGCCATGTACAACAAATCTGACTATCAAATCAAATACATTTGGTACAAAAGCAATTCCGGCGAGCCCAACGAAACCTTCACATACGACAAAAAGAAGATGCTGACGCAAATCGACATCGTCGATTCCGCCCATGTCGGTGGTATCCGCACCGAAGCGTTCAGCTTCACCTACAACAAGGACAAAACGGTGGAAAGCATCACCCATGTCAATGGCGACATGACGGAGACCGTAAATTTCACCTATCTGAACCGCTATGTCAAATACATGACCTACAGCATCAACGGGGACATCAGATTGACCTGCAATTTCTACCGTGACGACGAAAAAGCTGCCAAAATCACCCGCATTGTGGAGATATACGACCGCCAGTTCTTCGAAGACATGCAGCTGTACAGAGCACCTGCTCTATTCAACCGCTTTATCGGCGACTATGCCAAAGTGGAGGAAATGGCAGCCGCCCACACCAAAGACCTGACTTTGTATTGCACCAAAAACATCACTTACGATGGTGAGAATATCGTAAAAATCGAAGAAGACTACCCTGACATCCACAAATCCATCCTCACCACCATCGAGTATAGTTCTGTACTCAATCCTTATTATGGACTGAACTATTGTTATGACGACGACCTGCTGGGTTATTCCAAAAATGCAGCCGGCAGAAAAACAGTATCCACTTTCTACGATGGCACACTTACCAATGCCGAAACAACGGAATACGACTACATCGATGTCAACAAAGACAATTATCCCCGTGTATTCACCTATACAACAGGGAATAATTCCCTTGTTCATTTCAAGACTTATCTGACATACGTCAAAGAATATAAAGACTAACTTTTAGGATATGAAAATCCAGAAAGAAGGAATTCCTATCATCATTATCATGACCTTGACGGTGGCCGCCATCATCTTTGGTTATTTCTACTTTTTCTCTGTATTCTGGCTCATCAGCGTACTTTTCTGTGCAGGTCTGGCCGTTTTTCTGTATATGGTCATTCGCTTCTTTCGCAATCCCCACCGCATCATCAACAAGGTGGAAAACGGCATTTTGTCGCCTGCCGATGGCAAAGTGGTGAATATCCAGGAGATTTATGAGGGCGAGTATTTCAAAGACCGCCGCATGCTGATATCCATCTTTATGTCCGCACACAATGTGCATGTCAACAGCTATCCCATCGACGGCACCGTGGTTTATGTGGGCTACCATCCTGGCAAATACCTGATTGCCAAGCTGCCCAAATCATCCACCGACAATGAGAACAACTCCGTGGTGGTCAAGCAAAACGAGCATCGCATTGTGTTGTTCCGCCAGATTGCAGGTTTTGTGGCACGCCGCATTGTCTGCTACGCCAAGCCAGGCATGGAAGTCAATCAGGGCGACGAGATGGGCATGATTAAGTTCGGCTCGCGTGTGGATGTATTCTTGCCTTTAGATGCGCAAGTGGCAGTACAAGTGGGCGACAAAGTCAGGTCTAAAAAGAGTGTGTTAGCTTACTTCTAAGCCCTATAGTCCCTCCCTCAATGAAACTCAGTATCGTCATTGTCAATTACAATGTGGAACACTTTCTGGAACAGTGTCTGCGTTCGGTATATACCGCTTTGGAAGGCATTGACGGCGAAGTATGGGTAGTGGACAACAACTCTGTGGACGGCTCGCTGGCTATGCTGGAGAAGAAATTTCCGCAGGCCAAAGTCATCGCCAACAAAGAAAATGTGGGTTTCGCCCGGGCCAACAACCAAGCCATCCGCCAATCGAAGGCCGAATATGTGCTGCTGCTGAACCCCGACACCATTGTGGAGCCCGACACCTTCAGCAAATGCCTCGACTTCATGGACCGCACCCCCGATGCCGGCGGATTGGGCGTGAAAATGCTCAACGGCAACGGAGAGTTCCTACCCGAGTCAAAACGCGGCTTGCCTGTGCCCAGTGTGGCCTTCTACAAGATTTTCGGCCTGTCGAAGCTGTTCCCGAAATCCCGGAAATTCGGAGCCTATCACCTCACCTACCTCAGTCCTGACGAGATCCACTCGGTGGATGTGCTGGCCGGTGCCTTCATGCTGATGCGCAAGAGCGTTTTGGACCAGGTAGGCCTGCTCGATGAGGACTATTTCATGTACGGCGAGGACATCGACCTTTCGTACCGCATCACGAAAGGAGGATACAAGAACTATTATTTCCCCGAAACACGAATCATCCATTATAAAGGCGAAAGCACCAAGAAGAGCAGTGTCAACTATGTGTATGTGTTTTACAATGCCATGCGGATTTTCGCCAACAAGCATTTCTCGCAGAAAAACGCCAAACTCTTCAACTGGCTGATCACCGTTGCCATCTGGTTCCGCGCGTCCCTGGCCCTGCTGAGCCGCTTTTTCAAGGCCATTCTGCTTCCCCTCATCGATTTCGCCGTCATTTACGGAGGTGTATATGCCCTTTCCATCTACTGGGAAGTCAACATCCTGATGGCTCGCAACAGCAGTTTTCCGGACATCTACCATAAGGTTTTCATTCCTCTATACATCCTCATCTGGATTATCTCAATGGCCTGTTACGGAGGCTATCGCAAGCCTTTTTCCGCAGTCAAGGCCAACAAGGGCATCCTGATCGGCACAGTCATCATCCTGCTAATATACGCGCTGCTCCCCGAAACCTACCGTTTCTCCAGAGCCGTCACCATTTTGGGTGCCATGTGGACCATATTGGTTATCAATTTGATACGTTACATCATGCGCCGTTTCAACATCGGTAGCACCCTGTTCGGCGGCAAGGACAAACGCCGTATCGCTGTCATCGGACAAGGAGAGGAAGCCGCACGCGTGGCGGCCTTGGTGCGGGTGGTAAACCGCAAATGCGACTTCATCGGCATTGTGCGCAGTAATGATGAGCAAGAAGCGGCAGAGAACAATTTCCAGCAGCTCGGTCAAATCGATCAACTTCAGGATATTATCTCCATCTATCACATCAACGAAGTGGTGTTCTGCTCCAAAGACATTCCCGCCGACAATATCATCAGCCTGATGACCCAGTTGCAGGAATGCCAGGTGGAATACAAAATCGCGCCCGAAGAAAGCGACTCCATTATCGGCAGCAACAACATCAACACCTATGACGAGATTTACGGCGTGCATGTCAACAGCATCACAAAGGCCAGCAACCGCCGCAAAAAAAGAGCCTTCGACATCATCGTCTCCCTCCTGCTGCTGTTGTTTTTGGTTTTCGACCTTTGGTTTGTCAAGCGGAAAAAGAATTTCATCCATAATATATTTGAAGTGCTGAAAGGAAAGAAAAGCTGGGTGGGCTGCCAGAAAACCGACGAAGGCGAGAACCTACCCGAGCTCCGTCCCGGTGTGCTCTACCCCACCGACGCCTTCACTTTCAGCCAAGCGGACCCCAGCCTCATTCACAAGGTCAATGTCCTGTATTTGCAGGACTACTCGGTGCTCACTGACTTGAACATTCTGTATCGGGGTTTCAGAGATTTAGGAAGATAGAACATGAACAAACAGATACTGAAGCTGGCTCTGCCCAACATCATCACCAACATTACCGTACCCTTGTTGGGCATGGTGGATATCGCCATTGTGGGGCATATCGGCAATGCCAGCCATATTGGGGCCATCGCTATCGGCACCATGATTTTCAATCTGATATACTGGAACTTCGGTTTCCTGCGCATGGGCACCAGCGGTCTCACCGCGCAAGCATACGGCGCCAAAGATTGGGACGAAGCCATGCGCATCATGGTGCGCGGACTGTCCATCGCCGTCAGCGTAGCCCTGCTGCTTATCATGCTACAATACCCCATTGCACTGCTTTGCGAGCGGTGGATCGACAGCAGCGAAGAGGTTATGCAACTTGCTCTGCAATACTTCTATATCCGCATCTGGGCCGCCCCTGCCACCCTGGGCTTGTATGTGCTCAAAGGCTGGTTCATCGGCATGCAGAACTCCCAAACACCCATGTGGATTGCCATCATCATGAACATCATCAACATCGTCTTCAGCCTGCTGTTTGTCATCGTGTGGAAGATGGGCATTACCGGCGTGGCCCTGGGCACAGCACTGGCGCAATACTCAGGTCTCACCATGGCCATTGTGTTCTGGTTCTGGAAATACGGCCATATGCGTTCCCGGATTGACCTGCGGGGAAGTTTGCACTGGCAGGAGATGAAGCGCTTTTTTAAGGTCAACGGCGATATTTTCCTCCGTACCCTCTGTCTGGTGGCGGTTTTTACCTTCATTCCGGCCATCTCCGCCTCCATGGGCGACAAAATACTGGCGGCCAACACCCTGCTCATGCAGCTGTTCACCCTCTTCTCTTACATCATGGATGGCTTTGCCTACGCTGGAGAGGCCTTGGTGGGCCGGTACACCGGCGCCAAAGACCATGACAACCTGCGCCTGTCGGTCAAATACCTTTTGCGCTGGGGCATGATTATCACGCTGCTGTTTACCGTCATCTACTATTTCTGGGGTGAATTTATCCTGGCCATCCTCACCAACGACAAAAGCGTCATTGCCGAAGCCATGAGCTATATGACCTGGACGCTGCTGGTCCCCATCACGGGTTTCAGCGCCTTTTTGTTCGATGGCATCTATATCGGGGCCACCGCCTCAAAGTCCATGCGCAACATCATGTTTGTGGCCACCGCAGGCTTCTTCATCGCCTACTACCTCCTCGCCCCCCGTTTAGGCAACGACGGATTATGGATAGCCTTCCTCATCTTCCTCACCCTCCGCGGCGGCCTCATGTGGCTGTGGAATGGGAAGGTGATTACAGTATAAGATTCCTTTTTTCCGTGACTTTTTAAATCGATTTTATTTTTTTCATTGAATTTTTGAGTTCATAGCAAGGACGTGCCAACTGCCATCATTTCGACGATCCAGATAGCCTTTCTTACGGAATCCTTCGATCTGCTTCTGAACTGCTGAACGATTTACCGACAATAGCTCTGCCATTTCTGAGAAGGTTACAAATGGCTTGTCAAGCAAAAGAGCAAGTAGGCGTCCGCCATTCTCGCTTCTGAAATTGATTCGCTGCCCGTCATACCACCATGTGCTCTTATTAGCATTCCTGACCATGTCTATTTCGCATTGCATTTCCTCACACACCGTTTTGCGGAAAAATGCGAGAAACGAGGTAATCTTTCCTATTGCAGCATGAGCTCCGTCAGTAGGAAGCTTTCCGATTTTCTGGTCTGAACGGTGCAGTGCCTCCAGATATTCAGCCTTTTTGCGGTTGCGGATAACAATCATGGGCCATCCGTGACGGGCCATGATATAGTTCACCATCAGTCGTGCAATACGTCCGTTGCCATCCTCAAAAGGATGTATGCGTATGTAACGGTAATGGAATAAAGCAGCCAACTCCACAGGTGATAACTTTCCTTCCTGTTCAGCGGCATTGTACCAATCTACGAGGTCGCTCATCAATGAAGGAGTTTCTTCCGGATAGGCATACTCAAAACGGTCTCCATAACGAGTAATGACACTGTTGGGTCGGGTCTTGTACTGCCCTGCATGAACGGTATAACTAGTGGTGCCACCTCCCGGCAATTCACGATAAACGGTATAATCCTCTCGCAAAAGAACTTTGTGTAGCTGACGGATGAAGTTCTGAGTCAATGGCATACTTCTGTCCTGTACGGCTTCTTTCACCATTTCAACACCTACCTGACTAGCTTTCATGTCAACGAAGTCCTTCAGGTCACCTTCGCCGCTTACCTTGCCGAAAAGCAATAACAACTCTGTTTGCCCGTAGGTCAACGTATTACCTTCAATATGGTTGCTGTTGAAGTTGTACTCCGTTATAAATTTATTATGCAGCAACTGGGCCTGCTTTTCGGGCAGTGGAAAAAGCGACTTCCATTCATTGTATATTTCTTCTAATTTCATAAGCGTACCACCTTTTATATGGGATATATACCACCTTACAGGTGCATTTTTTCAAAATTAATTGTTCATACCACCCAATTAAGTGGGGCATATACCACCTTTTTCAAGACTGCAAAAATACAAAAAACTTTACAAAAAACAACAAACCTTCACTACTTTAAATAAAAATGAACTTACCTGAATTCTCTGGAATTGTTGAAATAGCAGCTTGCACGCGGCATCAAAGCATAAAAACTTCCAAAATTCCACGTTTCCACCCTTGCAATTTTTGCAAAGGCCCGAAATATTCACCACGTATTTTTTGCAACTTCTCGCACATTTTTGTCCACTTTCTGAACAAAAAGCGCAATTTATTAAATTATTGTTTTTTAGCAAATTAACTTAAATTTCGCTATTGATTTTCTGTTTTGGATGTTGTAATTTTGTGGGCGAAAACAGAGTGCTTATGACAAAGAAAAACGGCAAGAATGAACAAAAAGATATAGAACCGGTCGCAAATTGCGACCAGTCCCCGGAGGTCGTCACAAATTGTAACGACCTCGAAACAAATGACAACATATTCAGTCAAAGTAAAATAGAAAGCCTTATCCTTACTATTAGAGGAGAACAAGTGATGATTGACAGAGATTTGGCTGATTTATATAAAGTAAAAACAAAACGTTTGAACGAGCAGGTGAAACGCAATATTGAAAAGTTTCCTCTTGATTTTTGCTTTCAACTGAATGATTTTGAATTTGAGAATTGGAGGTCGCAATTTGCGACTTCCAATTCAGACAAAATGGGAGTACGGCGCGCTCCTTATGCTTTTACGGAACAAGGAGTGGCAATGCTTGCTTCAGTTCTGAAAAGCGAAACTGCCATAGTAGCAAGTGTGAAAATCATG
>JAGCSI010000030.1 GCA_017964255.1 Bacteroidales bacterium | reverse complement strand
TTCTTCGGCTTCCTCTTTCCATTTGTCGGCGAGTTTGTTCCAGCCGTTGAAACGGTCGTATGCCGAGAAGGCAAAGTGTTGCTTACTGTTACCAAACCATACTGCGCCCATATAGGCGAATGCTTTTAATGCTTCTTCTTTTGTCATAGCTTTAAATTTTTAATTGTTATTTATTAGGTTGTTTAAGTCCTTCGATAAGTTTGTCGAGCATGGGAATCATACCCATGTATTCCTCCTCTTCATTTGCTTTTTTAATGATGTCTGCGGTAAGACATTCGGGGATATGCTTCGCTTGCTCTTGCATTTCCATGCCTTTCTTGGTCAACGAGACGATGCGCTGGCGGGCATCTTCCTTGCCTTGGGTACGCTTGACCAGCCCCATCTTTTCCATACGTTGCAAAAGCGGCGTGACAGTGTTGGTGTCGAGCAGCAGACTTTTGGCGATGTCGCAGACAGGCTGCTTGTTCTGTTCCCAAAGCACAAGCATCACAAGATACTGCGGATAAGTGATGCCCAATGGGTTGAGGTATGGATGGTAAGCTCCAATCGTGAGTCTCGTCGCCGTGTAGAGGCGGAAGCAAAGTTGATTGTCCAATTTCAGTTGTTCGTATGCCATCATTCAAATTATATCGTTCACGATGCAAAAATACAAAAATATTTTATATCGCAAGCGATATTTTGAAAAAAGTGAAAAAAAAACTCGCAGCCGAAAAAGTACAACGGATATAATTGTCCAATAATCAGCGGTTTATATCCGTTAAGTGGAGTATTGATTCGAAATCATTGCATCTATAATGAATCAGTTTTGCGGTGCAAAAACAATGTTGCACATAAACAGCATCATTTAAAAAATGTTGCCTGTGCGCAACATTTTTACCCATCGAACGTCGAGAGCAAGGGTGTGATTATTGTATTTCGAATAGATTGAGGAATCCGGTTATCATAAATACCTGACGAACATCGTTGCTGAGGCTTTTGACAATCACTTTTCCTCCCTTTGCTATAGATACTTTGCGCAAAGAGAGAAAAAGACGGAGACCCGAGCTGGCGATGTAGGTAAGATCTTTGCAATCGAGCAACACCGTGCCGTCGGCGGCATTCTGCAGTTGCTCAAAATAGGGTGATACCTCTGCAGTTGTGGGGGTATCGAGACGACCCACCAAATGGGCGATTGTCATATCGTTTGTGTTTTCAATGGTAACAGTCATCATTTTGAAAATACTTGGTTGATTAATGATTCGAATTCGCGGTATGCCTCAGTCTCCTCCAATTCGCATAGTGCGTCAGCGAGGCCTCTGTAGTGCCACTCGTGGTCTTTGGGGTCTTTGGCATGAAAACGGTTCCAAAGGGCGTCGCCCAGCTCGGCATAGTCGCGGGCGATGGCTCGCATGTTGGAAAGTTTGTCGCCCAAGGCCACCATCTTGGCATCGTGGCTGGCTTTTGAAAGGCGGTCGATGGCAGCCTGCTTGCGTTGATGCCAGCTGGCTTCCTCGGTCATGCCTTCGGGCATCACATCGCTTTCGTCGGCCACCAAAGAGGCGATTCGCTCGCCAAATTCGGCTCTGAGCTGCTCTACGGTCACATCGGTATCCTCTACCGTGTCGTGCAGTGCTGCTGCGGCCAGCAGTTCCTGGTCGGCGGTCATGGTGGCCACAATCTCCACCGCTTCCATGGGGTGAACGATATAGGGATAGCCTTTTCCACGGCGTTCGGTCCCCGCATGGGCGTGGACAGCGAAAATGATAGCGTGGTCCAATAATTCTGTATTCAAAGGTTTGTTTGCCATAGTTTATTGATTCATAAAGGGAAGGTCTTTTGTTTGTTCCAGCAGGAATTCAGCCATTGCTTTGTTGACTTCGGAAGGTCCGTTCAATACGTCGAGCATCCAGGTCAAGCCGAGGCTGCCGCCACCCCTTTTAAGGATACAGGCTGTGCAGAGATTTTGCGGTGCCACAGAGGAAGAAAGGATGTCAATGTCGGTTAGTCCAATCTGGAAACAGGAGATTTGGTAGGCCGCTTCGGAATATTCTTTGATTAGCTTGTTGATATCGCCAAGGGTATGGAAACCCATCGCCTTGAACAGCGGGAGGAAATTGGACAGGTCCACGGGCTGAATCTCCGCCTGATTGATGGAGGCGATGCGGTACATCAATGCATCAAAGGGGCCAATTTGGAGATAGCTTTTGAAAGAGTCGCCGTCGAGTGGTACCTCGTCCAAGTTGCCCGATGCCACCAGTTTCTGCACCTGACGGCGATAGTCGGCGAGCTCCTGACGGATGCGGCTGAACTCATCGTCCACCAGCTCCAGCATTCCTGCCAGGCGACTCAGGTTGCGCTTATATACGTTGGGAATCTCCACCCCGCTCTTATAGCCCGTGTCGTGGTTCATGTTGGCCCAGGCGTGCTGCAGAACGGTGCGCATCTGCACTTCAAAACGAATCTTGTTCAACTCGGGATGCCCAGGGACGGAATAGGCCGACTCGGGGATGCGGCAGATGTAATGCAGGGAAAGATAGCCGAAACTGTCAATCTCATGCGCCTTGCGCTTGTCGATGGAGTTTTCCCAGTCAATTTCGAACAGACGCTCCAAGACGGAGGCTACTTTATCCACATCGTCGTTATAGAAGGATATCACGCGGATGCCTACCACATCGGTGATGTCGTAAATGCTTTGGTATTTTTCTCCTTTAAGTTGAAGTTTTCCGGTCAGGGAGCTTTCCGTCTTCACACGATGTTCCACGGCAGCCACGATGATGCCCGCTTCCTCGAAGAAGTCTTTCAGCCTCTCAGGGATTACTTCCGCCATTTTTTCAAATACCGGCAGCAGGTTTCGATACTGCGTCAGCAGTTCGTCAGTGTGTGATAATTTTGTTTCCATAGTTACGGATGTTATCAGCCATAAACGATGCCACTTTTTCAGGATCCATGCCTGTTACATCAAACACGAAGTTATAGTTGCGGGCATCGTAGCGCGAGGTTTCGGCAACAGTCTGCACGAAGTTGTCTCTTGCCTTGTCAACGCTATCCACCACCTTGGCGGCTTCCTCTGCACTGAGGTTCTGCTTTCTGGCGATGCGTGCGATACGAGCCTCCCGTTTGGCCATGATGAGAATGTGCAATGCGTTCGGGTCATCGCGGAAAATATGGAATCCAGCGCGGCCCACGATGATACAGCTTTCCTTTTCAGCCAATTCGCGCAGAAACCGTTCTTCAGTATAATATACACTCTTTGGAGTGGGGTCGGCGATGGTACCAGGCGTGTATCCGGCAGCGCCGAACTGTTGGTAGAAGCTGCAGAACTCGTCCCACCAGTTTGTCTTCTGGGCCTTGATGTGGTCCATTTCTTCAAGGGTGATTCCAAAATGCTTAGCCACAGCCTCAAGCACCGTGCGACCATAGACCTTAAAACCAAGTTTCTCTCCCAACAGGCGTGCAATCTCGCCGCCGCCTGAGCCGCATTCGCGGTTGATAGTAATGATAATCTTGTTCATTTTGCGTTGTATATTTTTTGCAAAAATATGAAATTAAATGCAAAGTTTCACACGAAAACCTAACTTGGTAGGCTCTTCCACTACCTGCTGGCACAGCCCGGACAGTTCGCTACGCTGTGCGTTGCTCAACGGTGTTGTTTCCATCTTCTTCACCATGAAGTCAAGAGCGGTGACGCCCGATTGCTCGCTGTGGGTGATGCGGACGGTGATGGGACGGTAGGCGGCCATCACGTCGTCGAGCATCTTGGCCGTCAGCTGCTGCGCTGTTTCCTGCTTCTCCGTAATACCGTATTTGTAACAGAAAGCATTGATAGCCGACTGCATACCCAAGAAGTCGAAGTCGGAGCCGTCAATCTCGAACACCTCCTTGCGGATACGCTGTATGAAGGCTTTGGTGGCGCTGTGGACAGGATTCTCGAAAACTTGCTTGGGAGAACCGTCCTCATGGATATATCCGTTGTACATGAAGAAGATGCGTGTGCTCACGTCGTGGGCGAATTTCATCTCGTGGGTGACGATGAGCATGGTCATTCCTTCGTTAGCCAGTTGGCGGATAACGCTGAGCACTTCGCCCACCATTGTGGGGTCAAGAGCAGAGGTAGGCTCATCGAAAAGGAGGATTTCGGGCTTCATGGCCAAGGCTCGGGCGATAGCCACACGCTGTTTCTGACCGCCGGAGAGGCTTGAAGGATAGACATCGGCTTTCTCCGCCAATCCTACTTTGCGCAGGAGTGCCAGCCCTTCCTCGCGGGCTTTTTCAGGCTCTTCATGGTGCAACTGGCAAGGGGCCAACATGACGTTTTCCAACACGGTTTTGTGAGGGAAGAGATTGAAACTCTGGAATACCATGCCCATCTTCTGGCGCATCAAATGGACGGGATAGCCTTTGGTGAGGATGTCCTCTCCATCAACGAAAATGCTGCCGCCGGTGGGTTGCTCCAACAGGTTCAGGCATCGCAACAAGGTGCTCTTTCCCGTACCTGAAGGACCGATAATGGAGATGACCTCACCTTGATGTACATCGGTATTGATGTCGCGCAAAACGTCCAGGTTTTCATAACTTTTCTTCAGATGGGAGATGCTGATGATGGGCGCATCAGAGGGTTGAGCTGAAGGTTGAGAGTTGGCAGATGATGGTTCTTGTGTGCTGTGTTTACGGCGAATAATAAGCCATGCACCGCCAGCAATTATGATAACAAGGATGGCAGTTGCCCACGGCCAAATTTTCGTGTCTTTTTCGATTTCGGAAGACGGCGCAGGATTGGTGAGTATCCCTGCTTCCCCTTTACGGGTGATCAACACGATATGTTCTACAAGGTAGCCTTCGGAGAAAAGCACTTGTTTCTGTCGCTCCTCGGTGATGCTGATGGCCCCCATGGCCATATCGGCCTTACCCGTCTGCACGGCGGGAATCTGTGAGGAGAATTCCATGGCGAGGAACTCCAGTTGCCAGTTGCGACGGTTGGCCCACTCGCTTAGCAGTTCGATCTCCAAGCCAGTGGGCTCGCCGGAACTGATGAAACTGAAAGGAGGATAAGCCGGGTAGATGGCTACGCGCAGTGTGCGACCTGTGCTGTGCCTCTGAGGCCGAGCCACCGCCGAGAGGTCATCGGCATTGCTCCATCGGTCAACAATTTTCTGGTAGGTGCCGTCGTTGCGTATTTCTGCCAGGAAGCTGTCGAAGTCCTGTTTTAGCTCTATGTTGTCCAGCTGGAAGCAAGCTCCGATGGGTGTCGCTGGCAGGCAGGCGTTCACGGTGTCCACCTTCGAGGCTATCTCCTTGTTGAACGACACCGTGAGATTATCCCAACCGGCAACGTCCACCTTGCCGTTCTCTAACGCAGCCAACACGTCGGCGCTACTTGTAATCCGCATAATGTCGGCATCGGGTGCATAGTTGCTTACGGCAATGTCCTGTACGCTACCGATGACGACGCCGACACGCTTGCCGGAAAGTGACTTGAATACATCAGGAGTGTCCGCTACCACTTCGGTCTTGGTGTTGTCGGAACTGGTTATTGCCGGAACGTAGCACACTGTTGCGCCTATTGCCAACGCCAAAGCCGCCACGATGGCTTTCATGCGCTTGCGCTGTACCAGCGAAGTCAGCAACAGCCCGATGAGCCACGCCATGAGGAAATAGATGATGGCCGTCACGATAAGGGGGAAGAAGGCGTCGAAAGTGCGTGAGCGGATAAGATCGGAGGCCCTGGTCATGTCGGCCACGGCGATGTAGCCCACGACGCTGGTGCCCTTCAGCAGGCTGATCACCTCGCCCTGATAGACGGGCATCACAGACTTGATTACCTGCGGCAGCACAATTCTGACAAACGTCTGCCGACGCGTGTACCCCAAGGCAAGGCCCGCCTCTGTCTGTCCGCGGTCTATGCCCTGAATGGCGGTTCTGAGCATTTCGCTGACGTAGGCCGCCATGTTCATGGCAAAGGTGATGATGGCTACCACGATACCCGTGGCTTTCATCGGTGCCAACACCACATAATACATCAACATGAGCAGCACCAGCACGGGGGTGCCGCGCATGATGTCGATATAGACCTTGGCCACTTTTTGTAGCCAGGACCGACGGTTCATACGCATCCAGCACACCAAACCGCCCAGCAGGGTGCCCAGTATGGCTGCGCAAAAGGTGATGATGAGGGTTACCTGCAAGCCATCGAGAATCATCCTGTAACGATCCTCGGTTATGAGATTGTTGTAAAAACTTTCAGACACGCTCCATTTTGGGCCGGAGCAGCCGGTCAACAAAAAACAGCCGCAGATGGTGAGGATGGCGGCGAGCATCCAAGGTATATTTTTTCTCATTTCTGATTAATTTTCTTGAGAATTACATTGAACACTTGTTTATTTCGAGCTGCCTTCAATCATTTCCCGCAGGGCGGGACGGATGGCGGGACGATATTTGCCAATGGAATGTTCGAGGGCGAGAGAGCGTAGCGTGTTGTAGGGCTCCAGCATCGCCTCCACCTCTTCGATGCGGGCATCGGGACCAAAATATTGCGGCACAAAGGCGTGCCAGAAAGCTTTCGCCGTAGCTGCATCGATGTGATAGTTTTCCTTGATAAAGGGTTCTGGCATAAGACACGTCTGCCTGTAAACGATAGCCAGGTCGAAAAGCGGACTGCCCGTGCAGAAGTCACCGAGGTCGATGAAATATTGCTTTCCATCTTCGGTGAAGATGATATTGCCGTAGTGCAGGTCGCCGTGAAGAGCTGTGTCGGTGTCTGGAAGATTGTTGACGTAGCGTTCCAGCCCCGCTTTTTCTTCATCGGAGAGAAACTTGTCGAGGCGGATGTGCGACAGGCACTGTTCCTTGGCGGTGGGGAAAACTCCCGGCTCGGGACGGATGGAGTGCAGCTTCTTGCACTCTTCGGCGAAGCGGGCGGCATACGCTTCCAACCGTTCGGGATGCTCACTCAAGGCACGGGCGTATGACTTCTTGCCCATAATGCGGTGAAACTGGATGCCGAGAAGTCCCTCTTCGGTGCGCACCAGCTCGCCAGGGGCAGGGCAGGGTACCCCGATTTTGTACACCTTGCAGGCCCGCTCATATTCGTCATAACCCATTTGTTCCCGCTCACGGGAATAAAGTTTAAGCAGGATGTTTGGATTGCTTTTGCTGATGTA
This sequence comes from Bacteroidales bacterium, assembly GCA_017964255.1. Classification (GTDB taxonomy): domain Bacteria; phylum Bacteroidota; class Bacteroidia; order Bacteroidales; family WCHB1-69; genus RUG11690. Next base: position 46,075 of record JAGCSI010000030.1, on the reverse strand, counting down.
GCTCTCGCCAAGGGCACCGGCGCCGGATGGCTCATAGTCGTTCAAGTTGATTATAGTTTCGTTCATATTACCATAGGGTTAAGTATCATGCTGCAAAAGTACAAAAAAATCCGCAATTCCGAGCTTTTTGCTGGAATTGCGGAATGAGATTTGCGGTTTGCGACTTTGTCAATTCACTTTCACCCACTTCACGCCCTGCTGGAAGGTGGTGCCGTCGGGGTTTTGGCGGAGGGCCGTCCACTGCATTTGGCCGTTGGCGAGGGAGGCAACCTCCCACCACTCGCGGAGCTCGTCCTCGCCGGCGTTCTTCCATCGGGTGGCCAGCAAGGTGCCATCGACAAAGTAGTTCTGGAACTCGCGGTTGGTCACGACCTCCCACTGGCCAGTGTCGTTGAGGCGGTAGAAGTTGTAAGTGCCGTCGGAGAGGAACTCGAGACGGGCGTTGTCGTCGTTGTTGGTCTCACCGCCAGTGATTTCGAGACATTCCCAAGTGCCGAGTATGGCGGCTGAGTAGTCGGCGGAGGTTTTGACAAAGCGGATGACACCTTCGTTGGAAAGCACCACGGAACCGTCAACCTTCACGGTCAGTTTATGGTTGGCCGTGAACTCCGAGCCGTTGATGGCGGTGACGGTGAACTCCTCAACCATAGTGGTATGCTCGTCAGAGTGGTTGGTGAGGGTCATTGTGTTGCCACTGATGGCGACATCAAGTTCCTTCTGGTCGTTCCAAACGGTTCCCTCGCCTTGCTGCGGGTTGGTCGAGACGCTCATATATGCCTTGGTGGAGGAGACGAAGGTGTATACGGACTTCTTGTCGGTCAGCACCGGCTGGCCGTCGATGTCCGCCGGCATCCACTTCCCGATAATATTCTCTTTGAGGTTGAGGTCTGTGTTGACTTTGTCCTTCTTGCAAGAGGTAAAAAGGCATGCGCCGCAGATAACGGTGGCGGCGAGCACCATGAAAAGTTTCTTCATTGAGATATTGTTTTGATTTTAATGCTCAATTCTTTGTTTACTTGGTTTTTGAATGGCAAAGATACGGAATAATCGTAGTCTGAAGATTTCAAGCTGATTTTTGCGCTGTCGTCGAAAACGACATTATTTGTTAGATTTATTTTTCATTGGATTATAACGAGTTAACTTTTTTTAGGCAGTCGAAGGGGGAGCGCTCCGGGCAGTATCTTGAGGTGGAACTGGGAGCCAGGAAGCTGCTCGCCGTCGATATAGATGTCGATAAGGTCTTTGCTGCTGATGACCACCTCGCGAGCTTGCCGGTAGAGGACTTTGTTCCTCCCTGCGCGGCTGCCGATATGCCGGCCGCTGCGGTATAGAGAAATCAGCGTCAGGAACCGCAGAAGGCTCATGACGCGGAAATAGCACACATCCATCAGGCCATCGTCCACCTTGGCATTTGGTGCGCAGTTGAATTCGCCTCCCACACGCCGTCCATTGGCGAATGTGCAAAGTACCATTGGGCCTCTGGCAATGCGTTTTCCGTCCACAGTAACCTTAATGCGGTTGAAACGGCTGGTAAGGATAGCATTTATCACGCCCCTCGTGTAGGCTTGGTGTGCTGACTTGCCCTTGGCGACGAGCTCGTTGGCGCGGGAGGCGACCTTGGAGTTGAAGCCGATGTTGCAGACGTTGAGGCAGTAGCTGTCGTTGACCTGGATGATGTCGGTCGGGGTCACCGTGCCGTTGAGCATATCCTTCACGCTGCGGAAGTCACGCCCGGGGAAGTTGATGATAATATCGTTGGTGGTGCCGCCGAAATAGAGGATGGCCATGGTCTTGTTGGAAGCATAATTTTGAATTTTGAATTCTGAATTTTGAACCCCATCATTCGAATTTTGTAATTCAAAATTAGCATACGCATAGCCTACCAAGCCTGAAGCGACTCCGTTGATGATGCCGTTGCCACCGCAGGCCACAAAACAGACCTCCTCCTCTGGATGCAGGTCGCAGTAGAGGCGCACATAGCGCGTCGCATCGCCTTCGCCCAGGGTGGTATACACCTCGTGGAGGTGAGGATTTTCTTTCAGCTGCTGAAAGAAGTCTTGGTATTGCGCTGCCTTGTCGGCCCGCCCGTTGATAATATAGATGTATTTCATACTTTTAAGCTCATTATGGTGATGTCGTCGTTTTGCGGGTGGCCTGCGGTGAAAGCTGTTACGGACTGATAGATGTGGTTGACGACGGATTCTTCGTCCATATCGGCCTCAAGCTGCTGTATTTTCTCCATCAGCCGCTCTTCTCCGTATTGCTCCAGGCGGTCATTCTCTGCTTCCGTGACGCCGTCGGTGTATGTCACGAGGCGGGTGCCCGGTTCAAGGTCAATGTGTTCGGCTTCGTAAGGGAACTGTTCCAATAGTCCAGCCGCCAAGTTGCTTTTGACCGGGAGGAGATGGGTGGTACCGTCGGGCAGAATGACAATTGGTGGGTTGTGACCGGCATTGCAATAGTCCATCCGGAGCGTCTTCAAATTGATGCGTGCGACGAAAAGGGTGACGAACATGTCGTTGCTGTTGCCATCCGCAATGCTGTTGTTAATGCGACTCACCGACTGGTTCAATGGCAGGTCGAGGGTGGTCACAAAATGGAGCAAGGCCCGGGTAATCGCCATCACCAGCGAGGCTGGAACACCTTTGCCGCTGACATCGCCGACGGCGAAATGGAGCACATCGCCTTTGCGGATGAAATCGTAGAGGTCGCCGCCCACCTCCTTGGCAGGTTTCAGCAATGCGTGGAGCTGTGGGGGAAAGTCGGTGTTCAGCATCCCCATTTGGATGGTGCGTGCCACGTTGAGTTCCGACTCCATGCGTTCCTTGTCGCTTTTGGTGGTTTTGAGCTGTCCGATGTAGTCCGAGATGGAGTTTTGCAAATAAACGAAGCTGTCGTGCAGGCGTAGCATCTCATCCTTGCTGTTGATTTCCGGCAGCTTGGCCTTGAAATTGCCCTTGGCCATATTCAGCGCCGACACCGAGAGTTCCGTGACAGGGCGTGTCATCCGACGTATCTCACGGCGGCACATGAAAAAAATGATAATCAATCCCACCAAGCCCACTGCCAGCAGGCACAGGGCCAGCACCCACGAGACAGCGCTGGCGTTTTCATGGGTGATGATATATTCGGAAGCAAGCCCGACAATGATGAAAGAGGCTAAGAAGACCACCGAAACGATGCCGATGATTCTCCAACTCAACCTGCTTGAAAAAGATCTGTTATTCACCTTGGTAATTATTTAGTAGTTTTTCCTAATCCAATATCCTAAAAAGCGGTCGGCAACAGAATAGACTTTCGTCTTTCCGTCATCCTCGTAAGTCAGCAGTTGGCCCTCCAACAGGGTGGTTATGGCGTATTGTACCGAACTGGCCGACGAAAGAGCGTGCTTCTTGACAAAAGCCACCGAAGTCACGCCGCTGGCTTTGCCTTCTTTGGCAATGGCGACAAGCGTCTCCTTTTGCTTGAAGTTAAGCTTGTTCATGATGTTTGAGAAGGAACGGCTCCGTGTATCCAGCACTTCATCCAAGGCTTTCCTGATGTCTTCCTCATCCATCGCCTTTTGCGGAACCGCGTTGGCAAAGGCATTGTGAAGGATATGGTGGACGTAATAGGTGTGACCCTCAAACAGGTCGTAAGCGAGGCTTGCAGCCTCGGGAGTGAGACTCTTGCCTGCATCGGTGGTTTGTTGAAGGGCAAAACTTGTGTAGACCTCCTTGGATATTCGCTCCAGATGGAATTGCTCCGTGCTGTTGTAGAAGGGCCTTGCGGTGGAGTTGAACATGCTTTCGAGGATATGCCTGTTGCTGCCGGCGAAGATGAACAGGCAGTTGTTCATGCGTTGGATATAAGTGCGGAGCAGCGCTTCCACGTTCTTCTCGGGATAATGGGTGATCTGCTGAAACTCATCGATGGCGAAGATGCAAGGTTTGTCTGCCTTTTCCAGATAACCGAAGATTTCCTGGAGAGTGAGTTCCGGATTGTGGATGTCGCCTAATTTGACATCGAACGAGGGCATACCCGTTACGGGGTCATAGCCTAGACTGCCTGTCAGCGACTTGATGGTGCTGAGGAAGAAATTCAGGGCTTTCTTTCCTTTTGGTACCAGGTTGGAATAGATTTCCTTACTGAGAAAGAGCACCATCTCGTGCAGGCTTGTGGTGGGGAAAATATCTACATAGAAGGTGAGAAAGTCTGATTTGATGGCGGGTTGTTCGTACACATGGTAGATCAGCTGGGTCTTTCCCATTCTCCTTGCCGAGGTCAGCAGGATGTGGGCTTTGTTCTCAATGATGCGGACAAGCTGCTGCGTTTCTTTCTCACGGTCGCAGAAATAGGGTTCCGGGATAATGCCTGTGATGAAAAACGGATTTGTCATTGCACTTCATTTTTTTCGGCAAAGATACAAAAAAATCCATTATAGAAAATCTATTATAGAAAATTTATAATCTGTAAACAACACTGTTTATTTGATCTTCTCCATCTCGAAGGTAGCGGTGAAGGTGCTGCCGTCGTCGTTTTGGCGGGTGGCCGTCCAATGCATCTGGTTGTCCTTGATGCTGATTTCCCACCACTCGCGGTTTTCCACGCCATTGTCAATCCAGCGGGTGCAGAGCAGCGTGCCGTCCACGAAGTATTCGTTCAGCGTGTTGTCGCCGGATATCCAGTTGTCGCCGTCCTTCACAAAATAAACATAGGTGCCGTCGGCCTTATATTTCCAGCGGTGTTCCTGTCCGTCGTCGAACACCGAGCCTGTGCTGGTGCAATGTCCTTCCCAGGTGCCGAGGATGTCCTGTTTGTAGTAGACGGTCTGCTTGACGAGGCGAAGGACATTTTCATCGGAAAGCAAGACGTTGCCGTCAACCATTATGGTCACCTTGTGATTTGCGGTGAACTCCGAGCCGTTGATGGCTGTGACGGTGTACTCCTCCTCCGCCGTCGTATGCTCGTCAAGGTTCATGTTAATGGTCACCTTGTTGTCGCTGATAGTAATATTGGCTTCATATTGGTCGCTCCAGTGAGAGCCAATTTCCGGATGGGTGAGCGATGCGCTCACCAAAGCTTTAGTGGTGGAGACAAAGGTGTAGACAAGTTTCTCGTTGGTTGGCATGGGCTGTCCGTTCTTGTCGGCCGTTATCCACGTCCCGATAATATTCTCTTTGAGATTGAGGTCTGTGTTGTCTTTGTCTTTTTCTTTCTTGCAGGAGGTGAAAAAACATGCGCCGCAGATGAGGGTGGCAGCGAGCACCAGAATCATTTTCTTCATGATGATATGATTTTTGTGGTTAACTTCTCATTTAGTCGTCTTGATAATCTGTGGCAAAGATACGAAAAAAATCGCAGCCCGAAGGCTACGATCTTAAGGTTAATCATTCATCAACGGGTTCTTTTTGTGCGAAGTCCATTAAACATCAATCACTTACAAACTAATTGAAAAAAATCATTTTCAATGTAACGAAATCGACTTTTGGGGCGACTAATAGAGTAGAAGTGGGTTAATAAATCAATCAACCAAGACAATTAAAACATCATTCAATATGAAAACAAGCAAGAGAATCATCCTTATGGCGGCACTCACCTTCGCCGCTTGTTTAGTTGTGTCGGCGCAAGAAGTGCAGTCAGGCATCCCATCCTACGACAATCTGCAGTCCTCGGCAATGGATGCACTCAATCGGCAGGAATATAAGACCGCCTACAACACGTATTGTCTGATGGATTCCGTCTACAGCATCACTTCCGCCGACTATATGTCGATAATGTATTTTATGTGGCTGACGCATGCATACAATCCTGGCAGCGAGGCTGAGAAAAGAGTGATGTTCCGTGCAGCCAACAGCAAATGGTTCGATATGAAATATTTGGAGCGAGAGGCTGCCGACTATGGTGTTGATTCGTTGGACTATTGGGATGAATTGGTGGCCATTGTGTCGCCTCGTGGCTATCAAGATACCGTCTATCAGAACCGCCTACTGGAAATGAAACGGGCCGAACAGGCGCTGAGAAATATAGTGGGCAATGGCAGTCAGAATGAGGATTCCCTGAAGACTGCACTCCGCGAAGTGGAAACACGCAACGAAGCTGAACTCAAGCAACTTATAGCGGAACGCGGTTTCCCTACTTTGACAAGGGTCGGTCCCCTGTGCAACGACTTTGCAACATATATTGCGCAGTATATGTCGAAGGAGTTCAAGCAATGGTATTTCAAAGAGGCTCTGGCGGCTATTGACAACGGTGACTATAACGACGGCAAAATTGTCCACGATATAGTCGACAGAGAGGATATTGGTCGTGAAAATCTGAACGAAACCTATCGTGAACAACTTAAGACAATGTGCGATGAAGACCAGCGGCTACGTCACCTGTTGCCCAAAGATGGCACATGGCCTGACAGTCTGAGACGAGAGATTCAAAAGACTGACTCATTGAACATCGTTCGACTACAGGAACTCATTGACCAATATGGTTTTCCGACCTACGACAATGTTGGCCACCAAGGAGTGAACGATGCATCATTGTTGGCGCAACATTCAGAGCCGGAGTTTCTGCATTGGTTCTTGGAGCACGCCAAACCGGCAGCAGACAATGGCAACTTTGACCTCATCTGGATTGCCTATATGACCGACCGCGATTTGGTACATCAGGGCAAACCGCAACTGTACGGCACGCAGCTGACAACAATTGACGGCATCACTGCATTCGACCCTATCGAGGACATTGAGCACCTCGACGAACGACGGGCCAGTATGGGTCTCGGCTCAATAGCAAGCTATATGGCTATATACGGAATGACCGAACTGCTGGTGCATCCAATCAAACAATAACAATGGCCAAGAAAAAAAACGTTCAAACGGCACACGTAAAAAACAACCTCCGATGGGAAATAGCATACTTATTTACAATGCTTGACGAAACATGAGAATATAGCCAAACTGGCAGGGTCTGTTCTGAACATGTATTCAGGATGCCATTGAACAGCCCATACAAAATGCTTGTCCGGTATTTGGACTGCTTCTATAATGCCATCGGGAGCGACAGCCATCGCTGTCAAATTACCACCGAGATCTTTGGCAGCCTGGTGGTGTAAGGTATTTACTTCGATGAATTCTTTGTTCAATAGAGTTCGTAATTCTCCTTCCAATAGGATCTTATGAGTTGGAACGCCGTAAGGTTGCTGAGGCCGGCAGCTAACTCTTTTACAAGTTCAAAATCAAGATCTTCTTTCATGTCGTCGAGCATATAGTGCCCGAGGTAACTATCTGCGTGATTTCTAATGAAATCTGCCTCATGATTGAAATACTCTTTGATGAGAAGTTGAACTTGGTCGTTGGTTTCAGCAAACTTTACCGTATCTCCTGCCAATCCAGCCTCCTCAAGCTCCATATAGGCAGCCATAATAGGCTCTTCATACAACTTCATTGACTCTTCATGGTGAGCCATTAAAATGTCCATGGTAGGACAGCCTTTAACGGTCCAATGCGGCATGTCATCGCGGTTGCCTGTAATCGTTGTGTTTTGGTTTTCGGTGAAGAAGGTGTAGATTCCACAGTGGTCGTTCTTGTTGAATTTGATGATATAGAGCGTTTGCGGGTTGTCGTTGGGGGCGGTCAGCACAGCTGTTTTGTCAGAGATGACGCTGCTGTCAATAACCGCGTCAGTATTATCATCGATGTGTTTGCAAAGGTAAACGCTTTGCCCCTCAGCATTATCAAGCTTGATTTAACACTCCTTATCTTGGCACTGATGCTCTACGGTTTCGGGCTCCAGGGTGGCGTGGGTGATGCCATGCTCGGCAAGAGTGTGCTTGAGCTGCTCCGAAACCTGCGGCCAGTAACTGAGGTTGTCAATGACCACATGGGCTGTGAGGGCGGTCTCGGTGGTGCTGATGGCCCACACATGGATATGGTGCGTTCCTCTTACATGCTCTTCGGCGACAATCAGCTGCTTGATTTCCTGTAACTCAACCCCGTCGGGAATGCCGTCCACAGCAAGTCTCAGACTGTCGGAAAGCAGTTTCCAGGTGGAGACGAGGATGACGGCAGCAATGATGAGCGACACAATGGGGTCGATAATGGTCCAGCCGGTGTAATAAATGATGATGCCGCTGATGACCACACCGATGGATACCAGTGTGTCGGCTGCCATGTGGAGGAAGGCGCCACGCACGTTAAGGTCGCTCTTTTGCCCTCGCATGAGCAACAATGCCGTCGCTCCGTTGATGAGGATGCCCACCCCCGCGGTCCATGATACGGCAATGCCGTTTACCTCGGTGGGTTCGCTGAATTTGTGGATGCTCTCGATTACGATAGCTCCCACCGCTACCAGCAGGATGACGGCATTCAGCAATGAGATGAGGATGGTGGACTTGCGGTATCCGTAAGTAAAACGCTCGTTCCGCTGCGCTTTGGCTAAGCGGAAGGCGATGAGTACAAGCAAGAGGCTGAACACGTCGCTGAGGTTGTGCCCCGCGTCGCTGAGCAACGACAGTGAATCTTGCCAGAGCCCTACACCTGCTTCAATCAGCACAAAAAGTCCGTTGAGAATGATGGACAGGATGAAGATGCCGTTCAGCGACTGTGTCGGCGCGGCATGATGGTGATGATGATGCTGGTGATGGTGCTCTTGGTTTTGATGATGTTCTTTATGAATATGTTCCATGGAAATGATGAGTTATGAGTTTACAAAAATACTTCTTTTGATGTATGACTCCTCACTTTTGGCGATTCCGCTTCTCTCCTCCGGACAGTGGGCGCCGGACATCTCGCTACAGGCTGGCGTGATGTCGGCGCCGATTCCGATAACAACATTAACCAAAATTACTAAATGGAGGCAGATTCAATGTCAATTCCATTGTTTACAAGATTTATATTAATTCGTTTTCGTCAATCAAATTGTTGAGCAAGGCATAAACGGTCAGGCCGGAGACGGATTTGATGCCCGTTTTCCGGGTGATGTTTTTCCTGTGGGAGATGACCGTATGGACCGAGAGGTTCATCTGGTCGGCTATCTCCTTGTTCATCATGCCTTTGGCTATGGCAATCAGCACATCAGTCTCCCGTTTCGAGAGTTCCACATCCTCGTTTTTTTTCTGCTTGTCATTTTTGACAAATTCACTCATCTTGTCGATGATTTTTGAACGGGTGTCTTGGATTTCGATAACACCGCAATAAGGCACCAGCCACGAATGGTCGAGGCTGGTGGTCACCAAAGCGATGAGCGTGACATGCGGGTGTTTTTTCTTGAACTGAAAGATGAAATCCTTGTTCTGGTACCCCAATACCGAAGGGTCGATGATGACCATGTTGGCACTGGTGGTCATGATTTTCTCGGAGAGGTACTCGGGGCTATCGAGGCAAGATACCACATCGAACTGCGCTAAGCTACCAATTATCTCAGCCAAGCCAATGGAGACCATTTCAAAAGACGAACAAATGATAACACGGTTTCTCATGGCTAAGCGTTTTCAAGTAATTCAACGTAGGGGATGAGGATGCGGTCCTCGATGAGTGAATGGCGGTTGAGGTCGTCGCTCAAGTCCATGATGTCAAGCGAAATCTCGATGCGTTCTTTCGGCAGAATGTCACCGGGCAGATATTTCAGAAGAATATTCATCATGTCATCGAGGGTATCCTGGATATTGGTGTGATTGTGCTCAAATTCATTGATTTTGTATGAATCGCTGTGCTGTCCATTGAGCAAAGCCTCGATGTAAGGGAACACAACTTCTTCCTCATAATATTGTATATGCCGCATCACCTCCTGCTTGTATTCATCGTAAAAATGGCTGAGCATGGGACCGTATTTCTGTCCGCAGGCTTTGATGATATTTTGCAGATGCTCCTCGATGTGCGGGAAACGTTCGTCAAGATAATACCGGTGCGAAGCCTTCAAGTAAGAGAGAAGGTCGCTCAAGTCGATTTTTTGGAGTTCTTCCTTTGCCGGTCTGAAATCTCCGTTGGAGTATATTTCGCATATCATCAGGAAGAGATTGACATTGACCTGATTCATCTGGCACACCTGATCCACATTGCGGTCGCCAAAACCTAATCCGATGCCGAAACGTGACAAAAGCAGCAACAGCCGACGGTCTTCCGCCATCAGTTCAGCCAGTTTGCTATCTTTTGAGAATGTAATTTTCTTAAGGGGCATGTTATAGCTATTTTGATGTGGCAAAAATAGTAAAAATGCCCTTAGCCTGACATCCTCATTTGTGACGATTCTGCTTTTCAGACACCCCCATTATTGAGGATAGGCGGGTGGAAAATCAATTTTTTTAGCTTTTGAAGCCCTCAATGCACGACTTGACAGCTTGAATCGAATTGGAAAATAGAGTAGCCCGCTACATGTAATTATTTCCGAATCGCAGCCTCGTACATTTCAATAAGTCTTTTTGCAACCACCTTGTTGATGTCGTAGTTGTTCATCGATTCGGCATATTTAAAGCCCATCTCCCAACGCTCTTTCGGGTGGTCGAACCAGTAGTCGATACGTTCAGCAAGCGCTTTCGCATTTTTTGATGGAAATTTGCTGCGCTCATCCAGGGCATACGCCGAAGTGCCGGAGTAGCGCGCGGTGGCGATTACGGGCACAACGGCCTGCTGCAGGGCCTCTGTGATGCTCATGCCTTCCACTTCAATGTAGGCGCAATGTACGGCCAAGTCAGCATTGGCAGCCAAGTGGCGCAGCTGATCGCGATTGTAGTAGCCAATGGTCGGCTTGTAACTGACCACACCGTCTTCGTATAGTTTTTCGGCCATACGGGTGTATTGTTCCAGTTTAGGACCACGGCCTGCGATGTGCAGGCGAATACGTTTCGCATACTTGCTGAGACGTATGGCCTTATATAACGTTGGTTGGTCTTTCTCCACAGCCGTGCGACCGATGTAAATCAGGTCGAGTGGACGATTCTCGTCATAGTAGTTCTCCGGGGGAGTGATCAGACGGATACATTTATCCGGAATCACGCCATTGGAGAGGGTGAAACAATGCGCTTTGACGCGGTGGCGGACCAAGCGTTCACGGACATTCTCCGTAGGACATTGTATATATTTGTAATGACGGTAGAAAGCGTGACACCAATGACGCAAGATAAGTTGACACGTCAGAAAACCGCCACGGAACCCCAGGGTGTTGAAGATGATGTTCTCTGGATGCACGTGGTAGGTGCCCACAAGGGGCTTGCCCAGCTTTAATGCCCATTTCATGGCGGCACGGTGGAGAAAGAAGGTCTCTTCCATGTGGATGACGTCCGCCCAGCGAACCGCTTCCTCAATTTGTGGTCCCTTCCACTTGGCAAAATGGTAGCCGAATGACGAAAGCATTGGCTGTACGAAGGGGAAATCGAAATTTTCCATCTCATAATCCGCTTTCTCACCATTGGGATCTTCCAGGTTTTTGCCTGAAAGAACACGAACTTCCTGTCCTGCCTCACGCAATGCCTTCACGGTTCGTCTTGCCGATTCGTCAAGTCCATTGCCTTCGCAGAAAAAGTTGTTTACGACAAATAATATCTTCATACGATAACATTTTTAATAACCGCTGCAAAATTAACATTTTTTAGGAAATATAAAATATTGACAATCAATTATATTTAAATGTTAATAGTCTATTTTTCGCAAAAAAAAGAAGAAAAGTTCCGTTTGGAACAAAAAAAACGGCAGACCCTCAGGCCTGCCGTTTGACAATGACAAGCTGCAACCTTTTGACTTTTCTGTATCCTATAGTTAGAATTGTTGTATTTTTGCAGCGTTGTTGCCGAGCAGGCAATAACAGCTGTTATGTGACGTTAATTTATAAAACGACGAGCTTAATGGACACAGTCCTGAATATATGGAATTGTATAGTACCCGCTGTTGTCATTTATTTGGTAGCAGATCTTTATTGTCGCATAAAATTTGATTTCACATGGTTACAAGATATAAAAACACATTATAGAGAAGGCGGTATTTTCTCAAAATGTATGATTATTGCCCATATCCTATCTTTCGCTACCATATTAAGTCTTACCGTTTATTTTCTGATAGTGACATAATGAATATGAAGAAACTCTTTTTACTCGGCGCGATGGTGTGCGCCCTCGGAATGATGACCGCCTGCAAGAGCGGGACAAGCATCGACAGCGAACAACAAAACGACACAACAACTGTCAGCAGTGCTAAAGAATACCACTTCAAGGATTTGAAAACGCCTAACTCAGTGCAGGTGGTTTACATCAAGTACCGTCCGGATTTTGAAAAGGACAGCATTGAGTTGGGTGAAGACAGGTTTATCGTCTACGACGACAGAGCGTATTATTTCAGCGAAGCGGTGGATTATTTGGAGAGTAAAGGCATGAAGTACGACGTGGTGGATCTCGACACCAAAATCTACAATGGAAATCAACAAGTAGTATTCCTTACTGAGGAAGGCGATATTTTCATATTTGTCGAAACAGCGGATGACGGCAGCAACTACATAAAGTTCACCTGCAACCCAATTGATATTTGCAGCGAAGACGTGTATGCCGACAGCAATGGTGTGTGGCATAAAAAAACGGACAGTGCTTGTGATTGGGTAGAGCCAATATAAAAAAACGCCCCGACTGGATTTGAAAACGGCTGCCATCCTTGCGGACGGCGGATGTTGATTGAACAGAAACAATAAACACAGACAAACATTCAATACAGAGCCTTGTACACTTCCACTATTTCCTCACGGCAGAGACTCACGTAGTTGTTATTCAGCAGACGCTGCTGGGAGGCCAGCACGCTGTCGGCGAACGTCTCACATTCCTCTGCCTTCATGCCGTACTCACGCAGCGAGCGTTTGGGTACCATGCAGGAGAGCACCTTGTCAACAGCGGCATAGAGATCCTCGGGTTCCGACGCGCAACCCAGCAACGAGGCATACAGTTCATTGAGTTCCTTGATGGCTCCCGAAGCGTTTTTCCGCGCATAGATATTGAGGATATGGGTGAAGAATTGGTAGTTGCTTTCGCCATGCGGCACGTGGTAGTTGCCTCCCAGCGGATAGCTCAAGGCGTGGACGGCGGCACAGCCTGCGTTGCCGAAGGCGATGCCGGCATAGTTGCTGGCGCGCAGCATAGGTTCGAGCTGCCCCAGACGATAGTCGGGTCCCTGCTCGGCGATGCCCTTAAAGACGGGCAGAATAAGGCGAATGGCCTCCACAGAAAAGAGTCGGCTGTAGGGAGTCGCCTTAGGCGAGAGGAAACTCTCGGTGGCATGAATCAAGGCATCAATGGCACTGAAAGCGTAAGGCTTGAACGGCAGCGAAGTCAAAAGTTCCGGGATAAGCACCGCATCGTCGGCCAGAATAGCGTTGTCGGCCAGTCCGAGCTTGGTGTGACGCTGCTTGAGCTCGGCGATGGAGATGTTGGTCACTTCGCTTCCAGTGCCACATGTGGTGGGCACGACGACAAGCCGCTTCCTCTTCACGATGGGGATTTTGCGCTCAAAAGCATCGGTAACGTTCGGCAGGATGCCTAATGCAAAGAGTTTTGCAATGTCGATGACAGTGCCGCCTCCCACCGCAACGATGCGGTCGTAACGACATCCAGAGAGGTCGTTCATAATGCTCTGAATCATCTCGTCACTCGGTTCGCCGAGACCATACTTCTCTTGCATCACAAAGTGACAGGGCAGGGAGAGCTTCTTGATGTAGGGCTCATAGATAAACGACTGGGTGATGACCAAGTCATCGGAGTCCAACTGGAACTCACGGGCAAACTGCTCGAAGTTGTCGAATTGATGTATGTTGCTTTTTACGGTAAACATAGTTTAAGTTTTTAAGATCCAGGCTTTGGTGGCCACCGTACGCCCTTCGTTACATTAATAATAAAACACAAATCATTTAAGCTGCAGACAATCCTAAGACTTGTTACGATATTGGCCATTGATTATGCTTTCTTCAAACTTTTCTGATGAACACAAGGCGATTATTTAAATGGCAAAAATACAAAAAAGTTCGACGCGGCTGTCAGAAACGAATGATTGGAAGGCTCACAGCCTCGGAGAGGCATCACGCACGCAGTGCCATTAACACCACCCTGGGTCAACCCCGCGATTTTCACCCCTTAAATAGATCGCCGCTCTATGCCTGAGGTGTTTGTTCTCTTTCCCCTTTCCGCCGGAAGATCCAGATTTCCCCACCAATTCCGAATAGGATGCATACAATTCCTACATATAAACCCCATTTCGAATTCGTTCGAGACCACTCATTATAGTCAGATAAGGTAACACAGGAGTTGTCGGATTCGTATGCAACTACAAATGGGGCGTATTGATCTTGTGTATGGAGCTGCTTGTTTGTAAGTGCGTTTTTTTCTATGACTCGCTGATAATCACGAACAGAAACATATAGTGTAATAGATGATTCACTCTTCAAGGTTTTATCAACGAAGGGTATATAAAATCGATATTGTGGGTATTCTATCAGCAATACACTGGTGTAGGTTTTTCGAGATTTGACACTCTCTATGGCAACCTTTGATATAGTACCGTCGATACGATGGAGATCTTCATATTTGATATCCTTATGACCAAAATAATTAGTGAGTGCAAATAGGCCAAAACCAAAGAACACCACACCCCAAACGATAGATCCGACAATTATTAGTATTCGTGAAAATTTCTGCTTGTTTTTTTCATCTCGTTGTTTAGTCTCATCACCCTTGTAAAACAAAATAACCGCAAACGGTAGAAGCACCCATATACCAAATAACAAAGTCAGTATCAAAGAAGTCCACTGGACAGAGCCATCTATAACCACATCGCTTGCAGCCATAAGTGTTGGGTATGCAAAGATCAATGCAAGCAATAGGCTTAGCAATATTGCATTTTTACGGTTCTTTTGTTGGTAGTTTTCCATCATCCTATTATATCTCTACCTCTGTCGCGAGGCCACGAACCCCTCCGCAACGAAGGTTTGGAGTATTGATACGTATATCGCAATCCACCACGAAAATGTTTCCTTCTTTTGAGCGTATCACATTTTCATCGTGGAGGTCGCTCAAATAGATTTCAGGAGTGGTAAAAGTCCAATTTCTTGGATTGATAAGTTTGAATCCGATGTTTTCAGCAAACAAGGCAATTTCTTCATCCGTCATTTGCGAACCTTGGATATAGGGTTGCTCCACAATGATATGAAAAGTTCCATCACGGAAGCGTCCAAATCCAACTACCGCCAACCTGGTTTCAGGGAAAAACGTATTATGAAGGCTGATGCGATCCACAGCAAGAATAGGTTGGATGGTAATAGTCCAGCCCTATCGCTTTGATAAGATTATACCCATGTTGATACACATGTGCCTCACCACCTTCGGCCAATTGCTCCCCCAACTCAAGGGTAAGGGTTTCGTCGGCATTGTCATACCAACAGTTCACTTTTCTTGCCCAACTTTCTATCAAAGACTCTTGCGTCTTTCCGAGTTCGCTTTCCTCTTTGAAAGTGAGTTCCTGCGAAATTCCTCTATCTGCTGCAGCATTTGCTCCCGCGAGTAGGGATGCAATGACATGCGTAGAACCTCCCATTGAGCAGCCATACTGTTCTGCCGATGAAAATCGTTTATATATAAGCCGTTGTGTAATGAATTGTTCTGCATACGACTCTAGTTTAGATAGACCGTTGGCAGTGAAACCCTCGTCAATAATTGAATGGATGCTATGCCAAAAGTCTTGATTGTTCATTTTAATACAGTTGAATCATTGTCCAATAATGTGCAAAAATACAAATTTTTTTGATAATGTGTGATTGCGCCATGAAATGACCCACATAAATACTTTACAGGTATCTTGTGAGGGTATCTTCTCTGATATCATGACTTTTCCTTTTTATACAAATTACAGCCTGTTTTAATAGTGTTTTCAAACAACTCCATCTCACGCTTCGCGATTCCAAGTGTGGCAGCCATCCTCCGCCAAGCTTTGACCGCATCAGTTACCTCGCTAATAATCTTGGCAGCCTCCTCCTTGCCAATCATGTATTCTTCAGAGGCTTCCAAAAGGAGATTCAAGTCTGACTTGTTGGATGAAGAAGTGATGAGAAGGCTTTGGTATTCGTTGGTGGTGGGATTCATGTCGTAGGCAGGCGATAATGTCCAGCCCCGTGGGGTGAGCAGGAAGCCGTGGTTGCGGAAATGGTCATCAGTGTTGCCGATAACGATGTTGAACGCTACGCGACGATAAAGCTGCCGCAGGTTGTCCTCCACTTGACAGCAATTCTGGAGGATGAAATCGACAATGTCGAGATAACCGTTGCCCGTTTGAGCGTCGCTTCCGTCAGTTAGTCCCAAGAGGGTCATCGCTGAGGCGAAATGGATTCTCCGTCCGTCAGCTGTTCTGTCGAAGCGTTTGGAGAGCAGAGCATGGTATTTGCCGCCTGAGGGAATAACACTCGTTTCAGCGGCAATCACTCCCGCTTTCTTTGCTAGCAGATGGCTCAGGTGTTCCCATAGCGACACATCGTAATCGTCGTTACGCGAAGGGAACTTGGCCACATAAAGACAGCCGTCGGTGTCTCTCACTCCCGCTTTGGGACGAGCGCCACCCAATGAGCTTCCCGGATGGACCAGCTGCTGAATCCATTTCTTTTCGGGCAAACTGTTCAGTTCCTCGCTTTTCTCAATCTCCATACTGGCGGCAACCAACGAACGGAGGTCGGTCAATGGAGGAATGCGGAGATGGCTATCACAGTTGACTTCGTCTTCCTCTGTCGCGACTCGGCCATTCAAGCGAGCTTGATGGCTCTCGCTGCTCCATCGGTTGATGAACTCGCTATCGGGTGCCATCTTAAAACGGAAGCCACCCATGCGCGAAAAGTCGTCGATACCAATTAGATAATCGAACGAAGATAGTCTTCTTATGGGTCGCCGCTCTTCTGTTGCCAAAATCTGTTCGCGTCGGTTCAGCAAGAGCTTACCCCATCGGTCGGGCAATGCATCGCTGAAACAGCCGAAAATGTCACGTCCGGGCCGGGTGTATTGCTGTCCCGGGTAGTTGTTGATGTCGGCACTCAGAAAAAGACTCCCGTACTGTCGAAGCCAATCGTTATCAAACTTGAAGGCATAGCTGTCCGAGCCACGAAGCGACTCATAGCCCAACTCGCCCACCAGCGTCGGTGCGTCCAGCCAATCAAAATCTGCATAAACATATAAAGTCTTCATACTCTTCTAACCTTCTAACCCTTTAACCTTCTATCCCTTCTTTGACGCACGTTCGCGACGTTTTAGCGCAAGATCCTGTAAGGCTCTACCCAACTCGTCCTTTTGCGCCAACAACAGAATGTCATCGTCGAGCTGCAAGGCGTACAACACCCTCAGATAGATGCCGATAGCCACCGTGGGGGAGCCTTTTTCAATCCGCGCCACGGTCAGCGGCGAACAGGTAGCTCGTTCAGCCACTTGTGCTATACTGAGATTACGTCTTAGGCGGGCCAGTTTGATTTGCTCGCCCACCGTCTGCATCTTTTGCTCCAGCTTTCTGGGCAATTTGGTGCCCATCGTAGTCTTGCTCATAATTACTACAACTTTTAATTACAGCTGCAAATATACAACTTTTTCTTTATTTTATGATATGTTGGATGAAAAAAAACTGCAACTCGAAAGTTATTTCAGAGTTGTTTTCATAGCTATTAAATGTTATTTCTCTTTCCTTTCATAAAATGTGACATGTACCAGATCGCCGAAGCTTTTGCCAATTTGCTTTCGGATGTCCTTTCGAACCCCAATGATGTAGCAGGGCGTTCCCATTTTCACGATCTGGCCGTCGTATGGCACACCGTCAAAAGTGGCGTGCACCAGCAGGCGGCCTTTGACGAACATCTTCTTAATGTCGAACGGCACCTCCACGTAGGCGGCATCCATACCTTCGTTTTGCAGGATTACCGCATCGAATTCCGATATACGATTGTTTTCGATGTTCATGTCAATCGTCATTATTTTAGCACAACAACCATGAGTAAAGTCCTGCGCCGATGAGGCAGGGAATAAGGCCGATAAGCATACCCCAGCAGGATTGCACAAAGTGGTATTTCTTTTGGTGGTAGGCCTCGTCCATGTGCTCGGTGCCTGGCAAGCGTACTTTTTTCAGCTTGGCAAACAACACCCAGTCCAAGAAAAAGCAGTCGTACCAGTCGATGAAGAGCCATATCCCATAGCCTATAGCCAATGCTGACCAGAAATCGTAGGCTCCCGCCAGTTTGACCACCACGAGCAATAACACGAGAGCTATGATTATGGCCATCCCTTTCTTCAGTAGAACAGTTGGCGTGAAGAATTTGGAAGGTATACGTTCATGGGTCTTGAAATACTCTTCCTGAATGTCCTCAGGATAGTCAGCAATCCACCATACAGGATTCTTTACCAATGGAATCAGTATCATTGCAGTAAATGCAATAGTTAGCACAATTGTCTCGATAATGATGATTGTTCAGCTCATTTTTTCTTTTTTTGCAAAGATACGAAATTGTTCGGTTTGCATGTATACAAAAAAAACTTGCAATCTGCAATGGCGAGATACAATTGCCTATACGCCTGTCCTAATGATGCTGCGGTCGTCGTTCGCAGGTTTGGAGGTGCCTGACTTCTTGTAGGCGTTGAAGTTGTAACTGATTCCTAACCAGAACATTCGGCTCTTGTTTTTCAGCATGTTCTCCAGGCGGTAGTACTGGTTGTCTGAGAAGACTTCCCACTTGCGGGTGTTGAAGACGTCGGTAAGCTGCGCGGAGACCGTGAGTGCGCCTTTCAGGAACTTCTGGCTGATGCCGATGTTCATGTAGTGCGAAAAAAGCGTGGTGAACTGCGGGTAATATTGCGGTGTGTTCAGGAAATATTGCAGGGTGATATTCATCCCCTTGATGGGCTTGAAACTGAGTTGCACGTTGCTGTTGTTGACCCAGCCGCTGTTCGAGATGTCCCACTCGTCGATGTTGCCGACCGAGCGGAGGTAGTAGGTGTTCGCGCCCACCATCAACGACATCCACTTCCAGGGATCCGCGGTAAGATTTACGTCCAAACCGGCCTTGGTTTGCGAGTTGGCGTTGATGTAGGTCATCAGCAGCACATCTCCCTCAAAACGGGCCACCTGGGTGATGTAGTTGTGGATATAGTTGGCATACAGTCCGGTAGAGATGCGAAATTTCTTCGACTTGTACTGATAGAGCAAATCGGCATTGTCGGCAGTTTCGGGCTTGAGGTGCATGTTGCCCTGCTCGAAGTTATGAGGGTCAATCATGCTCATGTAAGGGTTGAGCTGCGGATAGGTGGGGCGGGTGATGCGCCGCGAATAGGCGAACGAGAGCGAATGCTTCTCCGAAAAGGCGTATTTGAGGGACAACGACGGTCCGAGGAAAAAGTGCTGCGTCGCCTCATCCAGCACCTCCTTGTCGCTGTGCAGCTGCGTGCGACTGTACTCGGCACGCAAGCCCGCACTCCACGAGAAATGTTTTCCCTGTTTGGAAGTGAACTGCACGTAGGCGGCAGGTACGTACTCCCTGTGCATCAGGTCGTTACTGAACTGATGGGAATATTCCCACTCCGCGTTATCCTTCACGTAGAAATCGTGGTAAATGTTGTTTTGGCGGTACGAGAACTTCACGCCCGCATCCCAGAAACCGTACTTCCGGATGATGCGCCAGTCGGTTTGCGCGGAGGTGAGCAGCGGACTGCCGCCCGACACCGACTTGCTGACAGAGTCGCCCTCTAAGAAATAGTAAGACGGGCGGTGCCCCCAGATTTTCGATACATTTGCTTTTACGCTGAAAGATAGCTTGCCTGGGGTGATAACCCGCTTGAAGGCAAAGCTGCCGTCTAGGTTCTCGCGGTTCCAGGTCACATCGCTGCGACGGTTTTCGTGTACCAATGTGCTGTCGTAAAACCAGTTATTGGACAAATCCTGCACCGTATTCAGCCGTGGTATGATCAACCGAAGGTCGAGATCGATAGTGGTTTTGAGGTTGGGTTTGATGGTGAACCCCAAGGCTACATTGTTGTTGAAAGTCGTCCGCAGGGCGTGAATCTGCTGGCTGAGACTGTCGCCCGTGGAGCGATAGTAGCGGTAGAGGTAACCATTGTTGACATCGTCCTCGTATTTCAGCTGATAGCTAAAGCGAAATGCGAATTTATTGCGGGTATAGTTCAGTGCGAGGCTGCCGTTAGTGAAGTGGTTGAAGCCGTAGTTGATGGCCGCCATTCCGCTCAGTCCTTTGGCTGTGCCCTTCTTGGTGACGATATTGATGATGCCGCCGGTGCCTTCCGCATCGTAGGTGGCATTCGGGTTCTTGATGATGTCAATGCTCGCCACATTGGACGAAGGAATGGCATCGATGGAGCCGAGATTGGTGGGTACGCCGTCGAGGAGCAGCAGCACATTGCCGTTGCCTCTAAGGGAAACATTCCCGCTGGGATCAATGGTTACGGACGGCTCGGTTCGCAGCACATCGCCGATGGAGCCGCCCATCCACTGCGTAGCGTCAGTGGGTTGTAGTCTCGTTTGCGTTACATCCACATACGTCCCGCCTTCCTGTTTGGCTGTAACATTCACCTCTTCTAACTGTTGTGAGGTGGCTTCCATCAGGATGGTGCCCAAAGAAACCTGCGGAGAATTCGTCACAAATGACAGTTGTCTGGTTTTATATCCCATAAAGACCACCGTCAGGATGCAAGAATCCTTCGTCTGTGCTATCTCC
The DNA here is from genome assembly GCA_017964255.1 of Bacteroidales bacterium. Lineage (GTDB taxonomy): Bacteria > Bacteroidota > Bacteroidia > Bacteroidales > WCHB1-69 > RUG11690. The sequence goes on along the minus strand of JAGCSI010000030.1, from coordinate 25,399 downwards.
AATTGAAAGCGACCCTCTTGGTTCGTTAGCGTTCCATTAATCACACTATCGTTATGCGTGACATATACGGAAGCATACTGTAGCGTGTGGTTATTTGTTGCTGAAACAACGCCCGTCACCTTGCAGCGGTTCTGCTGTGCCGAGAGTGGCATGCAAGCTACTGATAGAAGCAGGACTAAGGTAGCGGTGAGGATCTTATTCATAGGGTTTTCACAATATGCCCTTTGTTGGACAAATGCCAAGGGCGTGTTTTTCTTCAACTAAAAGGTCACCATTTTTACAGGTGTTTATTTAAAATGAACTGCTTCGCAGAGAAAGGAAAGCCCGATACCCCGGCTCTGACGAAATCTTTCGGCAAAGATACAAAAAAATCGTACCCCGATAATCATCTGTCCTAAAGATTTTGGCAAGGATAAACAAGATATGACAAAACTTATTTATATTTGCAGCGTAAATAATCAACCCTGTTAAGCATAATTTGATTTGATTGAAATGCGTGATTTTATCAATTATTTGAAAAACCCCTCCGAGGATTTGAAGTTGCCGGCGAAGAAAATATGGTCGGTATTGTTGATATTTTTGACAATTTATATCATTAAAATCATTGTGGCCATAGTTTCTCATGTGGTTTTCAAAGACAACACCCCTGATTCAGGTTTAAGGGATTTGCCGACGGTTTTGCCCTTGTGGATGGTTCTTTTCATACCACCTTTGCTTGAAGAGTTATCATTCAGACTATGGTTGAAAAGAAACACGGTGACCATTCTTATATCCTCAGTTTGTTTTGTCTGGTGTATGGCGTCGATGTTTCTGGCTGATGCGATGTATTCAACAGACCGGCTTGTTTTAAGATGCATTGTCGCGTTAGCGGGTGGGGGAGCGGTTGCTTTGTTGCTTAAGAAACAGATAATCAACGCCAAGTTCCCGATAATTTTTTATCTGTCAGCCATCCTTTTCGGATTGATGCATGCCCATAATTTCATAGATGTTGCCAGCTTTGCGGGAGCATTGTTTGTTTTGATAAATTTGGCGATGCACATGTTATCCGGACTGTTTTTTGGTTATGTTCGCGTAGGCTACGGCATTGTTGCCTCATTTTTGTTCCATGTCGCCAACAATCTGGTGGTTGTCTTTATGTATTTGTGATAAAGACTTTTATTCTGGCATCTTCCTGAAATATCCTTCCGTTCCGGCAATGGTTGCGACATTCATCAATTTTTTATTTGCTTGTTTCCTTCACGGGCGAGAAGGGGCATTTCTTGCCGATGCACTGGTTGTTGATGCGGCTGCGCGTGCATTTCACTTCGGCTTTCTCCATCTCCACACCGAGATGCTCTTTCACGAAATCTATAGCAGTAAGTATTGACAGATAGGAGTCGCGCTTGCAGCAACGCGGGCCGCCGTTCAGGGCCACCTGCTCCAGAGCGCGAGCCGTCATCAGGTTGCATAATTGCCAGGTTTCGGTGGAGAGCGGAGTGTTGCGGGTGACCACCGATAGGAAAATACCGGTGCTGACAGCGGCTCCGCAAGCGCCCATATAACCACAGGCGCCTCCCGGTACCTGCCGTCCGCGGCTCATCACTTCGAGGAGGCCTGATTGCAGGTCCACCTTCATTGAGTCTGTTGCTGCGTTGTTGTAGGCTGTCAACAAGGCGGCACCCACCAGCACATGGTGCTCAGGACCGTGCATGTGACAGAACGGCTGCGACATCATCTTCTCCAAGATAGCGATGGGGTCTTTGGAAGTCTCGGCCATGCATAAGGCGACGATAGAGTCCATTCCTGCGGTGTGGCAATCGGAGCATACATAATGACCTTCAACGCAGCGGGTCTTGCTGGGTTCTTGCTTGTGGCAAAGCACGCATTCCATCAGTGTGTCCTGTTCAAGGTATTCCAGTGGTGCGCCACAAATCAGGCATTCTTCATTTTTCATATTGTTTGTTTCTTTTTTGGCTTGGTTTTCCGTACAGGCGGTCATACATAAAATCAAAACAGCTGCCAGAAAGATATCCGTTATTTTCATTCTGAAAAAAATTCGGCAAAGATACGAAAATAAATCGTTAAAATACTGCTGTGACAATTCACCTTCAAAAATTCCCGCTTCAGCGCAGTTTTGTGTTTTCCAATGGAAACATCTTGTATCTTTGCATTCTGATTTTTAAATCTTGTTTCTGATGAAGAAAAAACGTGTCTTTTACATCATTCTGATCGTGGCTGTCATCTCCTTGATGAGTTGGCTGTTATACTATCTGGTATGGTTCCTCTTCGACCCGGATCTGAGAATGGAGTTCTACAAAGGATGGCCGTTCCATCCGTTGGAAATGCTGCTTGACTATGCCGTGTGCTGTTTCGTCACATTCATGGCCACCATCTATTACCTGCGCTCCTACGACCGTGCCGAACGCGAGCGCGACCGCTACAAGTTGCTGGCGCTGGAGAACCAGATTAACCCGCATTTCGTGTTCAACAACTTCAGCACGCTGGCCGAACTGATTGAGGTGGACCCGCAAAAAGCCTCGAAATACCTGATGAACCTCTCCAATGTCTATCGCTACGCCCTCTCGCACCTTGAGCACGACAAGGTGAGCTTGCAGGACGAGCTGACCTACCTGCGACAGTATCTGCAGTTGCTGGACGAGCGTTTTGGCGACACTATCCGCGTGAACATTGCAGCCGATGTGGCTGATGGTCAGGGAAGTGTGCCGCCCGCTGTGTTGCAGATGATAGTGGAGAATGCCATCAAGCACAACGAACACACCATGGCGCACCCGCTGACCATCGATATCTTTGGTGACGGCCGGAACATCACTGTGCGCAACAACAAACGCCTCGTGCCCGTGCCTGAATCCACCCAAATCGGCATCCACAACATCGAGGAACGGTACCGCTTGCTTACCCGCCAAAAGGTGCGGATTGAAGATGGCAGCGACAGCTATGCGATAACGATACCAGTGATCGTAGAAAACTGAAAACGGAAAATTGAAAGTCTTATGAGAATTTTAATTATAGAAGATGAGCAGAACAATGCCGACCGACTGGTGAGGTTGGTGAAGGATATTCGCCCTGATGATGAGATTGTGGCCGTACTGGCGAGCAATGCTGAGGTGGAGGATTTCTTCAAGCAAGCAGAGAATGCCCCGGATGTGATTTTGTCGGACATCCGGCTGGGCGACGGGTTGAGTTTTGTGGGGTTGAAGTCCGCCCCGCAGTCGGTGCCTGTGATTTTCACCACCGCCTACGACCAATATGCGTTGCAGGCCTTCAAATACAACGGCCTCGACTACCTGCTAAAACCCATTGATGTCGAGGAACTTCGGCGGGCGTTGGACAAGGTGGTCGTGGAACGCACCACCACCACGGAAGACATTCGGCAGCTGTTAGCCTCAGCGGGTACCATCCGTTACCGCGAGCGTTTCCTCATTGCCTTTCGTGACACCTTCCTCGTAGTGCCCGTGAGTGAGATGAGCCACGTGGGAATCAGCGACGGCATTGTCCGCCTCTACACCACCGGCGGCAAATCGCACCTGCTGAACATGACACTGGATGAGTTGGAGAAACAACTTGACCCCGAGCGGTTTATGCGCGTCAACCGGCAGTATGTTGTCAGCGCGGCGGCAGTGGAGAAACTGTCAGCCCACTTTCTCGGCAAGATGCGTGTCCACCTCAAAGGCTATCCCGACACGGAGGTCATTGTAAGCCGCGAGAAGGTGTCGGCGGTAAAGCGCTGGCTGGACTTTTGACAAGTTGACAGTTGAGAGTTGACAGTTGACAGTTGTTGAACTGCTACAGAATGTTTCTTCTGAGCAAATAGTTTTAATGACGGTTCATCATTGATTTTTCCCGCTTCATTCATAATTACATTGATAGTTTATATATAAATCCTCACTTTTGCATCAAAATTTATAAGGATGTATAAAATGAAGAGGATGATATGGTTGTTGCTGCCGGTGCTGATGCTTTCATGCGCATCGCGGCAGCAGAACGAGGGCGACGAGCCTAAACACTATGAGTTGCTGACCATTACAGCCAGTGACCACGAGTTGTCCACCGAGTATGCCGCTTCACTGAAGGGACAGCAGGATATACGCATTATTCCGCGCATTGAAGGCTATCTGCAAGGTATTTACGTAAAGGAGGGACAACAGGTGAAGGAGGGACAGCTGCTGTTTCGGGTGGAGGCGGCGACCTACAGGGCAGCGGAGGAGGCGGCCAACGCCAACGTGCAGCAAATGACGGCAGCTTTGGGTAAGGCGCAACTAGAGCATGAAGGCAAGAGGAAACTCTACGCAAAGAATGTCATCTCTGACCATGAGTTGGCTCTGTCGGAAAGCGAACTTGACATGGCGAAAGCCAATTTGGCAGCAGCGCAAGCAGCCCTTACTTCCGCACGAAACGACCTCAGTTATACGGAATTGCGCAGCCCTTCGGACGGGGTGGTTGGAAGAATACGCTATAGAAAGGGTGATTTTGTGAGTTCCAACCTTCAGGATGGTCTAACCGTCGTGGCCGACAACCGCCACATCCGTGCCTATTTCTCGATGAGCGAAACCGTCTTGATGGATTACCTGAGCGAGCATAAGACGATGGAAGCAGCTGTTAATCAGATGCCTGAGGTACGTTTACTCCTCCCGAATGGCCAGTTCTACGGCCAGACGGGGCGGGTGGAGAGCATCAGCGGCATTGTGGACGAGGCCACAGGGGCGGTCTCCGTATGTGCCCTCTTCGACAACCGCGACGGCATCCTGCTCAGTGGCGGCACGGGTAAAATCGTGATGCCCTCCGTGAGGAAAAACGCCATCGTCATACCGCAGGAGGCTACCTACGAGATTCAGGACAAAGTGTATGTGTATAAGGTCGTTGACGGCAAGACGGTCTCCACCATCATCCAAGTGGAAAGCCAAAACAATGGCAAGGAGTATGTGGTAGTGAGTGGCCTCAAGGAGGGGGATGTGATTATCGCCAAAGGCGCGGGGTTTGTGGAGGAAGGAGAAAGAGTGAGGTAATGGAAAAAGATTGATAATGTAATTAAGACTTATCACATCAATCAATATTTCATATTGGAAAAAGTTGTATTTTTGCAAATTAGTCACACTGATTATAGTGTGAAAGAAATTATACGTATTGTTTTGTCTTTGATTTTTTAACGATAAAAAAATGACTGTTGAATCTATAATTGGGATTGTTAGTGGATTAATAGCTATTGGAGGCGTAACGGTTGTGCCTTTATACAAAAGGCTAAAGAAACAACCGCTTACAAAATTGATGGACATGCTTGTGGATAAGAAATTAACAAGCAAAGAACATCGTAAAGTCTTGAAAAAAATGAATGTTTTGATGGGGAATCGTATAAGAAAGGAATATATACAGAATTTTGTATTGCCAAACAAAGGAAGGGAAGATGTGTTTTTGGACATTTGTGTGAGTAACGAGATTGAACCAAATGAAGAAGTATGCAAGAAATTTTTGGGATATGATAGTCGGACAAAAAGAGCTGAATACATCAAAATCAAGAGCAAAAGCAAGCATTCTGAAAAAGAAAACAGTTCATCTGCCAAACCACATGCTTACCCATTATCTCCGGACAATTCTGAACAAACCGTATATATGTCAGAGTTGCTGATGAGCAGACACCCAATAACATGCCAAAACTTGATTGAGATTCTGGAAAGGCATCATGTAAAATACTCGTTCATAAAAGGAACAAAAGATATCTGGTGTCGTGATTATATGCCTGTCCAAACAAAATCAGGAAGATTTATCCAGTTTAAATACGATCCATCTTATTTGAAAGGTAAAAAAGAATGGGAAGAGTTGCGTTCCGACATAACAGAAATACGAAAGAAGAATGACTGGTTGAGTGATTTTGAAATAACAACATCTGACATAAACTTAGATGGCGGAAATGTCCTTATTTGTGATGGAAGGGCAATAGTGTCGGATAGAGTTTTTTCAGAAAATGGCATCATTCAAAAAGGGAACCCCAACTATGAATCCGAAAAAAAAGCTCTGATAAACAATTTGTCAAAACTGTTAGAATGTGAAGATGTTATCATTATTCCTGCGCTAAAATCACAATCGGAAGATTTGACAGGACACTCAGACGGAATGGTCAGATTTGTGGACAAATATACTATAATTGGCAATGAACGACGTACTAACGAATACCAATACATGAAAGAAGGTTTGCAGAAGGCTATCGACACATATAGCCTTGCATATATTGACATTCCATTTTTTGAAGACAAAGATCCAAATCATCCAGAAAGTGCAATCGGAATCTATGTAAACTATTTAGAGGTTAATGATTTGATAGTGTTGCCGATATTTAATCGTGAAGAGGACAAACAAGTTGTGGATATCTTACAAAAAACATTTCCCAACAAACAAATCGAAACAATCAATTACAATGAAATAGCCAAAGAAGGAGGACTGTTAAATTGTACGACATGGGTCGTGAATAGTTGACATATTTAATATGCTTCAGTGTATGACGAAGGAGTACCCACCTAAGATTATTTCCTTCGGGAATTCTTCTCCCCTAGAATCTTCTCATTACCATCTTTAACATACGGCAACATTTTCTCTGCCAAATAAAACATCTGTGTTGAGAACAGGGTTGGAAATCCATTTTTTTCAGAATAGTTCGCTCTGGCATTGGCGATATTCTGTTCAATCATCAAGATTGCCTTTCGAGGTTTTAATCCGCCTTTGATTTGTGTGTCAGCCCAAGTCTTGAATGCGGAACTAATTTTGTTTTTATCGTCAGGGATTTCAAAACCCAAACATTTGTCAGCTTTTTCAGCATAATACAACCATACTTCAAAACAAGAATTGCTTATGATTAATTCAATGCCATTTTTATCGCATTCAGTTTTCATTTCCGCAAGAAATTGCTCAAAATGGTCAACATCAGTAAGCAACCAGTAACTGTCGGGATTATCCACACTGGCGGATTCACGATATTCATTCACCTTGCCTATCGCAAAGCTTGTTATTAAGGGTTTGCCTCCTTTTTCAAAATTTGGTTCAGCAAAGAAATCAACTTTTATATCTGGGTATAACAAGGTATTGTGCTTTATTAGGTAGAAATAGTTTTTCTCCCTTTCTGTACCGCCAGAAAAGACAATCAGGTATGCTTTAGGCTGAAGTGTGGCTTCGGGTTTTGTATATGCGAGATTTGAAACAGACAATTCATTATCATTAGAAGCTGTTGAAGTCAAATATTTGCCCACAACACCCTCCAATGGCTCTTTTTCGGGATTCCTCTTCTGATAATATCTGTCGTCTGCCATTTATTCTATGATTGAGATTTGTGGAACTCCGCCATATCGACCTTCAAGATACCCTTTCTCTATATTCATGGTGTTGTGTATCTTATAGTCATTAAACGAATGCATTTTAGAATTGCCATTCTCCTTTTCAACCTTCCACAACTCATCTGGGCGAATTAAATCCTGTTGGTCTTGGAATAAGGTCAGATGAGTAGTACAGATGAGTTGTCCTTTTGATTCACTATTGAAGAAGTATTTCAGCAGATTATAGATGAGATTAGGATGCATACTATTTTCAACCTCATCAATCACCACAACTTTTCCTCTACTGGCATTATATAAAGCTGGTATCAGTGTGAGCAAGCGTACGGTTCCATCGGATTGACTGGCAATATTCATTTTCTTTTTATAGCCACCAATGCCTAATTGTTCAAATAGAAATTCTTGAACAATTTGTTCTCCATTTTTCATAGTAATGTTGAAGTTGTTTCGGTTGTTGGAAAAGGACGTTAATCCGGTATGCTCACTTATAGGGTTCCTGAGAAGCATCTGTTGTAGTTCTGAGGCGTTTTTCTTATTCGACATCCACTTTTCAATAGGTGTTTCTCCCACCTTGAGCGAATCCGTAATATGCAAATGCGAAAGCAGGATGTTGGCATAATCAAGTAATTGCTTGTTATTCGACATCATGTCAATCAAAAAAGGTGTTTGAGAGTTGATGGTGATGATATCAAAATCATTAAGAAACCAATCATAAGCAATTTGAATGTGTTTTTCATTAATCACAGGGTACTTGGTGTTTAAACAGATTATCGAAGAACCATTGTTCTTCTTCAACAAATCTGTTGAAAGCTTGTTGTCGGTAGTTGGAGTCACAACATCACCAACCCTCTCAAATATCAAAGTGTCATCCTGTTCGCCAAGACCAGACAACAACAGCCGTTCTCTAATGTTATTCTTTTGAGAATGCTGAATTTCCAATTGGTAAATATAATAATTACATTTGGTGAAAAATTCAATTTCAATTTTCATTGGTTCATTATTGGTGCGAACCAATTGAAAGAAAAAGTCATTCAAATCAATGATATTCAGAAAATTGTCTATTGTGACAAATGACTTTAAGAATCGCAACACTTTTACGAAATTAGATTTGCCCGATCCATTAGCCCCATATATCAAAGCATGCTTGAGTAGTGGGATTTTTTCATTTGTATTGATATGATTGGCAAAAATCTCACGTTTCGGGTTCGGAAACATGTCGAATGTGGTCTTTTCATAGAAAGACAACAAATTCTGAATGGTGATTCTCAATAACATGACAATGGTATTACAAATTCATACGGGCTGCAAAGATACAAATTTTCTTTATATGACGTGAAAAATTCACGTGAATTTTTCACAAAAAAATACAACCTTATGATGATCAGCATATTTGATCACTTTTTTCTACTCTTTTCCTAAAGCCATTGTTTGCATCCTGCCCCCCCCCCTTCACTTCACCCTCCATTATTCCCGTTTCACACACTTTCCCGCAACGCCATCGGCACAATCCCTATAATTTTGCGCAAAATTTGATAAGGAATTGCTATGAGTACCCAAACCTTCATCCATCGTCCGCTCCTTTCGATGGTCATCAGCGTGATCATCGTGCTGCTGGGTGTAATTTCGCTGCTGTCGCTGCCGGTGGAGCGCTATCCCGACATCGCGCCGCCCGCCATCTACGTGTGGGCAAGCTATCCGGGGGCGAGTGCCGAAACGGTACAGAAGAGCGTGGTGATGCCGCTGGAGGAGGCCATCAATGGTGTGGAAGGAATGACCTATATGACCTCGTCGGCCAGCAACGGCTCGGCTAGCATCACCATCTACTTCGAGCAAGGTGCCAATGCCGATATGGCCGCCGTGAATGTGCAGAACCGTGTCATCCAGGCGCAGGGGCAGCTGCCTGCCGAGGTGTTGAAAACGGGTGTAAGCACCGAAAAACGGCAACCCGGACAGCTTCGTATCATTGCGCTGGAGAGTCCCAACGGCACCTACGACGAGAACTTCCTCAGCAACTATTTTTACAACAACTTGCGTCCCGCCCTGCTCCGTATCAAGGGCGTGGGCAAGGTGGAAGTATGGGGCGCGCAATACGCCCTGCGCATCTGGCTCAAACCCGACGTGATGGCCCGACACAAGCTGATGCCCAGCGACATATCCGCCGTGCTGGCTGAACAGAACATCGAGGCCTCAGTCGGTTCGTTGGGCAGCAATTCCGACAATGTGTTCCAGTATGTGCTGCGTTACACGGGGCGCAAAACCGAGGTGTCGGAGTTCGGGGATCTTGTGATAGCCTCGCTGCCCACTGGAGAGGAACTGCTGCTGAAGGATGTGGCAGATGTTGAGCTGGGGCAGTCGGATTACGACTACATCAACAGCATTAACGGGCATCCGGGCGTGATGGGCTCGGTGAGCCAGATGGCCGGCTCCAACGCCACCAAAATCAACCTCGAAATAGACAAACTGTTGGCTGAAAGCGAGAAATCGCTGCCCAAGGATGTGAAGATTGTTACCTTCGACAACACCAACGACTTTCTCTTCGCATCCATCCGCGAGGTGATACTGACACTCATTATCGCCATCGTGCTGGTGTTGGTGGTGGTGCTGTTTTTCCTGCAAGATTTTCGTGCTACGCTGATTCCCGCCGTCGGCATCCTCGTGTCGCTTATCGGCACTTTTGCCTTTATGAAGTTGGCGGGCTTCTCGGTCAATCTGCTGACACTTTTCGCGTTGGTGCTGGTCATCGGTACCGTGGTGGACGATTCCATCGTGGTGGTAGAGGCGGTGAAAGCCCGTTTTGACGAGGGCTACACCTCCGCCCGCAAAGCCTCGGAGGACGCTATGAACGGACTTTCGGTCACGCTGTTCACCACCACGCTGGTCTTTATGGTCATCTTCATCCCCGTGGCGTTTATGGGCGGCACCACCGGCATCTTTTTCAAGCAGTTTGGTCTGACAATGGCGGTCGCCGTAGGCATTTCGCTGATCAACGCGCTGACGCTGTCACCGGCATTATGTGCATTGATTTTGAAACCATCCGTAGAGATGTTTCATGAAACGTCTCTACAAAAAACGGGAAAAACATCCCTGCAATTGTGGATCCGTACCGCCTACGAAACAACCTTCAACGCCTTGCTGAAGCACTACATTTCCATCATACAACGTTTGTTACATCGCAAAGGGGTGGTGGCCGTCGGGGTGGGCGTCACCCTGCTGCTGTTCGGTATCCTCTTCAAGCTTGTTCCCACTGGCTTTATACCCAATGAAGATATGGGTACGCTCTTCGCAGACCTTACGGCACCTTCGGGCTATACCGCCAATAAAACTTTTGATATGATGAACCGTACTTGCGACAAAATCCGCGAGTTGCCCGAAGTGCAGGATGTTGGAGGTGTGGTAGGCGTAGGCTCCGGAAGCAACAGCGCCAATATCTTTATCCAACTGAAGCCCTGGAAGGATCGCAAAGGGAAAGCTCATTCGTCCACCACCGTAATGGAACGAATCAATGAACTGCTGGTACAAGAAACTGAGGCGCAGAGTTTTGTTTCCGAACCTGGCATGGTGGAGGGCTATGGCGGCAACGGCGGCTTCGAGTTCTCGGTACAGGGACGCAACGGACAAGACGCCAAGACGCTGCACGAAGTCACCACCCGCTTTACGGAAAAGCTGAGCGAGTGCCCCGAAATCAGCGAGGTCTATTCGAGCTACGATGTCAACTATCCGCAGTACCGCGTGGATTTGGATGTGGCACGGTGCAAGAAGATGGGCGTTGCACCCTCCACCGTGCTCAACGAGATGGGGGCCTATCTGGGCGGCGACTACATCTCCAATTTCAACAAATACAACAAGGTGTATCAAGTTGATTTGCAGCTTCGTCCTTCCGACCGCAACCGCCCCGAGTCGTTAGCGAACCTCTTTGTGCGATCCGAAAGCGGCGAGATGATGCCCATCAACCAGTTCGTCACGCTCACCAAGGAGTATATGCCTCAGTCCATCAACAGTTTCAACATGTTCCCCAGCATCGATGTCTCGGGCAGTGTGGCTGAGGGTAGTAGCTCCGGTCGTGCTATCCGTGCCATTCAGGAAACTGCCGCGAAGGAGTTGCCTGTGGGGTACAGTCTCGAGTTTGGCGGCATTACCCGCGAGGAGAGCCAGACATCAGGCAGAATAATTCTCATATTCCTGATATGCATCATCTTTGCCTATCTTGTGATGGTGGCTCTCTACGAAAGCCTATTCATCCCGCTGGCGGTGATGCTGTCGGTGCCCTTTGGTCTGGCGGGCAGTCTGCTGTTTGCCAAGCTGTTTGGCGTGGAGAATAATATTTACATGCAGATTGGGATGGTGATGCTGGTAGGTTTTCTGTCGAAAACGGCCATCCTGCTCACCGAATACGCCTCGCAGGCGCGCAGTGAGGGGATGTCGCTCACCGAGGCGGCGCTCAGCAGTGCCAAAGTGCGTCTCCGACCCATCCTGATGACCTCACTCACCATGATTATCGGTATGCTACCTCTGATGTTTGCGTCGGGTGTAGGCGCCAACGGCAGCCGCACGATCGGCGTCTGTGTGGTCGGTGGCATGCTTTTCGGCACCTTCGGCTTGCTGCTCAGTGTGCCGGTATTGTTTGTCGTGTTTCGGAAAATACAGGAAAAAATCAGCAAGAATGCGTCCGCTAAGCTAGAGTATAATAAATAGACTTATACTTTTCGTAGCCCTTCTGCGCCACGAATGTCTTATTGAAAGCGATAATTTGGTTGATCATTGTTAGTTAGTTTTTATTTTTGCAAAAAAAGAGATCAGCCATTCCCTACGCAAATTCATACTGCAGAATAGCAATGTTCAGTGCGTCTTCCAGTTTGCAGATAGTTTCAAGAGAGAGATTCTCTTCTCCTTTTAACAGTTTGGAAATGTATTGTGGAGAACATTCCATTCGGTCTGCAACATCTTGTCGGGAAAGACCTTGCTGCTTCATCGCCATAGCCATTTTGATGGCTATTTTGCGGGAATACCGAAGCCAGCCTTTTGCTTTGGCGTAACGGATTCTTTCTTCAGCAACCATCCATTTGGTAGGTTCGTCAGATTGGTAACGGCTTAATCTTGCAATTGCTTCTTCCTGTGTCATAATTCTACCTCCTGTTGATAATCTGTGAAACTGTCTTCATCAAAAACATGTTCTCGAATCAAAAAATTCCTCACTTTCTCCATTTTTTCTAATTCTTGCAAAGTATGTTCCCTTTCCTGCATTGTTCTTGTCAGTTTAATGGCACCGCCAGTGATAATATAAATGCCCATACTCAGTTTGATGGCATACAGTCGTAACCAACTTCTGCGGTGAGGACGGCCTTTCTCTTTTCCAAGGATCATTTCATTTGATCGGTTATTTTCGAGCGGACGGAAAAAATGGTCAAGATTGGCATCTGGAGAAATGTCCATGATGATACAAGCCAACTCATCCCTGTCTTCCATGGTTTGATAAATGGCATCTTCTATATTTGTAATCTTGAAATAGGAAATCAAGTCGTCAAGATTTTGTGTAAAAAAGTCAGCCAGCCATTCTGCATCGCTCCATTGAGACAACACTTTTTGGAGAGCATTCTGATTGTCTTTGTTAAAACGCACTGCCCATAATCGACCGTCTTCAATAATTTTGTCAAATGTCATTGTCTATTGAGTTTGAAATGCTGCTGCAAAAATACTACTTTTTATTTATGCAACTTATAGGTTTCGAAAATAAATTTCATTTAGTTTTTTTGTGTGAAGAAAAAAACAGTATTATGGGAATTAACGCTGGAGTTGACAAGACACCATGTGCTGGACACATACGTTATTTTATAAAGTTCGTCACCTTGCGTTCTGTTTCTCTTTCTGGGTAGTTGGGGTCGCCGTTGTGGATTTTCTTCAGCATCCATGCCATATTGTCGGCCATGGTGCGCATGGTTTGCAAGCCCTCGGCATCCAATGCGGCCTCGCCCTCGTCGCGGCCATACACAATGTTCCAGTATTGCGAGGTGACGATGGGCATATTGAGCATCTGGAAAGGCATTAGCAGGGTCTGGTACACCGCTGATGCGCCGCCCCGGCGACAAACGGCCACGGCAGCGGCGGGCTTGTTCTGCATCACTTGTGGTGCGGCGTAGCACATGCGCTGCATCAAGCTGAGCAGTGTGCCATTGGGCTGTCCGTAGTAGGTGGGCGAGCCCACGATGATGGCATCACATTCTGCCATCAGGTCGATGGCGCGGTTACAGAGGTCGTCGTCGAACACGCAGCGATTGGTCTTTTTGCAATGGTTGCATGCGGTACAGCCGTGCATGGCTTGGGTGCCGATTTGCAGCAACTCGGTGGCGATGCCGTTCTTTTCCAATTCCTTGGCGGCTTCCATGAGGGCCAGATAGGTGTTGCCCTCTTTGCGGGGACTGCCGTTGATGAGGAGCACTTTCAACTCTTTGTGGGTGGAGTCGCTCAGACTTTCTTGCTGTTTTTCTTTTTTTGTGTCCTCGAAAAAATGAATTTTTTTGTCCTTTTTTAATCGGCAAGCCGCTTCACAGGGAAGGTGAAGTAGGTGTCGGGGAACGGTTCGTCCTTCAAGGTGAAGTGCCACCATTCGTTAGGATAGGGATTGAAACCGTGGCGCATCATGGCTCTGCGCAGAATCATACGGTTGCGGAACTGCTCGGCGGTGATACGGTTGTTGGGCTTGTATTCCCCTGTTTCGGGATTGCCTCCGAAATCGGGGTGGCTTTCACGGCCGAACCAATCGAAGGTGCCGCCCATATCCACCTCTTTTTCTGTCCTCATGTCAAACAGGGTAAGATCTACAGTGGAACCGCGAGTGTGACTGCTGTGCTCAGCGATGTATCCGAGTTCGAAGAGTTTGTCGCGAGGTACATCAGGATAGAAATACGGTTTCATGAGCGTATCGCTGATGTCGGTGCCCCAGCGCACAAAGTGGTCAACGGCGCACTGCGGACGGTAAGCATCGTAAATTTTCAGGCGGTAACCCTGTTTCAGCAGGTCGTCATTTACGGCACGAAGACTGTCAGCGGCCTGACGGGTAAGCAGCGCCACCGGCTCCATATAGCCGTCTACTCTGGCCCCAACAAAGTTATAGGTGCTGTAATAGCGGATTTCGAGAATGGCATCGGGAACAGCTTCGGCCAAATTCACGAACTGCGACGCATCGTCGGTGGGGGACATCTGTCCTGTCAGTCGCTTGAACTCGTTTTGGGCTTTGGCAAGTTGCGCCAGAAACTCCGGGCTGGTATGCAGACGGGCCAGTCCGATGGCGCCGGCAAGGCGGCTGGCATCCACATCGCTCTGCCAGTGGGCGCCTACGATGACGCGGCTTTCACCATACATGTAGCCTCGCGCCATGATGGTGTCGGCATTGGCAGGGTTGACTTCAGAGAGCAATAAAGCCGTCGTATAGCCGCGCTGGCTGTGCCCCGACGGGTAGGAGCCCTCGTTCCTCAGCTCATCTTCTTCATATACTGTGAGCAAGTGTTCCTGAAAGCGCACAAAGGGTCGTTTGCGCATGTAATACGCCTTGGGTTCCACACGCGTCTGGTCGATAGTGGAGAGGCTGTTGACCATCAGTTTGTAGATTTCCGGTGTGCCTTCTTTTGAGATTGTCAGCCCAAAAGGCACGTTGAACTCGGCCAAAAGAGCCTCGTAAGACCATACGGCATCGCGTTCGGCAATCGCTGCGCGCTCAGCATCGCTCCGTTGTGTTTTGCCCCACATGTAGCGCATGATGTCGTGAGCGAAATCCGCGCCAATGGTGTCTGGCGGTGCGGGCAGACATTTGATGAGGTTGGGCATTTCTTTTGTGCTGAAATACAGCGTCGTAGTATTATCCTGAGCTTTGGTTTGAAAGCAGGCACCTGTCAGAATGAAGACCAGCAAACAGGGCAAGAAACGTTTCATAGGTCGATAAGTTGTTTAATTATTCTCGTTGATGAAGTTTGATATTTAGCGAACAAAAATCTTATGCCTGATTGTCCATATTTTTGATGGTCAAACATAAGAGGGTTAAGTCATCATTAGGATCGGCACCAGCCCTGTGCTCTTCGACGGTGGCTACCAGCATGTCAATCACCTGGTGCGCATCCTTGTCCTGTGCATCTTGCATCAGCTCAATCAGACGCTCGTTGCCAAGAATCTCCTTGTCCGAGTTCTCAGCTTCGTTGAGACCATCGGTGTACAGCAGTATTTGTTTGTCCTTGATGTAGTCGATGCTTTCGCCATAGAACGGAACACCCTCCAAAAGTCCGAGAGGCTGGTTACGATACTTCATCTCAAGGAATTGGCCGTTGATAATCGGGGCATTATGGCCGCAGTTGCAATAATCGAGGTGGCCGGTGCATAGGTCAACCTTGCCGATGAACATCGTGACGAACATGAACTGCTCATTGTCCTTGGAAAGAATATTGTTGATTCGACTGGCAATATCTTCTGGCGAGAGGCCCTGCTGTGCCACGATACGGAAGAGGTTGCGCGTGACAGCCATGAAGAGGCTGGCGGGAATACCTTTGCCAGAGACATCCCCCACACAGAAGTGAAGCTTTTCATCCTGAATGAAGAAATCATAGAGGTCGCCGCCCACCTCTTTGGCAGGAGTCATGAAGGCGAACAAGTCGATATCTTTACGGTTGGGGAATGGCGGGAACATACGGGGCACCATGCTCATCTGGATTTCGCTGGCCACCTTCAGTTCGTTTTCTATAGAGGCCTTTTGTGCGGTGGTATTTTTCAATTCTTCGATGTAATTGACCAGCGAGTGTTGCATGTTGGTAAACGAATCGCTAAGTTGTCCCACCTCATCACTTCTTCCGTCATAAGGCAAGGTCTTGCTGAAATCACCTGAAGCTACTGTTTCCGCTTGGCGGGCAAGAAGGGTGAGAGGCTTTAACTCGTGGCGGATGACAAGGCCGCACACCAGCATCAACAGTATCAAGCCTGCGATTACCGTTCCTATTACGGAGCGGCGCAATTGGTCGAAGCCACCGAAAATGTCACTTTCGGGACAAACAATGGCCACGCTCCAACCGGTTGTGCCAATAGGATTGAAGAAGACATAACAGTCCTCACCATCTACCTTCAGTTGGCGCATTCCCTTGTCTCCACGTTGCATGGCATGTCCAAGTTCCACCATAGCCGAATCAGGATGATCCATTGATTCGGTGAAAATGGACTGATATACGAGTTTGGTCGTGTCAGGATGCACAAAGTAGGTGCCGCCCTGGCCGATCATGATGCTATAAGAATGAGGATAAGGCTTTACGGCAGAAATGGTTTTGGAGAGCCATCCCAGAGAAATATCCACTGAAAGCGTTCCGACATACTGGTCATCCTTGTCTTTCAAAGGTCTGCAGTATGAAGCAATCATATCTTTGGAGTAAATGTCGTTGGGATTATAATCCATGAAGGGCTCCGTCCAGACCGGACGGTCCAACAGCTTGCAAAGCTGATACCAATCCATATAGAAATATTCGTAATGATCGTTTCCTTCCTGCGTAGTTCTGATCACCCCATTGTCGTTGTATGAGTAGGCGGAAAAATAGCGCCCGCGCCCAGGGAAAAAATCGGGTTCGAAAGCGATGGAACAGCCATTAAGATTCGGGTTGTTGTCTAAAATTTGGCGTGAATAAACAAACATGGAGTCTGATAAATAGAGGTGACGATTTACCAACCACTCGGTGTGTATAGAGGCAATCTCCACTCCGTTAAGGATGTCGTTCACGCGCAGAGTGGTGTTCTCCAACTGGTTCGTGGCCCGTTCTATGGCTTCCTCACGAATAGCCTCACGCGAGACTCTGAACAAAAAGGCTAATGCGGCTATCAGAATGATGGCGGTGAAAATGACGACAATAAGGCTCAGTCGGATTGGAAGCGAGCTTCTGATAATAGATAAAAATCTGAACTTCATGGCTATTTAGCGATTAATTGTTCGTAAGTGATCTCATGTTCCAACAAGTTGCACTCCATCATCAAATCACTGGCTCGTTTCACCATGTCGGGACGAAGGCGGAACTCCCGTTTCCCCGATTCACGGTCGACCTGCAGGCGGAGTATTTCTTCCAGCATCAGTTTCTGCAAAACCCTGTTGGTGACAATTTGGTTCTCATGCACATATTTCATCACGATATCCAGTGTTTCCTCAGGATGTGCCGCCGCCCATTCCCATCCTTTACGGCTGGCTTCGGCAAACTTCTTGGCTTCCGCACGATGTTTCTCGTAATATTCACGTGTCATATACACGCCATCCTCCTGCACGTTGTAACCGTGGTCGCAGAAACGGTATACACACTTCCCGTCCACAGGTAGACCTGTCTGCACCAGCTGAAAATACTCATTGTAGCTCATGGCCAGCGTCGCATCAATGGCACCCGCTACAAACAGGTTCACATTCGTGGCAAAAGGCGTCCATTCATAGTCTAGATGTTCTTTTGTACTCATACATTTAGCCAGTTCGCCGAAACCTGCGCTCCAGATACCCACACGCTCTCCTTTTTGTGTCAGAGGATCAACGCCGCGGCGCGACACGATAACCATGGCATTGTTCATTGAAGTCTGCAAGATATTCACAACCTCGACTCCTTCATCCAAAATCTTCATAGCCTGACAGAGTTGCAAGGTGGTGGCATGGCTTTCGTTGTTGTGGATACGCTTCAATGCCGGGTGCGTGGTGGAAGGGTGGATAATCTCTACCGAAAGCCCGGCTTCCTTGTAGAATCCTTTTTCCTGGGCCACGTAGTAGCCGGCAAATTGTGCCTGTGCCGTCCACTGCGGTGTGAAAATGAATTTTTCCTGTCCTTGCGCCTTTATATTCATCGTTAGAAAAAGTAGTGCAATGATGACATAGTGCGCAGTGTTGAAACAAAATTTTTTAAGACAATTCATTATACGATACATCATTTTAAAATGCAAAGATACTATTTATTTTGATGCGGTGGCCTCTTTTCCAGAGGATATTTCGATCGAAATATATATAATTGTTGTAGATAAAAAGTTGTATCTTTGCAAATCGTTTTTCCCTTTTTCCAAATGTAGGGAATAAATACGATAGTTGTAATTCATGAAAGAAATCAAATGTCCCAATTGTGGTAAGGTTTTCTCGGTGGATGTGAGGAATTTTGAGCAACAATTATTGGATTTCAAGGACAAGTTCGGACGTAATTACCGCATTGCCAGCGAGATTCATTTTTTTTGAATTTTGAACTTTGAATTTTGAATTAGGGATTGGCGTAAATTTTCGTAAATTTGCCGCCTCAAAAATGGAACATCATGGAAGACCAAAGATTAATCGCTTTTAAGCGTTTGTTAGATATTATGGACGAACTGCGGCAGAAATGCCCGTGGGATAGCACGCAGACCATTGACAGTCTTCGTTATTTGACCATCGAGGAGACCTACGAGCTGTCGGACGCTATCATCGAGAAAGATTATGATGATTTGAAGAAAGAACTGGGAGATTTGCTCCTGCATATTGTTTTTTATTCCAAAATTGCCTCTGAAGACAAACATTTTGACATCACCGATGTGGCCAATGGCATCTGCGAGAAACTGATTGTCAGACATCCGCATATTTTCGGCAACGAAAAAGCTGCTACAGCGGAAGATGTGCGCAATAATTGGGAAAAAATCAAGCTAAAAAAAGAAGGTAACCGTTCGGTCCTGGGTGGTGTGCCGTCGGCTTTGCCTGCTATGGTGAAAGCTTATCGTATTCAGGAGAAAGCCCGTGGAGTGGGTTTTGACTGGAACAACACTGAAGAGGTGTGGGCCAAGGTGGAAGAGGAACTCGGAGAACTGAAAACAGAGGTGGCAGATCAGTCTGACAAAATTGAAGATGAATTCGGTGATGTGCTTTTCGCCCTCATCAACTACGCCCGCTTCATCAAAGTCAACCCTGAGGATGCGCTCGAAAAAACCAACCGCAAGTTTATCAAGCGCTTCCAGTATATCGAGCAGAAAGCAAAAGAGTCAGGCCGCTTTATCGGTGACCTGACCCTCAATGAGATGGAAGCCTTCTGGCAAGAAGCGAAGACTCTTTAATTAGCAAATTAGTTAATTAGTAAATTGGTTAATTGATGAAAAAATCAATTTGCTAATTTGCACATTTTGCTAATTGGTTAATTATTTGGTGTATTCATATTCTCTTCCTCCAGCGTATCCGTCTTCATCAATATATCTTATGGATATTGGCCACTGACCATCATAGGTGTATTCGTAGTTGATTACTGATCTTTCAGTTTGACCATCCTCAGTTTCAGTGTATTCGATTCGGGTTATGTTGTTCTTTGATTGATATTGAACATTTTCTTCAAAATAGAAGCTGAGATATGCTCCGTAAAACGGGTTGTTTTTCTTGTCATATTGTGTTTCATACGAATAGGTCTCCCCATCTTCATAGTCGTTATAAACCATTTTGGTAATGTTGTTTTTTGTCCATGTCAAGTCATAGGTACAAGTATAGGTTCCTTTGCTGTCCTTTTTGATTTTCTTACTGGTCTTAAAAGCGGCTGTTGCCATTTCATCTGGTATGATGAATTGCAGGGCGTTTAAGTCATATTTGTCGGGACCACCTTTGTAACCGTAATATGTTTCAGTAATTTGGGATATTTTTCCGTTTTTATGCGTGAATGTGTAAGTCTCAACTAAGTTTCCGTTACGGTAATAATTGGCTTCTTTCAACCCTTTGTTGTCGTATTTATATTCGATAGAACGGTTGTTTCCATAGTCGTTCATACGGACCAAGCGTTTCTTCTCATAGGAGAAGTTGTAGGTTTTGTACAGGCCATCATCATAAAAGTCTATTTTTTCAAGGGTGTTGTTTTTATTCCATGTCCAAACTTCGTCTAAATGCTTAGTTCCAGAAGAAAAGACATAATAAATCTTGCTAATTTTCTTGGAGGGATTGTAAACACCGTCTTTGTGACATGCGGCAAACAGCATGGCAATGCATGCGAGAAGCATGATGGATAAAACTTTTTTCATGATTTTATTTTTTTTGTTAATTTGAAAAGATTAAAGTGCAAAGATATAAAAAAAATTAAATATCAGTACTGACTTTGTCATTTTTTGTGTAAGAATGTGGGTGCTAATTGTTGTCTTCCGTCAATAATGCCAGTCCGCCTTGGGCTGTCTCTTTATACAGTGATGGCAGGTCTTTTCCTGTCAGATTCATGGTTTTCACTACTTTGTCGAAGCTGATGAGGTGTTTGCCGTCGCTCATCATGGCATAGATGTTGATGTCGAGGGCACGTAGGGCGGCCATGGCGTTGCGTTCGATGCAGGGTACCTGCACAAGGCCGCACATGGGGTCGCAGGTGAGGCCGAGGTTGTGCTCCATGGCCATCTCGGCAGCGTATTCAATCTGCTGCGGACTGCCCCCGAAAAGCTGGTTGGCGGCCACTGCGGCCATTACACAGGCACTGCCCACTTCGCCCTGACATCCTACTTCCGCTCCCGAAATGGAAGCGTTGGTCTTGATGATGTTAGCGAAGAGTCCTGCCGTGGCCAAAGCCCGCAATATCTCTATGTCAGTGAATCCGTGGTTCTTTTTCAGATGGTACAGCACGGCAGGCAATACGCCCGATGCTCCGCAGGTGGGGGCGGTGACAATGGTGCTGCCCATGGCGTTACGCTCGGAGGTGGCCAATGCGTAGGCAATGACCAGAGCGCGGCTTTGCAGTGAGGATTTGTAGGAGGAGGCTCTGACAAAATACTGGCGTGCCTTGCTGCGCAGATGCAGTCCTCCGGGAATTACTCCCTCAGCCTGCAAACCTTCCTCAATGGTATTCTGCATTGTCTCCCACATCTGCTCAAGGTATTCCCAGATGTCTTTTTCTTCGTGTTGTGCCACATATTCCCAATAGGTCAGCCCTTCTTTTTCAATATAGGCTAAAATGTCGCTCATAAAGTGATGCTCGTAGAGGTGTTCCACACTTTCTTGGGTTTCTTCGTTGGCCAGACTGCCGCCGCCCACACTGTAAATGGTCCAGCTGTCATACACTTTCCCGTCGGCATCTAATGCCTCGAAAAGCATGCCGTTGGTATGAAAAGGCAGCACCACTTCGGGTTTCCAGATGAGTTCCACAGGAATGGGAGCCGAGCCTTCGATGATGGCTTTGTCGGTGTGGTGTCCCTTGCCTGTGGCGGCAAGACTGCCATGCAGGGTGACACGGATTTTGGCGGCACCAGGATTCTTCTCTCTGAAACTGATGGCGGCGCGGTTCGGTCCCAGCGTGTGGCTACTCGACGGACCATAGCCTTTTTTATAAATCTTTTTGATGGATTCCATAATCGTTGAATTTGAAAAGCAAAGATATAAAAAAACGGGATTCATCGAACCCCGTTTTTTTTGTACAGCTAAATCTCTTAGTTCTTCTTGCCGAAATTGCCGTATTTGCTGCGGAATTTATCCACACGACCGGCAGTGTCAACCAACTTCATCTTACCGGTGAAGAAGGGGTGTGAAGTGTTGGAGATTTCCAATTTTACCAAGGGATATTCCTTGCCGTCTTCCCAAACAATGGTGTCCTTCGTTGCAACAGTTGACTTGGTCAAGAATGCAATCTCATTGGACATGTCCTTGAAAACCACTGTTCTATACTCTTTTGGATGAATACCTTTTTTCATTATGTTTTGGTTTTAATAGTTAATCAAATTTTGGAGTGCAAAAATACAAAAAATATCAATACAAAAAGCATCATGAGGGAAATTTTGTTTCGAGAAGTGTATATTATGTATAATATTGATTATAAGTTGTTTATATTAATGTGTGAAATTCTGAAGATGTGAGTGAAATTCCCGCATCTTCCAAATCCTTCCCAATTCTTGCAAAATTTTACCCCAAAAACCGTCAACTATCAACTATTAATTGTCAACTGTCAACTATCTCGGCATGCCGGAGGCATGAGACGTGCCGACAGGCACAATTAACACCACACAAGCGGAGCGCAGTGTGGTGACAGCACATGAGGTATGCGTAGTATGGTGACAACTGATACCACACAATATCGGTCACGACGGCATGCCGGAGGCATGAGACGTGCCGACAGGCACAATTAACACCACACAAGCGGAGCGCAGTGTGGTGACAAGCAGATCGCATTTCATACGTATATCGGAGATATGCGACATCTTGTCACTACCTCGAGATAGGAGGTGTCGTGGGTGCCATATGAGCATATCTCCGATATGCGACCTCTCGCCATCATTCAGCAAGTCTATCGCATCTCCCCGAGATGCTTGTAGTGTATGAGTATCTTCATCCACCACACTGCGCCTGAAGGCTTGTGTGGTGTTAATTGCACTGCGTGCGTTACGCCTCTCCGAGGCTACAACTTTAAAATGCTTTTCTCCATCCGCAGCCGCTCTTCCATTCCGAGCACCCGTAGGCCGTCCGACCTTTGATAATGCGTCCCTTGCCGCACAGCGGACAGGGCTGACCGATAATGCTGTCGGCGGAGGCATTGTTGCTCCCACTACTGTTGCTGTTGCTATTGTTGCTGTTGACGGCAGTGGTATTGTTGCTGCTATTGCTGTTGTTGACAGCAGTGGCGGTCGAAGAGGGGGTAGGAGAGGCAATCTTGCGGCGGTCGCTGTCATCCCGCAACACCTGCAACACAATGTCGTTCACCATCTGCTTCAGCTCGTCAATGAACTGCTGGGCGGAGTATTGCTTCTGCTCAATCTGTCGCAGTTTCTTCTCCCAGATGCCTGTCAACTCGGCGCTTTTGAGCAGTTCCTCGCGAATCAGGCTGATGAGTTCAATACCCGTTGGGGTGGGTTCAAGACTTTTGCGAATTTTCTTGATATAGTCGCGTTTGAATAGCGTCTCAATGATAGCAGCACGGGTAGAGGGACGGCCGATGCCGTTTTCTTTCATCACCTCGCGCAGACTTTCATCGTCCACGGTCTTGCCGGCGGTTTCCATGGCTCGCAGCAAGGTGGCCTCGGTGTAGGGTTTGGGTGGCTTGGTCCACTTCTCGCTCAGCGTGGGCTCGTGGGGACCGTGCTCTCCCTTGACAAACAAGGGCAACACCCGTTCTTCGTTCTTGTTTTCCTCATCGTCATCGTCACTGCTCTTGGCTTTGTTCTTGCTGTCAGCCTTGGCCTCGCTTTTGTCCTTGCCCGAAGGGGCTTCTGCCTTGATGACCACCCTCCATCCCGGATCGAGAATCTGCTTGCCCGTGGTCTTGAACTGCACTTCTTCCACGATGCCGGTCACATTAGTGTTGGAAAACACACAGTCGGGATAGAAAACGGCTATGAAATGGCGGCAAACTTCGTCATAAACGCAGGCTTCTTGGGCTGACAGCGGCGATTTCGGGTTCAAACCCGTGGGAATGATGGCATGGTGGTCGCTGACTTTGCTGTTGTCGAACACTTTCTTGCTTTTGGGTAGCTTCTTGCCCAACAAAGGCGCTGTCAGGGCACTGTAGTTGGTGATGCCTTTCAGTATGCCGGGGCACTTGGGATAGATATCGTCGCTGAGGTAGGTGGTATCTACACGGGGGTAAGTGGTCAGTTTCTTCTCATACAGGCTCTGGATCAACTGCAGGGTCTGCTCTGCCGAGAAACCGTATTTCTTGTTGCATTCCACCTGCAGAGAGGTGAGGTCGTAAAGCCTTGGTGGTGCCTCCTTGCCTTTTTTGGTGCTGATATCGGTGATGGTAAATTCTTTTCCAATAATGCGTTGCAAGTCTTCTTGTCCTTCTTCTACCGACTGGTACTTGCCCTTGGTGGCGGTGAAAGTGGTGTCTCGATATACGGTGGACAGCACCCAATAGGCGCTGGGCTTGAAGTTTTGTATTTCGTGGTAGCGCTTCACGATGAGAGCGAGGGTGGGGGTCTGTACCCTGCCAATGGAGAGCACCTGCCGTTCTTTGCCGTACTTGAGGGTATAGAGCCTGGTGGCGTTCATGCCCAAAAGCCAGTCGCCGATGGCACGTGACAATCCAGCCTCGTACAGTGGCTGGTAGTTGGACTGCTCTTTGAGCTGCTTAAAGCCTTCGCGGATAGATTCTTCTGTCAGAGAGGAAATCCATAGTCGATCGACGGGGCAGTTGGCGCGGGCTTTCTGCATCACCCAGCGCTGAATCAGTTCGCCTTCCTGACCGGCATCACCGCAGTTGACGATGCGGTCGGCCTTTTGCATTAATCCTTCAATGATAGCAAATTGTTTTTTAATAGAAGGGCTGTCGATCAGTTTGATGCCGAATTTGGGTGGTATCATGGGGAGGCTGCTGAGCGACCACTGCTTCCACATGGGGGTGTAGTCGTGGGGCTCCTTCAGTGTGCACAGGTGTCCGAAGGTCCAGGTCACTTGATAGCCGTTGCCCTCAATGTAGCCGTCGTGTGACTGCTTGGCACCGAGCACATTGGCGATTTCTCTGGCGACACTTGGTTTTTCAGCGATGCAAACGATCATTCCTTAAAATATGGTTTATGTTTTTTTTAGATGGTTAGAAGGTGAGAAGGTGAGAAGGTTACAGGATTACAGGATTACGGAATTACGGGATTATGGGATTCTGGATTATGGATTTTGGATTCTGGATTTTGGATTTTGAATTCTTAATTCTTAATCCTGTAATCCTGTAATCCTTAATCCTAACCCCTAATCACTGACTCCTAATCTCTGGCCCCTGTCCCCTGATCACTAGAATTACAATCTTTGCGAAATCCTTGGCAATACTTCATTCTTCCAAGTGGCAAAATCACCATCAATGATGTGTTTTCTGGCGGTTTTCACCAAATCCAGATAGAAGTGCAGATTGTGGATGCTGCCAATCATGGGGCCTAAGATTTCGTCGGCCACATACATGTGGCGCAGGTAGGCACGGGTGTACTCGCGGTCGGCGAACAGCTCGCTGTTGGCGTCTATCGGGGTGAAGTCGTTCTTCCACTTCTCGTTTCGCATGTTCAGAATGCCGTCCCAGGTAAAAATCATGCCGTTGCGGCCGTTGCGGGTGGGCATCACGCAGTCGAACATATCCACCCCCATGGAAATGCCCTCGATGATGTTGGCGGGAGTGCCCACGCCCATCAGGTAGCGAGGCTTGTCCTTGGGCAGCAGCTGGCAG
>JAGCSI010000029.1 GCA_017964255.1 Bacteroidales bacterium | reverse complement strand
TTATGGATGATATTTATATGCTTTCAGATGGGATTATCATGAATCGCATCGGCACACGGCTGAAAGCTATACGGCTGAAACAAAACATTACACAACAGAATCTTGCAAAAGAGGCGGGAATTTCAATTTCTTCTGTAAAAAAGGTGGAAAAAGGTGAAATCGGAGCTTTTGACTCGCTACTCAGACTAATGCGTACACTGGGAGTGTTGGATATAATGCAACCATTGGTGGAAGAGGAGCAACTAAGCCCCAATGAATATTATGAATTGGTACATTCCGCAGAGAAAAAAACGCGCAAACGTGCGGTCAATAAATTTCACCAAACAGAAAAGGAGGCACCAGAATGGTAGATGTTGCGAGAGTGATGATGTTTGGGATGCCTGTTGGGACATTCCGTTGGGACGGGCGCTATGAAGTTGCCCGTTTTGAGTATGACAATAGTTTTGTGACAAGAGGGCTGGAGCCTTCTCCGCTAATGATGCCTGTGAGAGAAGGACGTATATACTCTTTTGCGGCTTTGAACAAAGACACCTACCAGGGGTTGCCGGGAATGTTGGCGGATTCGCTTCCTGACACTTATGGTCGTGCGTTATTCGACAAATGGTTGGCACTGACAGGCCGTACCAGTGGAAATCCTATTGAAACGCTTTGCTTTTTGGGCAAACGATGTATGGGCGCATTGGAATTTGAACCGGCCATAGAAACCGCTTATAATCCTGATGCTGTATTTGAGATTGATGCTTTGGTCGATGTGGCACGCAATGCCCTTGCGGAAAAGTCACAATTCGGTGTGAACCTGAATGATAACAAAAAAACTGCAATTGCAGAGATTCTGCGTTTAGGCACATCGGCTGGTGGTCAGCGTGCAAAGGCCATTATTGCCTATAATAAGGGAGACAGGGGAGGTTCGTTCGGGACAGGTAAATGCTCCTGAGGGATTTGACTATTACCTGATTAAATTAGACGGAGTGTCAGCAAAAACAGGATTCCGAGAAACAGAAAATTATGGGCGGCTGGAATATTCGTTCTACAAGTTGGCAAAGGACTGTGGTATTGTTTCGTCGACTGGTGTTCAATGTGGTGGTGCGCAATCAGGATGATCATACAAAAAACATCTCGTTTCTGATGGGAGAGGACGGGAAGTGGAGATTGTCACCAGCGTATGATATGGGTTATGCATACAAACCTAATGGTGGGTGGACAGCCACACATCAGATGTCGGTTAATGGGAAATTTGAAGAAATCACACGAAAAGATTTGCTGGTTTTGGCTGAAGCCAATAATATAAAAGGGGCAGAAACGGTAATTGACGAAGTTTGTGAAGCAGCTGCCCATTGGAGACAGATAGCCCAAGAGTGTGGAGTTCCTCAAAAAAAAGTCAAAGCTATTGAGTCTAATATGATGTTTAACCTGTAAAAAAACATGCCATAACTGCTGTGCCTTTCTCCGTTTGGTATAGGGGAAGTTTCGCACTGCGTGCTCAAGGGGAGTTGTTGAATTCTGAATTTTGAATTCTCTGTCCCCTGACCCCTGTAACCTGATCACTCCTTAATGTAAATTCTTTGTACCCGCTTGGAAATCGCGGTCATCAGCTCGTAGGGGATGCGGTGGATGGAGGCCGCCACTTTGTCCAAGGGGTTGGGGTCGCCATAAACAATTACCTCGTCGCCTTCCTTGACCTCCAGCCCTGTGACATCAATCATGCACATGTCCATGCAGATTTTGCCCACAATGGGCACCAGCCGGCCTGCTACAAAGACCTTGCCGACACCATTGCCCAATTCTCTTGGATAGCCGTCGGCATAACCGATGGGAATGATAGCTATCTTGCTTTCTTTAAGTGTTTTATAGCTCCGATTATAGCCGATGGTTTCGTTGGCGGGGATGGTCTTGACCTGCGTGATGACGGTGCGCAGGGTTACCGTGTTCTGCAAATGCGCTTGGTCTTGCGGCACAGCCGAGAAGCCATAGAGGCCAATGCCCAGACGCACCATGTCGTATTGCGCTTCGGGGAAGCGGCTGATGCCCGCGGAGTTGAGGATGTGGCGCAGAATGGGGTAATCAAACTGGCCAATTAGATAGGAACTCATGCGGTCGAACAATGCGATTTGTCCACGGGTGAAGTCGTCCTCGTCGGGGTCTTCGGCAGCGGCCAAGTGCGAGAAAATGGAAGCGACCTTCAATTTCGGATGCCGCTGGATAAATTCTACCAAGCGGGGTAGATCTCCTTCGTCAAAGCCCAAGCGGTGCATGCCGGTATCCAGTTTGATATGGATTTTAAATAATTCAATATCAGAATGTTGCTCCAATAATTCCGTCAGTTGTTCCAGATAGTGGAAGTTGAAAATCTCGGGTTCCAGCCGATAGGCAATCATGGCCTCGAAACTGTGCGCTTCGGCTCCCAACACGATAATAGGCTTGGTGATGTTGCGTTTGCGCAGACGGATTCCCTCGTCGGTATAGGCCACTGCATGATAATTCACATGATGGTATATCAGCTCGTTGATCAGCTCCACATCGCCCAAACCGTAAGACTGTGCTTTTACCATGGCCACCATCTTGGTTTCGGGTTTCAGCAGCGAACGGTAATAGCTCAGATTGTGGATGATGGCGGGCAGGTTGACATTGAGCACCGTCTGGTGGGTCTTGTACTGCAGGGCGGCCACCACCTTCTCGAAGCGGTAGCTACGGGCCGCTTTCACCAGTATAACTTCTTGGTGAAAAGGCTCTTGGTTGAGGTTGGCCAGAAGTTCGTCGGTGTTGTGGTAAAAGCTTTGTTCGGGAAAATCGAAAACAGTGCGGTGGGCGTAAAAACCGGCACCGACGGCAATCAGTCGTGTGATGCCTTTGTTAATCAGCAGTTTGTATATTTTCTGATAATCTTCCGTGTCAAAATTTCCTGCCTGCTCAAAATCTGAGATGATGACGGTTTTACGTATCATCTGGGTTTGGGCGTTCAGAAAGTCCAATGCGATGCGCAACGAACTCATATCCAGACTGTAAGTGTCGTTGATGATGACTGAATTGTTGATGCCCTCAATCATTTCCATACGCATGGAAACCGCGGAAAGATTGTGCAGTTTCTGATTGATTTGCGGAAGGGTGAAATTCAGTTGCAGCATCAGTACGATGGAGTGCAAGGCATTTTCGATGGAGCCGGCATCGCTGAAGGGAATGTCTATCAGTTGCCCGTTCAGGGAGACCACTGTATGCACATCGGTGGTGTTGACAAAGTCGATGTGATAGTCCGCGTCCTCCGTACGACCCCATGATATGGTTTTCCCTTTGAAGCGCTCGTCCTGCTTGAAATAATTGTGAATCAGCGGGTTGTCGCTGCAGTAAATCACTTTCTGACAATCTTTGAACAGCTTGGTTTTTTCAATCAGTTTCTCTTCATTATTATGGAAAAACTCGTTGTGAGCAGCTCCGATATTGGTGAGGATGCCGATGGTGGGCTGGATGACGGCGGCCAATCGCTCCATTTCGCCAGGCTGGGAGATGCCCGCCTCGAAAATGGCCAGATTGTGGCGTGGGGCCATCTGCCATACCGACAGGGGAACCCCGATCTGGGAGTTGTAGCTGTTGGGGTTTCTCACCACATGGAATTCGGGGGCCAACATTTGGCTAAGCCATTCTTTCACAATGGTTTTGCCGTTGCTGCCGGTAATGCCGACCACGGGATAGCTGAATTGCTGGCGGTGATAGGCGGCTATTTGCTGCAAGGCAGTTACCGCATTATTTACTTGGAGGAAGTTGGCATCGGAAAAATGGGAAAATTCGGATACGGGACGGGTGATGACGAAATTTTTCACCCCCTGTTGCCATAATTCTGCAATATAGTGGTGACCGTCGTTTTTGGCGGTGGTGATGGCGAAGAACAGGGTCTTCTGCGGAATCAGCACATTGCGGCTGTCGAAGGCCAGCAACTCTATTTCCGCATGTCCGTCAGCCAAATGGCAATCCTTCGCTTGGCATATATCTTTGATTTGCGCGATGGTCAGCATACCGTTGGATATTTTTTGCAAAAATAAGGTTTTTATCTGAAAGGAAAGTACCCTTGAAAATTTTTCATTTTCCAAAAAAATCAAAAAACATTCAGTAGGATGCCTTTATATAAAAAGTTTTTGTAACTTTGCAAACTTTATCATGTAATATTGGTGTTAATCATTAAATAGCTGAATATTATGGGATTATTTTCGATTTTCACAAAAGAGATAGCTATAGACCTTGGCACTGCCAACACGGTCATCTTATATAACGACAAGGTTGTTGTCGATGAACCTTCTATTATTGCCATTGACCGCGACACCAAAGAGTTGCAGGCGGTGGGCAAAAAAGCCTTGATGATGGAAGGTAAGGAACACGAGCGTATCAAAACCATCCGTCCCTTGCGCGACGGTGTTATCGCCGACTTCCAGTCCACCGAGAAGATGCTCTATGAGCTGATCAAAATGACGGGTACCAAGCGTTACTTTTTCCCGCAGGCCCTGAAGATGGTGATTTGCATTCCTTCGGGTATCACCGAGGTGGAAGAGCGTGCCGTCAGGGACTCTGCTGAGCATGCGGGTGCCAAAGAGGTGCGTATGATTTACGAGCCTATGGCTGCTGCTATCGGTACGGGTATCGATGTGCTGGATGCCAATGGTAACATGATTATCGACATCGGTGGCGGTACCAGCGAAATCGCTGTGTTGGCCTTGGGTGGTATTGTGTGCAGCAAGTCCATCAAGATTGCCGGTGTGGAGTTCAACTACGACATTCAGGAATACATGCGTAAGAAACACAATATCGCTATCGGTTTCAGCACTTCCGAGCAGATCAAAATCAACGTGGGTTCCGCCATCGAGGACTTGGAAAATCCGCCTGAAGATTACGAGGTGTATGGCCGTGACCTCTTGCAGGGTATTCCTATCTGCGTGAAGGTCAACTACCGCGAGATTGCCCAGGCTTTGGACCGCTCCATCTCCAAGATCGAGGCTGCTGTCATCAATGCTTTGGAAAACACGCCTGCTGAGTTGTCTGCCGATATTTACAAAACCGGTATTTACATGGCCGGTGGCGGCTCCTTGCTGCGTGGTCTGGACAAGCGTATCGCCAAGAAGACCAGCCTGAAGGTGCATGTGGCTGAGGACCCGCTGAAAGCTGTGGCCCGTGGTACCGCTATCGCACTGAAGAATTTCGACAAGTTCCCGTTCTTAATCCAATAATACGGACTATGAATAATCTTTCCATGATTGCCGCTGTGGGCAATAACTATGAGTTGGGCTACCAAAACCAACTGCTTTGTCATTTGCCAGTCGATTTGAAGCGTTTCAAGACGTTGACCTCTGGCCATACGGTGTTGATGGGTGACCGCACCTGGGAGTCCCTGCCGAAAAAACCCCTTCCCAATCGCCGGAATATTGTCATCACTCTTAATAAAGATGCTGATTATCAGAACTGTGAACTGGCTTTTTCTATTGAAGAGGCCATGAAGTTGGTGGAAAACGACGAGCAGCCGTTCATCATGGGAGGTGCCACCATCTATAAGCTGTTCATCGACAAAATCGAAACCTTGTATCTCACTCGCATCCTGTCTGATTTTCAGGCGGATGTGTATTTTCCGGAATTGAATATGGAGGAATGGGACCTGGTTGAGGACGAATTTGTGCCCAAGGATGAAATAAATATTTACGATTTGCGTTTTCAAACTTATAAAAGGAAACAAAAATGAAAAAGATTATTGCTTTGATTGCCCTCGTGATGGTGGGTATGCTGGCTTTCGCCCAGAACAAAAAAGGGCCTGAGATTCCGTATCCCAATGTGCCCATTGACGAACAAACTAATTTGGTCACTTACAAGGAAGTGGTGCAGCAGGCCAATGCCACACCTCAAGAGTTGTACGACAGGGCAATGACCTGGGTGAAGAATTTCTACAAGAACACCAATGAGGTTATCAAGAGCAGTGATCGGGACAAGGGCGTGATACAGTTGCGCTCCAGTGTCAGGATTTATGTGGTGAAAGAAGATGGCAGCAAGATTTTCAAGAATATTGTGTATTACAATATGAAGATAGAATGCCGTCCTGGAAGATATCGTTATACCATTACCGATTTCAATGAGAAAGCCGCTGCTGCCGCCCCCGTTGAGGTATGGCTGAATACCGAGAATCCCAAATGGGAGATTGGTCAGTATGCTTATCTGAATCAAATTGATGAACAGATTCTCGCCTTGATAGAATCACTGGAAGAAGGCATGAATCCTCCTGTTATCATTGAAGATGAATGGTAGAAAATCTTTTATTCTGTTTATTCTGATAGCGGTATTGTTTTCCTCGTGCCATAAGGAAAAAACCGCTGCTTTGTCTGTGTCTTTTGCTTTCCAGGTAGACGGACAAAACCTGGAACAGGATGTCCGGAAATATGTGAATGCCGCTGGCAACCAGTATGAGGTGAACGAGGTGATGTTTTTCATTTCCGATATCAAGTTATATCAAAGCGACGGTTCCGTGGTAGCCAGAGACCGCATTCATTATGTGGATGTTGATATTGCCTCTACCTTGGATTGGGACTTGGGCATGATACCACAGGGCAACTATTCGGGTATTTCATTTACGTTTGGACTTACTGATGCGGAGAACCGGAGCTATCGTTTTGTGAATCCGCCGGAATGCAACATGAGCTGGCCGGACGTCATGGGAGGGGGCTATCATTACATGAAAATCAATGGCAAATGGCTGGCCGATGACGGTCAGGTGAAACCCTTCAATTTGCATACGGGAATAGGGCAGCTTTATGATGAGGAAGGCAATGTCACTCAGTTTGTGGACAATTCGTTCACGGTTACTTTGGAACATCCGTTTACGGTGCCAGAAAAAGGAGAAAACCTGCAATTGGTGATGAACATCAACCAATGGTTCAATGCCAGCCGTATGTTTGATTTGGATGAATGGGGCGGCAGTATCATGCAGAACCAGTCGGCACAGGAGATATTGAAACAGAACGGACCGTACGTGTTCGAATTGAAATAAAAACCATATATCAATGTAGAGACGCTCGGCCGTGCGTTTATACATAATTGTAATAACGGGGCCATACCCCGTTCACTAAAATAACAAAACATGTCAGGAAAATTAATCATTGTATCGGCACCATCGGGAGCAGGAAAGACCTCCATCG
This sequence comes from Bacteroidales bacterium, assembly GCA_017964255.1. Lineage (GTDB taxonomy): Bacteria > Bacteroidota > Bacteroidia > Bacteroidales > WCHB1-69 > RUG11690. Next base: position 23,228 of record JAGCSI010000029.1, on the reverse strand, counting down.
TGAAACATCTGTTGAAAGAGCAGCCCAAGCTGGCGTTTTCGGTTTCCGCTACCAGTCGTGCCAAGCGCGAGGGTGAATGTGATGGCAAGGATTATTATTTTCTGACCGTGGATGACTTTAAGCAGAAGCTGGCCAACGACGAGTTTATCGAGTGGCAGGAAGTGTACCACAACCAGTTTTACGGCACCTTGAAATCCGAGATTGAGCGGATATGGAATGAGGGCAAGCATGTCATTTTCGATGTGGATGTGCTGGGAGGACTGAACCTGAAAAAGATTTTTGGCGACAAGGCCCTGGCTGTATTCATCCAGCCGCCTACCGTAGAGGCCCTCAGAGAGCGTTTGTGCGGTCGCGGCACAGAAGACTCCGCCTCGCTAAAAAAACGTTTGGACAAGGCCGAATATGAACTGTCGTTTGCCGACCAGTTCGACACTGTGATTGTCAACGACATCCTCAAAACCGCCCAGGAAGAGGCGGTGGAAAAGATCAATGCGTTTCTGGGTTAATTATTTTTCCAGCAGTTTCTCTCTCAGCTCTTTCGGCAGGTAGAAGGTGTTGTTTTTCTTCATGTATACCACCACTGATTCCAGCGGAATTACCTGCTTGTCGATGGTGACGTAGTTGTCGTAGCTGTTGGCGACGAGTTTGTGCTTTTTGTACTGCACGGTCAGACGGTATTGGTCTTTGTCGAGGCTGTCGATGGTGATGGTTTTGGCATCGGGAAACAGCGTGGTGTGGCTGGTGAAGATGCTCTCGGTGAGGGCAGGCAGCTGGCCGCTGATGCCTAATTGACGGCATAGGTATTCATTCACCTCGATATTGCTGATAACTCCGTTGGGGCGGTCGTTCCGCGGGTGGTAGCAGGCCAAGAAGACATCCTCGCCAGTGTGTCCGTAGGTGGTGGTGCCGAAATAGGTGCGGTCATAGACAATGCGGGCGATTGTTTTGGTCAGGGAAGCCTCTTTCCGCTCTTCTTTGGCGATGGGGGAATTTTTGAAATCCTTAGCGTGATAAATTCTATCCAATTCCTCTTCCGTCAGTTTAATCTGATAGTATTTTTCCATCAATTCGGGGATTTGGTCGATTTCAGCCTCTTTGATCATTTCGGCCACAGACCAGGTGGAACGGGTGTAATTGTCCAAAGGTTTCATGATTTCTTCCAGCGAGAGTTTGCTGTAGCCACTGTTGCTCTGGCGACTGCCGAGATTGAAGCCGCCGCAGCCGTGGTCGGGCAGCACCAGCACTACCGTGTTGCCGTCTTTGCGGGCAAAATCCAGGGCTACCTGTACCGCGTTGTTGAAAGCCAGAAAGTCCAGAATGGCAGTCTTGGCATCGTTGTCGTGGGCAGCCCAGTCCACTTTGCTGCCTTCCACCATGAGGAAGAAGCCTTCTTTTTGCTGTGACAAGAGGTCGATGGCTTTCTGGGTCATCTCTGCCAATGAAGGCTCCACAGCGGGATCACGCTCAATTTCGTATTCCATGCAGCTTTTGTTGAACAAAGCCCACATTTTGCCTGTTTTGGTGGCTTCCATGCCTTTTCTGTCGTTCAGGAATACTTGGTAGTTGTTCTGTTTTAAATCGTTGGCCAATGCGTCAGTCAAATATTCTGTACCTCCGCCAATCACCACATCAATATGGTTGTGGACCATCTGAGGGGCTATGGCGCCGTATTTGCTGCGGTTGTATGTGTGGGCAGCGCAGTCAGCGGGAGTGGCATGGGGAAACTCGCAGGTGAAGACCAAGCCGGTGGCTTTGTGCTTCAGGATGCGGGCCGCTTCCAATACAGTGGCCATCGGCTGGTACGTGCGGGTAGCATCTATCGGATACAGGTCATGGTCGGTTTTGACGGGGTAGGTGGACACAAAACCTTTTTGGGAAGGCTGTCCCGAGACATAACAGGAAGTGGTGGGGGCTGAGTCGCCAATCGGAGCATCCGAGCAATGGGTCATCACCATGCCGCAGAAATAAGCGTCGATGGGCAATGAGGTATAGCTGGCATCATGATACTGAGCGTATTGGCGGGTCATGGACAACAAGGCAGTGCTGCAACCATCTGGTATCATGAGAATTACATTCTTAACACTATCTTGGGTGCAGAACACCATCCCGGGGAATAGCAGGATGGCTATCAGGAGAGAGGTGAATCTTTTCATCGCTATGGCTTATAAGTTTTCAAGAATGTAATTGGTCAGTTTGGTGTATAAATGGGCTCTGGTATTGCCGCCCATGATGAAGTGGTTCTTGTTGGGATAGAAGAACTGGTCGTATTGCTTGCCAGCCTTGTTGAGGGCGGTCACTAAGTCCATGGCGTTCTGGAAATGCACATTGTCATCAGCCGTACCATGAATCAGCAAATATTTGGTTTCCAAGTCCTTGGCGAAGGTAATGGGCGAGTTCTGGTCGTAGCCGTCGGGATTTTCCTGCGGGGTTTGCAGGAAACGCTCGGTATAGATGTTGTCGTAGTAGCGCCAGTTGGTGACGGGGGCTACGGAAATGGCCATTTTGAAGGTGGTGCCGCTCTTGAAAGCGGATAAGGCTGACAAATAGCCACCGAAACTCCATCCCCAGATGCCGATGCGGTTTTTATCAACATAATACAGTGTTTTCAGGTAGTTGGCGGTAGAAATTTGGTCGATGGCCTCGTAATGGCCCATGTTTTTGTACACGCATTTGCGGAATTCGTCGCCACGGGCGTTGGTGCCGCGACCATCTACGCATACGATAATGTAGCCATGCTGTGCAAGTAATTGATACCAAGCGAAGTCCATGGCGCGTGAATAGGAATTGTCGACTTCCTGTGAGCAGGGACCGCCGTATACGTACATCAGCACCGGATATTTCTTGGTGGCGTCGAAATCCAGCGGTTTTATCATCCATCCGTTTAGTTGCACGCCTTCATCGCTGGTGAAGCTGAACAGTTCTTTTTTAGCGAAACCATAGGCTTCCATGCGTTTTTTCAAAGCTTCGTTATCCTCTAACACACGCAGTTGCTTGCCGTCAGCCTTATGGATAGTATAAACAGGCGGTGTCTGGATGTCGGAATAGGTGCAGCGGTAATATTTTGCATTAGAGCTGAAAGAGACATCGTTCCAGCCTGTGCCGGAGGTGAGCATTTTCTTTTTCTTGCCGTCGAAATTGATGACGTAGAGGTCGCGGTTGAGGGTGTTGGACTCGTTGGACAAATAATACACGAGTTTGGCTTTCTGGTCTACAGCGGCGATGGAAGCCACATCCCACTGACCTTGAGTGAGTTGGGTGATTTTTCCACCGAATTCCACTTTATAAATATGATTGTATCCGTCGCGTTCGGAAGTGACCAGCATGGTCTTGTTATCTTCCAGGAAATAATATTCGTCGCTGATTTCCAGCCAGCATTTGTTCTCATCGGTAAAGACCACATCATACTGTTTGGTCAGGGTATTATAACGGATAAAATCAAGGTGATTTTGGTGGCGGTTCAGTTTCAGCGTAATCAGCTCGGTGGAGTTAGGCAGCCAGAAGATGCGGGGATAATAGCCGTCGAAATTCTCTCCGAAATTAAGTTTGGTAGAATGTTGTGTTTTCAAGTCATAAATCATGACATTCACCACCGAATTATCCTCGCCGGCTTTAGGGTATTTGTAGCGGTATTCTTCGGGATAAAGTTCGCCCCACATGGTCATGGAGAACTCTTTCACCTTACTCTCGTCGAAGCGCAGGAATGCGATTTTGCTGCCGTCGGGTGACCAGCTAAAGTACTGTGCCTGACTGAGTTCTTCCTCATATACCCAGTCTGCCATGCCGTTCAGCACCTTGTTGCGCTCGCCGTCATGGGTGATTTGAATTTCCTCCCTGCTGTTTAAATCCACCATGAAGAGGTTGTTGTCGCGCACAAAAGCCACTTTGCTGCCGTCGTTCGAGAAGGTGGCGAAGCTTTGTTTGCCTTTTTTCTCATCGCTCAACGGAACAATTTTACCTCTTCTTTTATCGTAGACATAGTAAAAAGCCTTGGAGGAGCGGCGGTAGATGCTTTCCTCTTTCACTGCCAGAAGGATTTTCTGCTCGGATTGGTCGAAACTATAGTCACTTAAGTCATTCAGTTCTATTTTATTGTTCGACATTTCGGGTATTTTAAAGGTCGGCAGGACCACATCGGTCATCTCTCCGGTCTCGAAACTGTGTTTCACAATGCCAGCGACACTTACCACGCTGTACTCGTTGCCGTTAGGGACAGGGGTGTAGCCACGAACCCCTTTGGGATAAAACAGATATTTGGACCAGATGTCCTCCACGGTGATTTGTTTTTGGGCATTTAGCAATAAAGGCAAAAGTAGCAAAAAGAAAGCGAACAGTTTTTTCATGATAAAATGGTATTTTTGTTACACAGAATCAAGGTGCAAAGATAAAAAAAAAGGCGATACAACTTGTATCGCCTTTTTTCGAAATTTAGAGCTGCAAATTATTTGCATTCAACACCCCATTTTCCATCTTCGTCAGTGTAAGTTTGAGTATAAGATGAACATTTAACGTTTTTGTTAGGATTTTCCATAGTAGTAGTGGCAACAACTTTACCTTCTTCGTAAGATTTGCAAGTGCATTTCTTGTTGCATGATGAGAATGCTACAACAATGATACCAGCTGCTAAAATACATAATGCTTTTTTCATGATAATTTGAATTTAAGTTAATAAAAAGGTTTCAATTATGATTGTGCAAAAATAAGGAAAAAGGTGATAGATAAAATAAAAAAAATGTTAAAAAACAAGGTTTTCTATTAAGTTATTTAAGATGTTGAATACTAATATTTTGTATATGTTAATTTCAAAAAAAACGAAATTAGAAAGGAAAAAAAAGAAAAAGTATTTGTTTATGTTTTTTTCGTGAAATTTATGTAGATTTGCAAATCAATAGGATCAATTATGGAAAGTGAAAAAGTTTGTAAAGAAGGGATTGTACGGAAGCTTGAAGGCAGCAAGGTATGGGTGGAAATTGTAGTCAGCTCAGCCTGCGGTGGCTGCGCGGCCAAGAGTTTATGCAATATTTCAGAAAAGAAGAATGAAATTGTGGAGGCGGAGAACCTAACGGGCGAGGAGTTTGCCATAGGGGAGGCTGTGCAGATACAGATGCAAGAAGCCCAGGCGCACCGGGCGGTGGTTATAGGCTATCTTTTGCCGTTTATTGTGCTGATTGTAGGCCTGTTTGGCTGTTATGCATTGACCCATATTGAATGGCTGAGTGTGTTGGTAGGCATTGGTTTGACCGCTATATATTATGTTATTTTGAAGTTGATGGATAAGCGCTTGGCACAGCAGTTCACCCTTTACGTCAGCAAGAAATCAGAATAATAAAAAAATGTAGAGACGCACGACCGTGCGTCTCTACAAAATATCAATTGTAAATTGTCAATTGTCAATTAGTTGGTGCGTCCGGGATAAACCTTCAGGGCTTCACGGAGGCATTCAACGGCTTTTTCAAGGTCGGAAACATTGAGACAGTAGCTGATACGCACTTCGTTGGTACCTTGGCCCTTTTTGGAATAGAATCCTGTGGCAGGGGCGAACATCACTGTTGCGCCGTTATAGTTGAACTCTTCGAGCAGCCAGCGGCAGAAGCGGTCGGAGTCGTCGATGGGCAGACGGGCCACGCAGTAAAAGGCGCCTTTCGGCATGGGTACGAAGCAGCCGGGGATGGCATTGACGCCATTCACGATGGTGTTACGGCGGGCTACATACTCTTTGTTGACAGCCTCGAAGTATTCCTTCGGAGTATCAACAGCTGCTTCACCAAGTATCTGACCGTAGGATGGAGGACTCAAACGAGCCTGAGCCATCTTCATAGCGGTTGCATAAACTTCCTTGTTGTGTGTGATAAATGCACCTACACGTACACCGCAAGCACTGTAACGTTTTGACACAGAGTCCAAAAGAACTACGTTATCAGCGATATCGGTCAATTCCATCACAGAGAAATGTTTCACGCCATCGTAGCAGAATTCGCGGTATACCTCGTCAGCGAAGAGGAAGAGGTCGTGTTTCTTGGCGATTTCACCCAGTTTCAGGATTTCCTCTTTGGAGTAGAGGTAACCTGTCGGGTTGTTGGGGTTACAAATCATGATGGCTTTCGTTTTCGGGGTGATCACCTTTTCGAAATCCTCGATGGAAGGCAGTGCGAAACCGTTTTCAATCGTGGAGATGATGGGTTTCACAACCACACCGCACATGGTGGCGAAAGCGTTATAGTTAGCATAGAAAGGTTCGGGGATGATGATTTCGTCGCCCGGATCCATGCAGCTGTTGAAAGCGAAGAGGAGGCCTTCGCTACCACCGGTGGTGACGATAATCTCGTCGGTGGTGATTTCGATACCTACGCTGTGGTAGTATTCCACCAGTTTCTTGCGGTAGCTGAGGTTGCCAGCGGAGTGGCTGTATGCGATTACGGGAATGTCGGCGTTGCGCACGGCATCACGGGCTCCTTTCGGGGTCTCGATGTCGGGTTGACCGATGTTGAGGTGGTAAACATGGATACCACGACCTTTGGCGGCATCAGAAAATGGCACCAGCTTCCTGATAGGGGAAGACTGCATGCTTGCGCCTTTTTGGGAAATTTTCGGCATAATTATTTAAGTTTTTATATGTTTTGTTGTTTGAAATTCGAAGGTGCAAAAATACGAAATTATTCAATTAGTAAATTAGCAAATGTGTAAATTACGTTAATACGTTAAGGCGTTAAGACATGCACTGCGTGCATTCGTTAAGACGAATTTCGTCTACTCGAACGAGCGAAGCGAGTGTCTATAGTCTTGACGAATGAGCGTAGCGAATGACTTCACGTCTAACCGTTTATCTCATCATCGCATCCACTTGCCGCACAATATTAAAGTAGTACAAAGCGGAGTCACGCTGGCCTAAGCGTTGGAAGAGGTCGCCTTTCTCGCGGTAGGCTTCCAAGAAGTTCTGCTGGTATTTGATGCAGTTGTTCATGCAATCAAGAGCCGCTGGATAGTTCTGTCGGTTTTTCTCCACAAGACCTTTATAATAATACAACTCGCCATTGTATGGGAAAACCGATTGTGCCTGGTCAATCACCTTTTCTCCTTCATCCCAGCGGTCGCTTAGCAGCAACACCTTGGTTTTCAATATGTAACTGGCCGGAACATAGGGATCCATTTGGATGGCTTTGTCGTAATAGATAATGGCCGTGTCAGGCCGTCCGGTGTTGAAATAGTTCAGTCCCATGTAAATATAAGCATCAGTGCGCTTGGGATCCAGTTTCAGACATTCATTATAATAGTAAAAAGAAGAGTCGTACATGCCCAAAGTGCCGTAGGTGCTGCCTAAGTTAAAGTAGCCATCGGTCAGAAGCGGGTCGAAATAAACGGCGGCCAGATAAAACTGTTTGGCTTTCTGAATCTCCCCTCTTTCAAAGTAAATCTTGGCCAAATTGCTGTTGGCGGTGGCTTTGCTGGGTATATTCTTGAGACATTGCAGATAGAAATATTCCGCTGTATCCCTGTACGTCATGTCGTTGATTTTGACACCGATTTTGTCGTACAACAAGCCCAGTTGCTCATAGCAATCCGCATACTGGGGATAAATTTCGGCTCCTTTTTTGAACTGCTTGATGGCTTTCCAGGTCCAGTCGAAAAATTGGCGGTCGTTTTCCTGCCGTTTGGCCCAGTTCTGCTCTTTGATATTGGCCTGCTCAAATTCATCGCCTTTGTCGCGAAGGGCTAAACCCCAGTACAGACGCATGTGTGCGCTCTTGTCAGACTTCTTGACATCCTTGCCGAAGAGGGTGAACTGGTCTTTCCAGTCGGCGGCACGGCTTATGGTTCTGCCCGAATAGAGAAGGAATACCACAGCCAAAGCTCCGGCAATGATTCCGAATCGTGGCGTTTTAAGGGAAGCGTCTTTACCCTCGATTTTGCAAAGTTTGAAAACGGTGAAAATAAGGGCGATGCAGAAGCCTAAAGCGGGCACAAAAAGGAAACGCTCGGCAAAGGAGGAACCTATGCGGTAAACCAGATTGCTGAAGATGCTCATCGTGATGATGTAGAATAAGATGGCGTAAGCGATAGGGTTCTTCTTTTTGATACCGAAGATGGCGTAGACAACTAATCCTAAATGAATTAAGAGAGAAATCCAAGTGGAGACATCCGTGAAAGAGGTGAGCGGAAACTGCTTCATGGAGTAGTCGCAGGCCAGACTATATGGGAAAAATAGTTTGATGAGGTACTGTCCCAAGAGCATGATAGCCGTGGCCCATCCTTCCCATAAATCACTATCATAGAAATAATTGTCAACTATTGAAACCGTAAAATTCTCGGAATCGGGATAATTCGCCAGTACATTATGACGGACTGTCAGGTATATGGCAGCGGGAATGGCAATCATCAGGAAGGTGAGAATGTAGTCTTTAGCTTTGGCTTCCCTGAAAAAATAAAGGGTTACCGGCAGCAAGGCCAGTGTGGTGATGGCGCTTTCTTTGGAAAACATGGCCAGAAGGAAGCTGATGAAAACCAGAGGCAAGAGGTAAAATTTCCGCTTGTCTACATATAACAGCGAGAGATATAGCGTAAGCGTCACGAAAAGGAAGCACATAATCTCATCGCGGCTCTTGATGTTGGCAACCACCTCTGTGTGAATGGGATGCGCTGCGAACAGTAGGGCAATGAAAAAAGGAATCCAGAGATTATATTTTTTCAGTAATCGGCGTAAGAAGAAAAACAGCAGTGTGCATGCCAAAGCATAGTAAAACACGCTGATGGCGTGGTATAAACCGGGATTGTCGGGCGAAAGTTGCCATTCGGTGGCAAACATGAGCTGGGAGAGTGGACGATAGAGGTTGTCGGTATAAAAACCCGAACCGTGACGGTAAGTCTTGGTCAGGATGTCGTGATAACCGTTGGTTCCCGCTGTCACGTAGATATTGAGTTTGAAACTACCGTAATCGTCCAAAACCCATTCGTGGTGGAAGGTATTGGCATACAGGGCCGCGGCCACAATGAAGATAATCAAGCCTAAGCCTCTGTATTGTTTTGTTTTGACAACGGGCATTGGAGCCGGTGCCGCTATGGTGGTTTTCTTTTTCTGCTGTGGCTTCATGAATGGAAAACAGGGATTAATAAATGGAAAGACCACGATATACCGCTTCGTGTACGGTAAGTCTTATCTTGCTTTTAACTAATTTGTTAGGTTCGCTGTAGGGGTAAACTCGGTTGGAAATGAAAACATAGACCAGTTCCCGGTCGGGGTCGCACCATACCACATTGCCGGTAAAACCTTGATGGCCGTAGGTTTTGTTGGAGGCCATGGAGGGAAGTACCCCATTGTTTTTTTCAAAGCAGGGAGTGTCGAAACCCAGTGCTCTGCGGTTGCAGCCGTGAATAGGGAAGGTTTTGGTGAAGAATCTTACGGTTTTCTCTGATAAGAATCTCTGTCCCTGATAGATACCCCCATCCATCAGCATCTGGAAGATGGCGGCGATTTCGCGGGCAGTGGAGAAAAGTCCGGCATTGCCTGCATTACCATCAAAAAGGGCAGCGGTCTGGTCGTGGACATAGCCTTCCACCACTTGGTGACGGAACAAGGTATCCAATTCGGTGGGGGCGATATCGCTTTTGCTGAAACCGTGTTGCAGGGGATTGAAGCAGGTATATTTCAGTCCCATAGGCTGATAGAAGTTTTCCTGTAAATACTCGTCCATGGGCATGCCAGTGATTTGCTCCACCATTTCTTTCAGGAAGAAGAAATTCAAATCGCTGTAAACGTACTTTTTAGCGCCTAATTTGCAATGGGCGATTTTGTAGCGGACGCTGTCTTGATAATCTGTACGCAGGAAGCAGCTGTCGGCAATCTGAACGGAAAACTGGTTGGAAGGGCAGGGGACAATATATCGGCAGTTATTGCAAATTTTCTTGTAAAAAGGAATGAAGGCAGGCATCCCCGAAGTGTGGGTCAGCAGCTCAATAATGAAAAGTTTGCTTTTGTCGGTGCCTCGCAAATAAGGTAGATAGGTTCCGATGGTGTCGTAAAGCTTGATTTTGCCCTCGTCGTACAATTTCATGACCGCTAAAGTGGTGGCGGCCGCTTTGGTGACAGAGGCCATATCGTATAGGGTGCTGTCGGTTACGGGCAGTTGTTTCCGATAGGTTTGGTAGCCGTAGCATTTGTTGAAGACCACCTCTCCATGGTGCAACACTACTATTTGGCAGCCAGGAAACACTTCGGTGCGAATGCCCCTATTAACTAATGAATCAATGGTTTTAACAGCCTTTTGGGGCAGTTTATAAACGTTATTATCGGTGTTGGCCATGACCAGCACCGATAATAACAGTAATCCGATAAGGAATGATATTTTTTTCAACTTGGATTATTTTCTGATGTCCATTTCGTTCAGCAGGTAGCCTGCACCGCCGAACTTGTCAATCACGAACAAAACGTAACGGGAATCCACATTGATACAGCGCTGCAGTTCGGTGTTGAACACGATGTCGCTGCTCAGAGCTTCCCAGTTGCCGTCGAAGGCCAGACCGATGAGCTCGCCGTTGCCGTTCATGATGGGGCTGCCGGAGTTACCACCGGTGATGTCGTTGTTGGACAGGAAGCAAACATGCAGTGAACCATCAGGGTCAGCATACTGACCGAAATCCTTGGCCAGAATCAGCTGTTTCAGTTTGGCGGGAACATCAAATTCATAGTCACCGGGGATTTCTTTTTCCAAAATACCCTGGGTAGTGGTGAAATAGTTGTAATGAACACCATCAGCAGGATAGTAGTCGCATACGGTACCGTAGGTAGTACGCATAGTGCTGTTGGCATCGGGATAAATGGGGGTGTCGGCTTTCATTTCTTTAATGGCGGCAATGAACTCACGACGAGGCACGCTTAATTTCTCCATATCGGCATAAACCGACTGGTTGGCGAGGATAACGGTGAACAAGCTGTTCAGATACTGGTAGACGGGGTCTTTTTCCAGCACCTTGGCAGAGGGTTTACGCATGTATTTCTCCAGATTTTCTTTGGAAATGAAAATGGAGTTGGCGAAAGCGGCTTCGAAAGCAGCGCGGTTGCCTTTGTAATACTTGTTGACAATTCCCTGAATGTCAGGCTGTTTTTCTACTGGCAGTCTGTCCCAGGTTTTCAGTGTAGCCAGAATCACCTTCACTTCGGTAGCGGCATCTTTGTCGTTCACACCCTTTTCGTACTGATCCAGTACTTTGGCAATTTTTTCCTCGCTGAAGCTCTTCTGCTTCTCTTCCAGTTTTACAGAATTTCTCAGTCTCCAAGCTGTCAGCAGAGTGGGAGAGGACATCAGACAGATGTTGGCGTTCATCATGGTCTTTACGGATGCACCGTCGATACCTTTGCAGATTTTCTCAATTTTGTCCAGACATTTGCCATATTTTTCCTGACGTTCGCTGTTGGCATTAATCCAAGCGCGGAGTTCTTTTTCCAGAGCAGCTTTCTTCTCTACAACTTTCAAAGCTTTCAGACTGTTTACTTCGCCATGTTTGTTTTTCCAGGTGTTAGCCAGACTTGCATGGTCGTCGGCATATTTCAGCTCAACAGCCTTGTCGGCTTCCATAGCTTCCTTGATTACGGGAAGAATGATGTCGAGGGGTTCGTACAGAGCGGGGTCGTCAATGTTGATGGTGTTTTCCACTTCGTATGAGGTCATGAAACGCTCGGTGGTGCCAGGATAACCCCAAATCATGGTATAATCACCAGGCTGATAGCCTTTTAAGCTGATAGGCAGAAAATGTTTCGGATGGAAGGGAACATTGTCTTTGGAGTATTCGGCGGGAGAACCGTCGGGGGCAGTGTAGATACGGAACACGGTGAAGTCGCCGGTGTGGCGGGGCCACATCCAGTTGTCGGTGTCACCACCGAATTTGCCGATACTGGCGGGGGGAGCAACCACCAAACGCACGTCTTTGTAAGTGGTATAGACAAACATATAATATTCGTTTCCTTCATAGAAAGGTTTCACCACTACTTTGTGTTTTCCATTGTCGGAGTTTTCTTCCTGAAGTTTCTTGATGGCAGCTCTCACTAATTCCTCTCTCTTGGATTCTTTGGTGTCTTTGGTCACTTCTGCCAACACGATGCTGGTCACATCTTCCATGCGTTCAAGGAAGTTGACGCTGAAATTGGCCTGCAACTCCTCTTCTTTGCTCATGGCGAAGAAACCATTATTGAGGTAGTCATGTTCAACGGTTGACAGTTCCACTACTGAAGAATATCCGCAGTGGTGGTTAGTGAACATCAGACCGTCGCGGGAAACCATCTCACCGGTGCAGAAACCGTCGCCCAGCTGGACGATAGCGTCTTTCAGAGAAGAATGGTTGATGTCGTACAACTGCTCGGCAGTCAATTTCAAGCCTAACTTCTGCATTTCGGCATAGTTGTAATTCTTGATGAACATAGGCAACCACATACCCTCATCGGGAGGGTTGATGGCGAACATTCTTACGGATAAGAACGCTACAACGAGTAATAAAAGGGATTTTTTCATAAAAGTATTTTTTTAATGATGAAATTCGTTAAAACAACCTGCAAAGATACAAAAAATTTCAATTAGCAAATTAGTTAATGTGCTAATGTGACAATTATTTTTGCATTGAGCTATGAGCTGTGAGCTATGAGTTTTTTCTTCATAATCCGTCACCTTGTAATCCTATAATCAAAAAACTCCCCTCGAACGAAGTGAGACTCCCCCATGGACGAAGTCCACTCCCCTCGAGCACGCAGTGCGAGACTCCCCCAATACTATATCCCATATACCACCAAACCTACCACTCCGCTCAATAGTATCAGCAGAATGGGGCTGATTTTCTTTTTCAGGGACAGGAAAAACACAGTGATAAAAATGGCTATGCTGAGGCAAAATTGAAGGGGGGATTGCGACCAGCTGCCAAAGTTGTCGGGAGTGGCCAGAAATAATGCGGCGGCAGCAATCAAGCCGAGAACCGTGATACGCAGGGCGGAGAAAACATTTTGAAGGTCCTTGTTTTCTTTGTTTTTCATCAGATAATGCGCTAGCAGCAACATCAGGATGAAGGGCAGCAGTACCACTGAAAAAGAGGCTAAAAACGCGCCCACTACACCCAACCACGGGTCGTAGCCGGCGTTGACCACTGCGGTATAGCCGGCGTAGGTAGCCACATTGATGCCGATAGGCCCGGGGGTCATCTGGCTCACGGCCACGATGTCGGTGAACTCTTGGGCGGTCATCCAAGCTTGTTTCTCCACCACCTCATTCTGGATGAGGGCGATCATGGCATAGCCGCCTCCGAAATTGAAGATGCCGATTTTGCAGAAAGTATAGAACAGCTTCCAGAAAATCATGTGGTAGCCTCCTTTCTGTCTTTAAGCCGGCCATAAACAAAGCCTCCAATTCCAGCGATAATGATAATCAGGACAGGTGAGATACCCAGTAGCCAGATTAAGGCTGCCGCCAGCAAGGGAATCCAACAGTTGCGCCAGCTGAGGCCGGCGTTTCTGGCCATGGTGAAAACGGGGGCGGCAATGAGGGCTACCACGCAGGGGCGGATGCCTTTGAAGATGCTCTCTACGAAAGCATTATCACGAAAATAACGGAAAAACATGGCTAAAACCAGAATGGTCAAGATGGGCATCAGGATGTTGCCGAGGACAGACATGACGGCGCCGGTTTTGCCCCGTAGACGATAGCCGATGCTGGTGGCCATATTCACCGCAAATACACCCGGCATAGCTTGGCTGACTGACAGCAAGTCCAGAAACTCCTCTTTGCTGAGCCACTGCTTTTGCTGCACCAGTTCCTTCTCCATCAGCGGAATCATGGCAAAGCCGCCGCCGAGGGTGAAACTGCCGATTTTGAAAAAAGACCAGAATAGCTCGAAATAGCCAGCCATTACAGTTGATAGTTGACAGTTAATAGTTGACAGTTAATAGTTGACAGTTGACATTCGATATTTGTAGGGCTGTCATATTATGGTAGCCGTAATGTCATGGTTATTTGTAGAGACGCGATTAATCGCGTCTCTACAGGTGTTTACAAGCGGTTTTCAATGATTTTCCAATCCACAATCTGCCACAGGGCGCTGAGGTAATCGGTGCGGCGGTTCTGGAAATCGAGGTAGTAAGCGTGCTCCCATACGTCAAAAGTGAGCAGGGGTTGCAGGCCGCTTCGTACGGGGTTGCCGGCATTGGCTTCCTGGGTGATGACCAGCTTGCCTTCGGCATTCAGCGATAACCATACCCAACCTGATCCGAAGAGGGTGGCACCTTTCTGCTCGAATTCTTTTTTGAACGCATCAACAGAACCAAAATCTCTGATAATCAAATCTTTGATTTTTCCTTCGGGCTCATGGTTGGCAGTGCCGAATTGCTCGAAATACATTGTGTGGTTCAATACCTGTCCGGCATTGTTGAACAGGCCGCCTTCGGCTTTCTTCACCACCTCGGTAAGGGGAAGATTTTCCAGGCCGCTGCCGGGCAACATCTTGTTCATGTTGTCCACGTATGCCTTCAGATGTTTTCCGTGATGGAAGGTGAAAGTGTTGCCGCTGATGACGCCGAGGGTCTCTGTCTCGTAAGGCAGGGTCATCAGTTCAAAAGTACCGTTGATTGGGAGAATTTCTTTCATTTTTGTGTTAAAATTTGGAATTGTAAAAAAATCAATTTTGAAACACAAAAATACGAAAAATAATTGAATAAATCCATTCCTTTTCAGAGAGTACTTAATTAACAAATGCATGTTATTATTTATCAACAAAGTACAGGTTAAATGAAAAAAAATTCGTAATTTTGTAGTTTAGATATTTAAATAGCAAAAAACTGATATACAAGAACATAGGATTTAGAAATATTATATTAATGAAAAAAATATTACTATTTTTCGCACTTACGTGTGCATTTGTCATGATGGCTAAGGCTCAGAACTGTCCTTTCAATGCACATGTTTCTGCCACAGATGCCACCTGTTTTAACAACGGACTATTGGTGTACTATCTTGAAAACGCAAGTGGTGGTGTGATGACAGAATATGAGTATAACCATTCAGGCTTGAAAAATGTTCGTATTTATACCAAAGTGAATGAAACAGACTCCGTCTATTATTCAAATTTTTACTACAAAGGAGGACTTGATACGTTTGTGGTGGATCATGGTACTTATATTGTTGGCGTGGAGGGTTTGTGTGATGATGGTCATGGAGGATATATCAAGAAAGATACCATAATGGGGACTTTCGTTATCAATACGTCGTATATGGTTCCTGTAGTGTCCACCTTATTCGTTATTGACAGTGTGGGAACCAATTTTGGCAGGCATTCAACATTAGAGTGTACCAATATGGGACTTGTGCAGTTGCGAATTGAGAATGGTCATTTCCCTTATACGATTCAAGTAAAACCTCACGGAAACCAGGATTCAATTTTCCGGACAGTGGTGTTTGAGGGTTACCAGCATGACGGTACTGATTCTACCAAAACTGATTACTGGATGTATTATACCATAGATACCATGCCTGCAGGAGATTGGGATTTTTATGTGGTGGATGGTTGTGATTACGGACTTCCCCGCTCAGGGCAGATTGTTGAGGTGGTGCAATTCCCGTATTTGGACTATGTGGAGATGTACGCTTCTTCAGGAACTATGACAGATAGTAATGTCATCAAGATCAGAGCGAATATTAATTCTCCGTTTGACTATTATACTGAGATGATTCCGAACTATGTAAAGTACCGTTTTGTTTACAGAGAGAATGGTCAGTGGGTCGATCCAGGAGAAGACAGTTGGAAAGTTTTTCCCGCAAGCAATAAAGTGATTCTTTATGACACTGCCAGTGTGAATTATTGTGGCCTCGACAGTATCCGGTTCGAATATAAGGTTGAGAATACCCCAGGCGGTTGTAATGATACCCTCATCCAGAGAACTTTCAAGTATTCCAAACCCAACTCCTCAAAGTTTTCAAAGAAAAAAGTAATGGCGGGAGATGAAGTGGTAAGAGATGGATGCCGGGAGTACATCCATGAGTTTTGTGATTATTATTCTATCCAATATTCGGACTTTAGTCCCAATTACGTGAGCAGAGTGGAACATGAGACGCATCGTTATCATTATACACATCCGTTGACATGGATTTATATTGACAATGATTCTGAAAATGGAGATACCATAAAGACGGAGTATGTAAGTGCGATTAATGTGGCATCCAAGTTGTTTGCCTCTGAGGTGGAGGCACGATATGGACCACTTCCCCAGACTTTGCATGTGACGCGCAAATTGGTTGACGCTATGGGTTGCGAATTGTATAATACCGGCAATATGGAACTCATTTACGATGAAATAGTGGACACCGTGAAACCGCAATGGACTATAGAATCCGCGGGTTCTAACCATTGTTGCTCGGCTGAGCATCGTATTACGTTGAAGGGAACTTATAGCGAGGGAATTAATCCTGATAGTACGAAGATAGTATTAGTAAGCAGCCCGGATAATAACATGTACAATTTCACAGCGACTTATCATGCTTATACGAATAGTTGGGAGGTGCAAAAGCATGACATTCGAAATAGAGCGACTATTAGTGGCGCGAACGGAAAAACATTGGATATAAAAGGCTTTTGTCTTGTTTCAGGACAGTATGTTTTTGATATTTACTCCCCTTGTGACACCATCAGAAAGACCAAGAGTATTACTTTTCCGGATTATTACACAACTGAGTTGACAGAGGATGTGGATAAAACGATAGAAAAGGAGTGTACAGACTGGTATATTATCTATACTCATGGACAATTGTCGCGTATAGGTCATAATAAAGATAATGCAGGTCATGATGTAACTCATGTGACGTTATTGGAGACCCGTTTCCAGGTGGTTGACGGTCCTTTGGGAGGTTACGATAATTTGTGGTATGAAGTGGGCGATAGAATACGATTGTCAATTCCGGGCACCTATGTGGTTAAGATATTTCCTACTACCACCCATGAGATATGTGAGTACGAGCCCATCTATGACACCATATATTTCCAAAATACTACTGTTGAACATCTCTATGCTTATGCGGTTTTATGCGACGAAAACTCAACCTCGGGTAATGTTTATGTAAGAGGTTTTAATGGTATTCCTCCTTATACCTATACACTTTACAGTCATGCCAATAAGGAAGGTGTGGTTTTAGGGTCGAATTCCTATGGTACATTTAACAATGTGCCTATGCGGACAGACACGGCATTCTCTTGTTTGATAGAGGATAATTGCGGTGCCTATTTCCATGTGAATTTTTTTCCGGAGTTGCTGGCCGATTTGCAAATTACCTGGTTTGACAACGGTTTGCATGCTACCACTACTTGTGAGGGCTCAACCGTAGGTGTGCATACTTTGACATCTGATAATATCATGAGTTATGTGTGGATTGGTCCAAGTGGGCCTTTTTACAATGGTCCGGAACCTCAAATTTTTATTGGTAGAGGAACCGAAGCTGGATATTACAAAGTTATAGTGCTTGAGTCTGGTTGCGGGAGAGTACTTGAGGATAGCATTTATATTGCGGTAGATCAATCTCCAACGGTTACCATTCAAGGTGGTGCTGTCGTTTGTCCAGGAGAAAAGGTGTATTTGACATTTACACCTAGAAGTTATCATGTTCCGACACCTGTTGTTGATTTCTCTCTTGCATTTGAGACAGAGACCGGACGCGAAATCCGTAACTATAGTTCTTTGTCGGGAGTGCCAGTGGAAGACAGCATTACAACGATGGTTCCGATGAAAATTTATCCTGTCAATATTCAGGATGATGAATGCGGGTATCCGTTTGCGGATAGTGGAGATACCGCATACATAAGAATATCTGACAATGTAATACGTTCTTGTGATATTTTCACGATGGACGATTATGTCTGTCATGATAACGATGCGACTCTTCAAGCCCACTCGACCATAGATTATCCGTATACCATCCGGTGGTACAGCGATATGGCCCAAAGCCAATTGTTGAAGGAGGAAACCATCAATAACGAAGCGGAATGGTCAACGTATGACACCAGCCATATTATCCAGCGAACTCTGCTGTATGTCAGTGTGGACAAAGAAGGGTATTGCCCTTCGGTGAACAGTTCCTATACAAATCTTGTTAATCTGCAGGAAGATACCATCAACATGAATTGTGCCCAGTCGTATCGCATCTTTGATTCTGGCGGAATGGATGGTAATTACAGCACGGACGAGATGATCAAGCAGACTTTCATCGCAGATTCTGGCCGGAAAGTAGTTTTGATAATAGACAGGGATAGTTGGAATTTATCCAATACCTCTACTCTGCTTGTTATTTCGGGTACGGAACTTGAGCCGGACAGTGTCATGTTTGAATTGACAAATGGCGGTTATCTTCCCGAAATCATCATTTCCAAAGGCTCTGCGCTTACGCTGTTTTTCCTGTCAGGCGAAATAGCAGCAGGAGGCTGGAGTGCGTTGGTGGAGCCCATGCCTGGTGTAGCTATTGCCGATGCTTATCCTCCAAATCAAACCAATTTGTTTGATGAGGTGTGCCAAAGCTCAAGTTTGGGATACGAAGATATCTACCATGTATCGCCTTGGTTAGTTTCGCAAACTGAACTGGACGAGGCGGTGAAAAGAGCGGGACTCCATGTGTTCTCGCATAACTTTGAGGGCCAAGACAGGCACCATTGCGACTCGGTGGTAATTTTTACCCTGATGGTGAATGACCCTCCATTTGTGGATACCATGGTGGTAACAACAAATTTCTTATTGAACGGGCAACCCTATCATTGGAGAGGCATGGATCTTGACTCAACGGGGCGTTACTCCAAGATTAATACGATGGCTGACGGGTGTGACAGTTTGGATATCCTTTCGCTGATTATTTTGCAGATAGACACTTCTGACAACGAAATTTGTGAAGGAGAAACTACTACAATGGGTATTTCGGTCGAAACACCTCGTCTGACTTGGAAAGAGGGGGAAATTCCTCCGGTGGAAGCCCCAGGGGATGTTTTATGTACTGACGGGTCTATTTTGCGGGCTGACGTATTTCTGGAGAGTGGAAAAACGCCCATGGGAGTAGTGTATTATATAGACCCAACAGGAAAGCATGGCAAAATAATTGCATTAAAAGATGCTCCGAAAATAACCAGAGACGGTAAAAACAATTATTATGGTATATGGGCACAAGGTCAGCCAGCTTCTATTCACGCAGTAAACAAGTGTACTAATCAAAAAGATGCGCTGTTCGATATGAGAGGAGAAGCAAATACGCTAAAGATAAAGTTTGATGCTGAACAAATTGGTGAATTTTTCTATTATGCCCCGGCAGCTTATTATTGCTATTACTATAATGAAAGCAGTGGAGTGGTTGATCCGTCTAATCCAGGAGGATGGGGATGGTATTTGCCTGCGATGGGAGAACTGAATCTTTTGTTTGGCAACAGGGTGCCTGTGAATGCCACATTGAAAAAACTGAGGGCGGCCGGTTGGGATGCCGAAGAGTTGGATTCGGGCAAAAACTATTATTTGTCTTCTTCAGAAGCCGGGAAAGAAAATGAAAATACTATTTGTTGGCACAATGATTATTCCGGTCATTTTGTCTCTCATCAAAAGACGAGTTCATATACATCTAATAAAAATGCCTATCATTTAGTTCGTCCATCCCGTGATTTTTAGATAGGGAAGGTAATGAATGAGTTATACATATTATTATAAGGTAAGAAAAAAAGAGAAATATATGCAATATACAGTGGTTAAACGGATACTATTTATTGTATTACTGATTATGATATCAGCATTGGGCTCTGTGAAAGCTCAGGTATATCAAATTGGTGATGTTTATACCTTTCCCGACAGTTCAAAGGGTATTATATGCTATATCAACCCGGATAATCCGGTGGAAGGTTGGGCAGTGGCGCTGAATGATGTGGGCTGGGTTAGCAAGACCAACAACAAGCAATATTTTATGATTGATGCTGGAACTGCGCTTCCCGCGGGAATGGTACAACATCCCTATGATGCTGTCAATGGTATCGGACGTTCGAGTTTAGACTCGTGGACATTTGAAGGAAAAGAGAATACGAGACTTTTGTTGAATTCTGGCCATTCCGACGCAGCCGAAGCAGTGGATTTTTATAATGGATGGTATATTCCCGATGCAGTCCAGTTGCGTATGATATATGGTTTGTTACCGGTTATTGCAGATAAGATTATTGCGGCAGGCGGATCCAGCGATTGTTTAGAGTTCATGTATGCTAAAAATACTTATGGTTATGATTACTGGACTTCTACGCGTATCAATAGCAATCAGATGCTGGTGGTCAGAGGTAGCCAGTATTTCTATCAAGCCAGAACTCCGTCTAATCATAGCGATGCTTCTGATAAAGAAAGAGCCACACAAAACCGTATCCGTGCGGTGCGTAATTTTGGTACGGAGGCGTACGCCTATTGGGCAGATAGTCCTACGGATGCCAGTATGGAGGTAAGTCCCGGAGTAGGACAAACTTCTTACGATGCCTATGTGATTTTCAACAGCGATACGGTCGAGGTAGTAACCAGTTCGGCTATTGTACATGAAAAATATGATAAAGATACTATTTATAGGGAAGTATGTCGGTCAGATACACGTTATACTTTCCAGGAACCTGTTGATAGAGACGGCAACCCTGTTTTTAAAAATTTGAATATCTCTACTCCACATGATTATCAGCCTATTAGAGAAACCCTGCAGACAATTTATGGATGTGACAGCGTTATTACTTTGATGCTGAAGGTTAACCCTGTATATGAAATTAATGCTACGGATAATATTTGTCAATCGGATACACCATATGTTTGGAGGACTAAGAAATTATACGAAACGGGAGTGTATTACGACTCGCTTAAAACGACGTGTTGTAACTGTGATAGTGTATATGTTCTGAATCTTATTGTCGCGCCTATGCCGGAGATTAGTTTTTCTCCGGATAATCCGTTGTTTTGTAAGGGTTCGTCCGGAATAGAAGTGACGGCATCGGCTACTAATTGCGCCGACTATTTCAGAGAATCTCTGTTTGAAGGGTTTGATGGAGTGACGGGGAAAGATGTGAATATTACAAGTGAATTGCCAGGAAAGACTTCAATGTTTGAAGATGGTTATTTGGTTTTTTCTTCAAATGGTGCTGTCAGATTAGGAAGACGACCGGAGTTTGGTAGAATTGAATCGAAATCAATGGGTTCATTGGGTGTGACATATGATTTTACGGTCGAATTAAGTATGAAAGGCTGGGATTACGAAAGCCCTACACCGAGTCGCGTCAGAGTGTCCGTTGATAGTCAGGCAGATACTCTTACCGTACCTGGTGGTATTCCGGAAGTTGCCCCAGCACAGTATGAAACTTACTCTGTTAATTTCAATGCAGCAGCTTCTTCATCTATTATCACGATAGAGGTTATTCCTGACACAGTTCTTGGTTATGATTATGCTGAACAGCGTGTGTTTATAGACTGGGTGCGAATTAAAGACAATTCTCCTTGCGTGAGATATACTTGGTTCTTGGCAGGTGAAGGGACGGAATTGAGTGAGGGACCAACATTCAACATCACGGAATTGGAATCAACTACGACCTACGAAGTGGAGGTGGAAAGCGCATCAGGATGTGTTGTACGAGAAGCGATAGAAGTGGAATATGCTGAACCTACATGGGGAGACACTGTTGTAAATACCTGTGAACCATTTACATGGCATGGTACAACCTATACAAAAACTCCAAAAGTAAATCCGACGTACATTATAGAAGGTGGAAATCAATTCGGTTGCGACTCTATTGTAACGTTGTTTTTGACGATTAGCGACAGTATCAAGGTGACTACAAATATGGAGGTTTGCGACAGTCTTGTATGGATAGATGGCAACACTTACAAAAGTAATGGCACTTATAGATATGTCACTACTACTTCGTCTGGTTGTGACAGCATCATAATACTGAAGTTGACGGTGAACAGGAGCACCACAGTTCCTGAGGTAAGGACAGTATGTCAAAATGAACTTCCGTACACATGGAACGACAGCGTATTTACTTCAGCCGGAGAGAAGACAACGGTATTGAAAACCGTTAATGGTTGCGACTCAATTGTAGTTATGACGTTGACAGTGAATGATACGGTGATTCCCACATTTTCCACGAATGAGGATGTTTGTATATTATCGTCATTTGCCAATGACAGTATAGAGATAAGTGTGCAGGCATTGGCAGGATACGACTATACCTGGAATATTGACGGCGGCAGCTATGCCACCAGTAGCCGTACCGATACCAACCGCATTGTGGTACGCTGGGCGGACGAGGGTGACAAGATTGTGAGCGTGACCATGAGGAACAATGCCACCAACTGTGAGAGTTACGCAGAGAAGACGATACATGTACACAATACCCCTGTGGTGAAGATCGCTGCTGTGGCGGGCGAGATATGCCCCTTCAGTGGTACATACGAACCGATAACAGCTACCATCACTACTACCACGACGGCAGACTATACCTATACTTGGGGCGGTGGCGTAACGCTAACGGCTGCTGCTACTACGACCTCAGAAACCACCAACAGTGTTACGGCTACAATACCTACCATCTCATGTGATACCTTATATAAGATAGGGGTGAACGTGGTAGACGGCTACGGCTGTAAGGCTAATGCCGACAGCATTACTTTGACGGTGAGAGATATGGAGGTGCCGACCATTAGTGGTACGCTGAGAGATTCGATAGTTATCGGGTGTGGTGCTGATGATAAGCCACTGGCAGTGAATACACTTGACTATCTGAAAGCAAATGGTTTGATTATCAGCGACAATTGTTCAGATAATGCCCACCTGACGGTGACGAGCAGTGATGCCGACATAACCGGAACATGTAATAAAACGATTATCAGAACTTATAGGGTGACCGACGGTTGCGGCAATTATAACGAAGCTACGCAGAATATATATATTAATGTTCAGGATTTCGCAGTACCGGCGGACAGCGTGAAGACTGTCAGCTGTCCAGCATTGGTGGAGAGACCGGACACAGTGGCGGGCAAGATGCCTGTTGTGACCGACGCGTGCGGCAACACGCTGACGGCTGTGTTCGTGAGCGGAGGAGACATACCCACCTGTGAAGGGGATGTGGTATACACCTACAAATATACGGACTGCCAGGGCCACGAGCAAGAGTGGCACTTCAGATACACGGTAGAGCGAGAAGACTTCGCGATCGCGACAGCACCGGGCAGCAACACGGTA
>JAGCSI010000028.1 GCA_017964255.1 Bacteroidales bacterium | reverse complement strand
TAAGCATCACACACAAAACTGTGGTATCGCTTCGTGTGGGGTTATAGAATAACGTGCTTCTGCACGTAAACACATCGTAAGCATCACACACAAAACTGTGGTATCGCTTCGTGTGGGGTTACAGAAAGGTGGCCTCTCCGAGGCCAGAACTCGAGCCTTCTTCATATAAAAACAAGATAAAATATTGCATCCATAAAAAGAACAACAACATGCAACTGAAAATCTCCAACATCAAAGTTCCGGTGGGACAAGCGACCAATTTGCGACAGCGGGTGGTACACTCCTACCCTATTGCTGATGAGGAGATTATGGATTTCAAGATATTGAGGGAATCCATTGATGCGCGGAAAAAAGACCATATCTTCTATCTGTATCAGGTTTATGTTGAGCTAAAGAATGAGCGGGAGGATTTGCTTCAACTGGATAATGTCAGCCTGTATCAGGCTCCTGAACCTATCGGCTACCCACAATGGAACGAAGAACTTCCGCCTGTAGTTGTCGGTTTCGGTCCTGCCGGTATGTTCGCGGCCTTGTATTTGGCCCGTTGCGGAGCCAAACCCGTGATCATTGAAAGAGGCAGTCGCATTGAAGACAGAAAAGCTGAAGTAACTGAATTTCTGCAACATAAAAGACTAAATCCCAACTCTAACGTGCAATTTGGTGAAGGCGGAGCCGGTACTTTCTCTGATGGAAAACTCTCCACCAACATCAACGACCGTTATATCAGCTTTATACTGGAGGAGTTTCACAAGCATGGAGCAACGGAGGATGTGTGTTATGCCGCCAATCCCCATGTAGGCACCGACTACCTGGAGAAAGTCGTGCGCAATATCCGGGAGGAAATCATCAGTTTAGGCGGGGAATTTCACTTCAACACCACTTTCGATGACTTCCAGCAAGAAGGCGAGATAATCCAGCTGCACTGCCATAACGGTTTCAGCATCAAGAGCAAACACGTGTTGCTCTGTTTGGGGCACTCCGCCCGCGACACCATTAAACATTTGTATACCAAAGGCCTGAATATGGAGGCCAAAGCCTTTTCCATGGGTGTGCGTATTGAGCATTTGCAAAGCGACATCAACAGGATGCAGTACGGCAAGAGTGCCAAATTGCTGCCCGCCGCCTCATATCGTGGAGTGGTGCATTTGAAGGACCGCAGTGTCTATACCTTCTGCATGTGTCCTGGCGGTGTGGTCATGGCCTCGGCCAGCGAGGACGGCACCATAGTGACCAATGGCATGAGCGAGAAAAAACGCAACAAGGCCAATGCCAACAGCGCCTTACTGGTGGGCATCAATCCAGAGGATTATTATCTAAACAGTCCGTTGGATGGGCTGAATTATCAAGAAAAATACGAAAAGTTGGCCTTTGAGGTCAGCGGGGATTACCGCGCCCCCGCCAACTTGGTGGGCGAATTTTTGCAGGGCAAGATTGCCAAGGGACATCGCAAAGTGAAGCCCTCCTACCCTCATGGGGTGGTGTATTGCGATTTAGGCCGCTGCCTGCCCGCGTATGCGGTAAAAGCCTTGCGGGAGGCCCTTCCTTTGTTTGACCGAAAACTGCGAGGTTTCAACGATGCTGATGCCGTGCTGACTGGCATTGAGAGCCGCTCCTCCTCTCCCGTAAGAATCTTGCGGGACGAAAGCCGGCAGAGCAACATCCCTGGCCTATATCCCGTAGGCGAAGGGGCTGGCTATGCTGGTGGCATTGTCAGTGCCGCCTTGGATGGGTTGAAGACGGCGATGGGAATTGCCGCAAAATAATAATACACTTTTTTGAACTTTGTCTATTTCGGTGAATTTGAGTAAATTTGCAACCGCAAATTTTAGTTAATGACAGACACGGCTTATACCATATTATATTCTGCCAACCTGGCGTTCATCGTCACCCACCTTTATGGGTGGCTGCTGAAGTGGTTTTACAAGCCCGAGGCCTACAAGGAGCACTTTCACGAGCTGTTTCCGGCTCAACGTGCCGTGGGGGTCATCTACCTGCTGCAAATTTTTGAACTGCCTTATCTGCTGCAAATTGGCGATAGCGATGCACTGCTCTACGTCAACGCATTTTCGCTACTCTGCTTCTCCATCCAGATGCTCATCATGTGTGAGGGCTACTTCTTCCCCGAGATCAAGCACCGGCTCAAGGGTTACTGGCTGTTCATTCCCGCTATCGTTGTACTGCTGCCCATGTTTTTGCAGGCCGTCAATCTCATCAGCCTGCCCGAAGGGTGGCGTGTATGGGCGGTGGGAGCTGTGAGCATACTCTTCTGCGGCTACTTCTTCCTCTCTGTGCGTATGGCGCTGAGAATCAGGAATGCTGTGAGACGTGCCAACGAAGAGCAATATGCCGACAGCGACGACTTTCCCGTGCATTTCGCGAACCTCATCCGCTGGGTGCCCACGCTGGTTCTCTTACTCCTAGCCATCAACTTCTACGCCGACGACCCTTGGATGAAGTTTGGCAGAGACATCCTCTTCATCGGAGCCAACGTGTGGTTCTGCATTCTCACGCTGAATCCGTGGAGGAAGGTAGTGGTCTCTGAAAACTCTGAAAACTCTGAAAACTCTGAATATTCAGAGAATATTGAGAAGCCCGACACTCCACACCTTTTAGCTAACGACCGCTTCGACGACCTTGCCCGCCGCCTCGAAGTCTTACTCACAAAAGAGAAGATTTTCACCGAACCGCACATCACCAGTGATACACTTACCTCAAAACTAGGCACTAACAGCAAATACCTTGCCGAGGTCATCCGCCGCAGCGGCTACCAGTCGTTTTACGACATGATCAGCCAGCATCGCGTGCGCCACGCCATCAGCCTCATCCACCAGTACCCCGACGAGCGCCTCGCCGACATCGCCGAGCAATGCGGCTTCTCCTCCCAGGCCTCCATGACCAAAGCCTTCAAGGCACAGGGCAAGGAGACACCCTCAACGTACAGGGGGATGTGATATGTCATCGTTATAGAGACGCAAAATTTTGTATCTCCACGATTTCCTTTAATAGATTTTTTTGTTTTTAAGCGAAAAAATCTTTTTCTCTCGTGGAATTTTCCATTAGGGAAAAGTCAATTATATAATAATGTAGTACTTTTGCAGCCTCTTTTTGAACTTTGAACTTGAAACTTGAAACTTGAAAACAATATGTCCACAAAACTGATTATTCTTCTGATCGTCGGGGCACTTGCCCTTGGAATTCTCGTTTGGATGCTCATCCGTGCATGGCGCTATCGTCGTAATCACCCCGAAGAGAACCTTTTTCTCCTTCTGCCTTTCTGCCTGCTCTTGTTTGCCGGGGGCACAGCTAATGCGCAATACGATGGTACGGCCTCAAACCCGTACCGTATCCGTACGGCTGAACAGTTAGTGAACTTCGCGGAGTGTGTCGGCAGCGGCAACCCGTTCTACTATGACCAAACCAACAGAATCTGTGTAACGACGGTCCCGACGAGCGGCAACTACAGCACCATTCCCGCCCACGGCGAAGGCAAGTATTTCTTGATACCGAATGACATCACCCTCAACCAGGGGAATCTGGCCGCTTGCGACGGCGAGATTGACCCATCATGGACGGTCTGGCCCGAGACGGGTGTGTTCAAAGGCCACTTACTCGGTGATAAGCATACAGTCAGCGGTATGTATATCGAGCGTCCAGACGGCACTGAGGGTGTAGGCTTCTTTTCGAAAATGGAAGGGGATGCACACGTCGAAAAACTCGGCATTGTCAATTCCTACGTCAGAGGTGGTGCCAGCAACATCGGCGGTTTAGTGGGCGAACTCTCAGGAGGCCACATCAACAACTGTTTCTTCGAAGGCAGCATCCGCACAAGCGGCGACAACGTGGGCGGCTTGGTCGGACTGATGACGGCTTATAATGATGCGACTGCGGGGACGCAGTCGCCTACTATGTTGCCCGAAGTCAACGTTTGCTTCGCTTCCGGACATGTCGATTGCACCGGTGACTATGTTGCCGGACTTGTCGGCAAGGTAGAGAAGGGCACTGTGCGCCAGAGCTATTCCTCCATGATTGTCCGCACCACCGATATGGTCGGCACAGCCCTCTCGGGTGCAAACCCCACCAAGGGCGGTATCGGCACTGAAGAAGATATTGTGAACCAACACATTGGCGGCATCTACGGCTACGCACTTTCCCCTTACGGCAGCAATAGTTATGATCCGGATGTTGATAGCATCCGGGTGGATACCTGCTACTTCGACTGGCAGCTGAGCGACCTTCCGTCAATTCCTGGATCGTCATGGGTTCCGGCAGATTGGCGAAACAATCGTGGTGCCGCAGCCCTCAGCACCTACGACATGACCTATTACAGCATGATGTATTTCGACATCAAAAATCAGAAGCCCAGCTTGTGGAAAAACACCTATCTGTGCAATCTTTACCCCTACCCGGATCCATTCAACGATCCGATAAATGTCACCTACCGCCTCGAATTGGATTACCCCCAAGATTCCATTGTG
>JAGCSI010000027.1 GCA_017964255.1 Bacteroidales bacterium | reverse complement strand
TTTTTTGAATTTTGAACTTTGAATTCTTAATTCTATGACCTTCCTTCTAATCACTGACCATTGACCACTATAACCTGATCCCTATTATACTCCATCTAAAATATTGAGTATCTGGTTGCTCTTGCCGATATGGGCGCGGTTGCGGTAGTTGCTGAGGCAAATGAACAGGAGGTTGTCGGAGGGTCGGTAAACCATGATGTGGTGAAAGCCATGCCACAAGCCGCCGTGATACACCAGTTTGCCATAGTACGGATTTTCCTCCAGGTGGAAACCATAACCGTACAGCTCCGACGGGGCAGCGCCTGTAATGAGCTTGTTCTGCGTTGACGAGGCTTTCTCCACCCACTCCTTCGGAATTACTGAATACTCGTTGAAAAAAGCGATTTTCCATTTCATCAGCGACTCGGGACAAGAGTACAGGCCCTTGTCTCCCAAGGTGCCGTCCAATGGCTCTATGGCCACTTCCTCACCCGATTTCAGATGTCCCCGCGGGAAAAAAATATCCTTGTGCTCGTTTTTCTGCGTCACATAAAAGGTGTTATCCATGCCTATCGGCTTGAAAATGCTGTCCTCCATGAATTTCTCGAACTTCACGCCCGACACTTTCGCCACAATGTCCGCCAAAAGCAAATAGTTGGTATTGGTGTATTTGTAGCGCATTCCGGGCTTGAAATAGATCTTCTCGCGGCGCGAAAAAACTTTCTGTATGGCCTGCTCGTTGGTGACAAAGCCTTCGGTGCCCCATATCTCTTCCGGGAAGTCGAAATACTCGGGCAAACCGGAGGTGTGGCACAGCAAATGATGGATGGTAATCCCCGAATAGGGATTGTTCGTGTAATATTTCGACAGATTGTCCGTCAGCTGTATCTTGCCGGCAGCCACCAGCTTGAGGATGGCCGCCGCTGTGAATTGCTTGGAGATGGAGGCCAACTCGTAAGGAGTGGTGTGCGACAGCTGGTTTTCCGCCTTGCCTCGCGCCGCCCTGAGCTGCGAAATGGTCATGCCGTTCAGGTCTTTGCCTTTCTGGTAGAGGCGGGCGTAACCATAGGTTTTCCTCGCTACCACCTTGTCATCCAAGGCAATCAGGATGGTGCCATTCAAGCTTTGGGCCATGTTGTTCGCCAACTCCTGCAAGGCCATCACCTTCAGCCGTGGATTGGCACGGTCGAGAACAGCGTTTATTTCAGCCGTGGACAGCTCTTTCAACTTTTTTGACCCCTTGTCCATTTTGACGCTTTGCGCCGCCAAAACGAGCGAAAAAAGGCAGAAAACCAAACACAAAGAATATTTTTTCATCTGTTAAAGATTGAACTTTTGCTTGATTTTATCTACATAATCCAAGCGTTCCCAGCCGAAGAACACCACTTTTTTGAAATATTTTCTCTGTCCATCCACTACTTTGGGATAACTGTCTTTACTTTGGTAGCTCACCTCCACTTCCGCTTCGTAGCTGTCGCGACCAAAATGTCCGTAAGAAGCGGTTTTTTCGTAGATGGGGTTTTTCAATTGGAAGCGTTCGATAATATCATAGGGACGCATAGGGATGATTTCCTTGATTTTAGCGGCAATCTCACCATCGCTCAACTGTACTTTCGCGGTTCCATATGTGTTCACAAACAGTCCTACCGGTTCAGCTACACCTATAGCGTAAGCCACCTGCACCAGCACCTTGTCGCACAAGCCTGCGGCCACCATGTTTTTGGCCACGTGACGGGCTGCGTAGGCTGCGGAACGATCCACCTTTGACGGGTCTTTACCTGAAAAAGCGCCACCACCATGGGCACCATGACCACCATAGGTATCCACAATGATCTTGCGGCCTGTCAAGCCAGAGTCACCATGCGGGCCGCCAATGACAAACTTGCCGGTGGGGTTCACATAAAGTTTGTAATCATCTTTGAATAAAGACTTTACACTGTCAGGACAGTCTTTAATGACACGAGGAAGCAGAATGTTTTTGATGTCTTCCTTGATTTTGTCCTGCATCACTTTCTCCTCAGCGAAATCGTCATGCTGGGTGGAAACCACAATGGTATCGATACGTTCCGGCGTGCCATCGTTGGCATATTGCAAAGTCACTTGTGATTTGGCGTCGGGACGCAGATAAGTCATCAGTTTGCCTTCCTTGCGGATAGCGGCCAATTCTTGTAAAATCATGTGGGACAGTTCAATAGTGATAGGCATGAAATTCTGCATTTCACGGCAAGCGTAGCCGAACATCATACCCTGGTCGCCAGCACCTTGTTCTTCCTTTTCTTGTCGCTCCACGCCTTGGTTGATGTCGGACGACTGGCTGTGAATAGAGGAAATCACCGCACACGACTTGGCATCAAACTGGTAATCGCTTTTTGTGTAACCAATTTTTTCAATAACTTTCCGGGCCACGTCGTCAATGGAGACGTAACCATTTGTTTTAACCTCACCTGCGCAAACCACCAAGCCGGTAGTTACCAATGTTTCGCAAGCCACTTTTGATTCCGGATCCTGGGCCAGGAACGAATCAAGCAAAGCGTCTGAAATTTGATCACACACCTTGTCGGGATGTCCTTCAGATACTGATTCAGATGTGAATAGATAGCTCATAATAATAATTTATGGGTTAATAATAAAGTTAAATGAAAAAATGCGGGGAATGTGATGGTTTAGCATTTTTTTCCGTGGTTGCAATCATGACAAATCCTTCCACAAATTTTCGGCTGCAAAAATACAATTTTTTTCAATTAGCAAGTTAGTTAATTAGCAAATTTTGTCTCCACGAACGAGCGCAGCGAGTGTCTCTGCGCCTCCACGCCTAAACGAAAAAATTTCTCCCTTATAATCAACACTTTACAAAAAATCTTCGTTTTAAGCCACGAATTTTGATTTTTTGATTCGTGGGTCGTTTTTTTGGAAAAAAGCGCTTAAATCAAAATTATATTTTTAAAGTATTGATTTTCAGTTATTTATGATTATATCATTACATATCCCTTCAGACAACTCCCCTCGAGCACTTAGTGCGAGACTCCCCTTTGGACGAAGTCCACTCCCCTCGAGGGCGCAACCCGAGACTCCCCTCAACAACTATCCCAGCCTTCGGGCACCCGCTGGAGATGAAATGCTATCTTAAATAAATCATCAGGGCGGCGATGTCGGAGGGACTGACCCCGCTGATTCGGGAAGCTTGACCCAAATTGTCAGGTTTTACTCTTGACAATTTCTCACGGGCTTCCAAAGACAAAGATGGGAAATTCCTATAATCAAAATCAGCTGAGATTTTGATATTATCCAAATTGGATAATTTATCCGCCATCTCTTTTTCCTTTTCTATATAGTTGGCATATTTGATTCTGATTTCCGCATTTTCCTGTTCTTGCTCTGTAATATGATTCTCTTCGGCAAAAGCGGCAATTCGCTCGCAGCAGTTTTTCAACTGGCTTAACTCCACCTGTGGGCGCAACAACAGACTGGCATATTTCGTCCGCTGAGTTAAGGGAGAAGTTTCCACTTTTACCAGATATTCATTCACCTCCGCAGGCTTGGCATGATGTTCTGAAAGGAAATCCACCATGCGTTGCTGATGCTCATATTTTGTCTGCATCTTCGCATAGCGATCGTCATCAATCAAACCCAACTGATGGCCTATCGGGGTCAGTCTTTCATCGGCATTATCCTGACGGAGCAAAATACGATACTCAGCTCTGGAGGTAAACATACGATAAGGGTCTTCCACTCCTTTGGTCACTAAGTCATCAATCAGTACTCCGATATACGCCTGCGAGCGACCCAATACCAAGGGTTCTTTTCCATGCAGTGAGAGATGGGCATTGATGCCTGCCATCAATCCCTGGCAAGCCGCCTCCTCATAACCTGTGGTGCCATTTACCTGTCCCGCCAGATACAAATTATCCAGCAATTTTGACTCCAAGGAGAACTTGAGCTGGGTGGGATCGAAGAAATCGTATTCGATAGCATAGCCCGGACGGAAAACTTTGGCATGTTCCAAACCCGGTATCAAGTGCATAGCTTTAATCTGTACTTCCTCTGGCAAGGAAGAGGAAAAACCATTCAGATAATACTCATTGGTATCTCGACCCTCTGGTTCCAGAAACAGCTGGTGACGGTCACGTTCTGAAAAACGGTTGATTTTATCCTCAATTGAGGGACAATATCTGGGACCCACGCCCTGGATTCTACCCTGGAACATAGGGGATGCGTCGAAGCCTGTTCGCAGGATGTCATGCACCTGCGGATTGGTATAGGTAATCCAGCAGCTCATCTGCTGCTCCACTGGCAAGGTATCGGTGAAAGAAAACTTGTCGGGATTCTCATCGCCTTTTTGCTCTTCCATCTTGGAGAAGTCCACCGTACGCTTGTCGATACGAACAGGTGTTCCTGTTTTCAGTTTTCTGACCGTCAGACCGAAATCCTTCAACTTGTCTGAAAGGTAAAGCGAATTGCTCTCCCCCATCCTGCCACCAGCAAAATTCACCTCCCCGATATGGATTCTGCCATTAAGGAAGGTACCGTTGGTCAAGATAATTTTTTCTCCGAAGATGGTATTTCCCTGCTGGGTTTTCACCCCTACCACCTTGTTTTGTTCAATGATAATATCGTTGACGGTGTCCTGACGCAATTCCAAATTGGGCTGTGTTTCGAGCACCTGTTTCCACATGGAGGAGAAAAGATACTTGTCGTTTTGGGTTCGTGGGCTCCACATAGCGGGACCTTTGGAGCGGTTCAGCATCCGAAACTGGATAGTGGAACGATCAGCCACAATACCAGAGAAGCCTCCCAAAGCATCAATTTCCTTCACGATTTGTCCCTTGGCGATACCTCCCATAGCCGGATTGCACGACATCTGAGCCACCAATCCGAGGTGCATAGTTATCAATAAGGTCCTACTCCCCATACGTGCCGCCGCCACTGCCGCCTCACAGCCAGCATGGCCCGCACCCACCACAATTATATCGAATTTTTCGTTGTTTTCCACGTGGAACATTGATGTATAGTTCTGATTATCTTTATTTTAACTTTTTATACAAGCTTATCGCTCCCTCTTCCTGAAACCTCATTTCCGCTGCTTCTTTTTCGCTCTTGTCCTTATATCCGCACAGGTGCAACACCCCATGTGCCACCACCCTTAAGAACTCGTCCTGGGGCAGAATTTGCAATTCCGAAGCATTGTCTCTCACCCGCTGTTCGCTGATATAAATCTCTCCCGACACTACCCCGGCAGCACCATAGTCAAATGTAATAATATCCGTATAGGTGTCATGCTGCAGAAACTGTAGGTTCACTTTCAGCAACTCTTCATCATCACAAAAAAAATAGCTGATATCACCGGGGACAAAACCATGCTGACGGATCAGTTCCTTCAGCCAAGGTTTCAGAAGGGACCGTTCGCTTTGTAGTTCTGATGGTAAATTGTTGAATATTATCATGTTACAAAACTAACTCCTAGTAGAGACGTTTCATGAAACGTCTCTACATTTTGATTATCTTTCTTTTTACCGCATTTCCTTCACTATCAATTATTTGAATAAAATACAACCCTGCGCTAAATGCGGAAAGGGATATTCTTTCATTCAAAGTATTCATTTTGGTTCTTGACCATACCAATTTGCCATCTTCAGCAAAAAGCATAATTTCAGAAATGTAAATGTCAGACTGTATGTCAACATATTCTGATGCAGGATTGGGATAAATAACACAATGGTTTTCTTTTACTGATGCTACCCCAGATCCAGGATTATCTGGCATCTCCACAAACCACTTGGCCAAGGAGTCATAAACCACTTTCGACGCAGCTATTTTGATGCTTTCCGCCTGTCCTTCGTCAATACCTGGATTATAAGCAAGCTCTCTCGGGTTTTTCCGGAACAAAACCGAATAAAAAGAGCAGGCTGCGGCATAACTGCCCGCCAACGAAGGATGACTGCCATCAGAGGCATATAATTCTATTTCCGGATGATGGTCACGCAAATAATGCCACAAAGCCCCTACAGGCGACACTTCCGCCTCGAAATCAGCGGCCATGGTCATGTAGCGCAAATACAACAGGCTGTCCATGCCCTCATAAGTACACAATGGCGGGAAATAGGGACAATTGCCCTGATCACCGTTTTTGCGGCCCCAGGTCATATAAAAAACCACCTTGGCTTCCGGATTATACTGGCGTATCCTCTCACACAGCTGCTGGGCGTATGGATAGGTTTCCGAGTAAAACTGTCCATCGGGAAACGAAGGCTCCTGACTCTGTCCCTGCAGCACCACATAATCCCATCCTCCCTGCTGTATCAGGGATGTAGTAGTAGCATTATTCAGGTGATTGTTGAAGGTGCTGCCACCGGGCAGATTGGCCGAAAACACCAGTGTGTCCCCCTCGGCTTCGGCGATGGAGGCTATCAACTGGGGCAGATTATTGACATCCGTATAACTGTTTCCGATGAACAGAACCTTATACCCATCGGCCTGAACACAGTTCATCCAAACGAGCAGAAAAACCAATGAAAAAATACTCTTTTTGATCATGTTATATAAAGTCCTAATTTCTAATTTTTTCTGTCAAGGTTCCACGTGGAAAAATCAAACGGCCTCAATCGATATTGTAAAAATAGTTGTTGACCTTCTCTTTGTAATAGTAGTTCAGGTTCACCGGAACGGTCTTCAACATCTCCTGCTGCGACTGTTTGGTCTTGTCAAGATTCCAGTCTTTCGGCGGATTGGAATTCAGAATATCCTTACCTTCTGTGGACTCACGTTTCTTCTCCTGGTCCTGCTTCCTGTCGGCTTTTTCACTCTCCAGCAGACGTGTCTCAATATTTTTCTGACGGATGATGGTTTGATCCGTCAGGGTTCTGTTCACTAATTCCTTTTCCGTTTTCTGCATTTCTTCAATCAGCTTGTCCAGCTCTTTGTCCCCTACCCCATTCTCCGACTTCAGCTGGTTCTGATAGTCCTGCATCATCTTGCGGATAGCCTCCTGCTGGGCGGCCATCTTGGCGAATTGCTCACTCCACTGCTGCTGGCCATTCTGTCCAGACTGACCTTGCTGTTGTTTGCCTTGCTGCTCCATCGAACGTTTCATGGCTTCCATCTGGCGGTTCAGCTGCTCCTGCAATTCCTTGGCACGTGCCTTTTTGCTTTTTCCTTTGCCACCAGGCTTGTTACAGGAACCATTACCTGCCTTCTTGCATTTGGACTTGCATTCGCTCTGTTTCTGTTTCATTTCCTGCATCGACTCAGCCAGCATCAAAGCCAGGTTGTTCATGGAAGTAAGGGCAAACTGCTGGTTCTGGGCCGCCTTTTGCGGATTTCTGCCATCCAACAAACCATTGACCGATTCAATATAGTTATTGATTTTCGAAACCTCTTTGGTGATAAACGGCTTCACTGACATCTGACGACGGGCCAAGGACAATAAAGAATCCTCCACCATTTTCATTCCCTCTTTGACCTCATGCTGACTGGTCATGAAACTGGTAAAGTACGGGGATCTCGCATTTGCTTTCTGTACATGTTTCATCACATCTTCCTGGTCAAATGAAAGCTGCACCAGGTTATCCAAAATCTGTCGCAAAACCGCAATATCCTCTGTGATTTCCTCCAACTCACTCTCGTTCATATCCTGTTCCAATTTGTCAGCCATCTCCTCCATTTTTTCCGCTGCAGACTTCTGGCTGCCGCTTGCTTTCTGGCGATTATTCTTTTCCAGCTGCTGTTTGGCATCTTTCAAATCCTGCTCCAATGCCTGCTGCAACGAATCCGTATTGCTTAATTTATTGGGCTGTTCCAACTCGTTGTTCAAGTTTTTGATGTCCTTCAAATCCTGTTTCAGTTCATCATATCTTTTCTGAATCTCCTGCTGTTGTTTCATCAGCTCATCCTTGGCAATCTCCTTTTTCTGAGTTTGCAAGGACAGGTTCTTTTCATCCTGTGACAAC
This sequence comes from Bacteroidales bacterium, assembly GCA_017964255.1. Taxonomy (GTDB): domain Bacteria; phylum Bacteroidota; class Bacteroidia; order Bacteroidales; family WCHB1-69; genus RUG11690. The sequence goes on along the minus strand of JAGCSI010000027.1, from coordinate 5,191 downwards.
TGTCTGGTTTTATCCAGAAAATCATTTACCTTTTTCTCCATCTCCAGTTCCTTGAACAACTGCAGCTGCTGGTCCAAAGTCTGGTTGATATCCTTGGCATCCATCTTCATCTTGTCGATGGAATTCTGCATCTGGTCCTTGTTCATATTCTCCATCATCTGACGCATCTGGTCTATCATGTTCTTCATCTCGTCAGACAACAATTCATCCATACGCTGCTCCAGTTCCTGTTGTTTTTTCAGGATATCCTCATTATAATTTTTGTATTGGTTTTCTACCTGATTATTGATGCTTTGCTGTTTTTTCAGCTCATTGATCTGATTTTTAAGCTCTGAGAATTTGTTGAGCAATTCCTCCATTTTCTTCTTGTCCTGCCATGAAGGATTGTTGGTTTCCTTCAGCTGGCGGTTCAGCTTCTCAATATCCTTCATGATCTGGGCAGACTCCTTCATCAGGTCATCCATATCGCTTTTGGCCTGCACACTGCTTCTTTCAATGTCCTTGTCAATCTCATTCTGAGTCTTCACTTTGTAGTCAAACTGACCGGTTTTGGACATCTTGCTGCCGTTCACTCCGTCGTTGTCATATACCTCGAAATGATAATCCATCGAATATCCCGGACCCAACTCGAACATGGCAGCCTCGAAAGAATAGTAAAAATCTTGGATTACAGCGTTCTTTTCTATCTGGATGGGTACTTTTACGTCCTTCTGTATCAACTGCCCTTTATCGTCAAATTTCGAGTATACAAAGTACAAACTTGTGAAACCATAGTCATCCTTGATATTTCCCTTGAAATAATACCTGTCAATAAAGAATGAATCCACCTTACTTTCCACATAAATCTCAGGATACAAATCTTTTACGACAGAGATGGAGTGATTCAACGTGTCTTTTGAGGTATAATATCTGTTTTTATTGACGATGGAATAGTCAAAAGAAGCTTTGGCCAACAAACTGGCTGAAAAATTATCATTGTCCGAGGTCAGGTCCATTTCCTGATCCTGGTAAAAGAATTGCAGATTATCCGTGTTTTTGGTATAGAACTGCCAGCTGATACGGGTTCCTTCAGGCACGGAAGCGCTTCCCACATTCTCCAAAACCTCGTCATTTTTGTTGAGATAGGAAGGATATTTCAGATGCATGGCAAAACCAATGGTAACAGGTTTTGGCAATACTTCAATCGTATAGGTTTGCGAGCTTACTTCATCAGTATATAACTGAAATTCTGTATTTTGTCTTAAGTTGGTGAAAGTATAGGAAAACTCAGAATTACTTTCTTTCACACATTTGTAATTCTTTTTATTGTACACCACATACAGCTCATTAGGCAACTCCTCCCCTACTATCTTCATCTTGACAGTCAAATCGTCATTCTGAAAAGTAGTCAAATTATCTTGCTCCAACACAATGGAATAAGGAGCCGGTTTCTCATATTCCTGGCTATAATTGACAATACGTTTGGTAGGTTCTGTGATCACTTCGCTTTTGATGGAGAAAATCAACACGAAAATCAGCACGGGAATCACTGCCCATTTCAGGTAACGGGTAGTATTTTCAAAATGCACTGCTTTTACAAAAGGAAAAGGTTTCAGCTGGTCAGTTTTGGTTTGGATCGCGGTTTTCAGCAACTCATAACTCTGGTAGTCACCTTGTTCCATCTGGTCCTGTAATTGCAATACATTCAACAATTTATCATCAATTTCAGGAAAATAATCACCTACTATTCTCGCAATTTGGTCTCTTGACAGCTGTTTGCCAAGACCCATATATTTGAAAAAAGGAAGAATGACGAAAAACACCAACAGCAATAAAAAAACCGCCAAATAAGAGAAAAACAATACTTTCCTCACCGTCGGTGTAAAATAAGAGAAATATTCCAGCAATACATAAATAAGGAAGGCCAGAATAGAAACAAACAGAAAAATCAAAGCCCCCTTATACAGTTTATTCAGCTGGTATTTCCTGCCAAAATCCTTTATTTTTTGAATCAGCTCTGTATTAAACTCATGCATTTTCTTCCGCTTTAGTATTGGTCAGATTAAAGAAGTCATCCTGTTGCGCCATAAAGTAATTCAACAATTTCTTATTATTGTTAAACATTCTTCTTATAAAGAAATAACGTCTGAATCTTCCATTCATTTTATTCAGTTTCAGACGTTTGGTAGCCAATTTTCCAAAATCACGCCAATTGTCCTCATGATCATTATTCGCTACATTTTCCATTTCAGACACCAGGAGATTGGTAAAAGGAATCAAAACCGGACATACTTTGTCACAATTGCCGCACAAAGTTGTGTTTTCATACACATCGCTTGTTTTTCTGTTTCGTTCGAAAGCATTTCTTTTAACCAAATCAATAGGTGAATACTTATGATTGATTTTATATACTGGACATACCTTTTTGCAATTGCCGCAGTTGATACAGTATAATGTCTCCCTCAGTTTCACATTGTCCAAAATACTGGTAATGCCATTATCATACAGCAATACACTTATATTAACTTTTTGTGTGGAATACGCGTCACCCTGTTCAAATTGATAATTGTTACAAATAATTTTATTGAAGGGCTGGGAAATAATATTCACAGAATGTTGGTTTCCATATACTATATCCCTGTCGTATAAAGACAAAATGATTCCCAAATCCGAGCTTTTTGCTATCAGATTGTTGATATCTAAGATAAAAATGATATGGTCAACCTTATTGAAACAATTTTTGCAATTATGATTGAAAATAACCACTGAACCTGTGTCCACCAATCCAAAATTGGCATAAGTAATCAAATAATCAGCGGATTCTATATTATTTTCCAAATCTTCCACTGAAATAGACTTGATCAAATTGTTAGTATTGGTCAATTCTTCAGGAACTTCAGGAAGATCAAAACACACCTTATTGAAATGAGCTTTAGGAAAACCTGACTTTATACAACTGCACAATTCCTCCTCATTGCTGATCCATTTAACATCTATACCATTCATATTCAACTTGTTCTCGAAAGCCAACAAGTTATTGTCCATATTCTCTATGGCGGAATAGCGTATAAAATTCGCCCTTTTGTTGATTGAACTATTCATAATAGATACGAATTAATGAATATCAATTTTTTCAACTCTTCTTTGGTGTCTTCCCCCTTCAAAACTGGTGGAAAAGAAAGTTTTCACCACTTCAAAAGCATCATTTTCAGCAATAAAACGTGCAGGAAGCACCAGCACATTGGCATTATTATGTTGACGTGCCAAAGCTGCTATTTCCTTATTCCAGCACAAAGCGGCCCTTATGCCCGCATGCTTGTTGGCAGTCATACCTATGCCATTGCCTGTTCCGCAAATCAATATGCCATATTCATACTCACCCTTGGTTATTTTGTCAGCCACAGGATGGGCATAATCAGGATAATCCACACTTTCTGAAGAAAATGGTCCATAATTATCAAACTCAAATTCTTTCTGAAATTGGCTGATAATTTTCTCTTTCAATTCATAACCGGCATGATCCGAAGCTATAATAATTTTCATTTTTCGCAGTTTTATTCTAAACTTGCAAAAATACAAATAATTTTAATGTGCCAATTAGTCAATATGTAATATGCTATTTTATTATAATATTCCCCTTTATTTGAGCAAATTAACACAATTTGTTGAAAATAATGTTCAAAAACACAAAAAATTTCAACATTACTGTTCAAAATTCATCAAAAAAGAAAAAATAAAAAAGTTATCATCTATTTTCAACCCTGATTTCTTCCATTTCAACAACAGTTTTGAACAAAAAAGAAAGTAAAAATGACAAAAAGATATCAACTAATAAACTTTTTTGCTATATTTTAAAGAAAAAGAATAGTATTATCATTCAACAAATTAGAAAAAACAAACATGTTTATATCGTGTTTATAAATCAAAATAAGTCAATTTGCAAGCTTTGCTTCAAAAAAAAATAAACTTTACCAACAGTATTATATCTTTCCATTTAATTTTTCTCTTTTTTTTATTTTGAAAAGAAAGATATAATCAAAATCACTAATTTTGCACCATGAAAAAATTGGCACTTTTTGCATTTCTTACCGGCATGATTTGCTTGAGTTTCGCTCAGCAAAGCAGCTTTAGCGGCAAAATATATGATGGCATCAACTTCTACCCGATAGAAGGCGCCAACATCTACAATGCCACAAGAAAAAATTTTGTTTTTTCTGATGAAGATGGAAATTTCAGTATAGCATGTCATTTGCATGATACCTTGATTATATCAAAATCCATTTACCGCCAGTTGATTGTGGTACTTGATGAAGATCTGATGAAGAAAAAAAAGGAGGATTTCCTATTATATTATAAAGCTATTTTGCTGAAAGAAGTGAGTGTTATTTCCTTAAATCCCACATACGAGGGTTTCAAGCGCGATTTGGCCAAGATAGAGATTCCAGAAATTTATCAAAAGATACCTGGTGTGGAATTGACTGCGGAAGACAAGGCCAATGCGGAATATGACAAAGGTCCCAATGTATTCAGAAACACAGCTATAGCCCACCCTATTTCATATTTGTATGAAAATTTCAGTAAAAAAGCAAAAATGAAACGTTTATACAATGAAATGGTACAATACGAGGATAGGCTTGATGAGCTTCCGTTGAAATACAACAAAGAGATAGTAAAAGATCTGACAGGCTTGCCCGATGAGGAGATTCTTACTTTTATGATGTATTGTCATTTCAGTTATTATGATTTGATAAGATGGACACCGATGCAAATTATCAACGCCATCAAAGACAAATACATCAATTATGAGTATGAAAAAATGAAGCAATAAGCGAAAAATGAGAGAATTTTTGAAAAAAAACTTCAATTTATATCATCTGATTGGAATGATATTGTTCACTTTACTTTCGGTTTTATATTGGTATAAATCTGGTCAATTCAGCGATAATATATTGAAAAACAATTTATTATTGATGATAATATGGGGTTTGTTGGTGGGTTATATCACTGCCGACATGGTGAGTAATGCGATGAAAAGAAAAGATAATCAAGAATAAAATTAAAATTTGTGTTTGGATTGAAAAAAATGAGTATCTTTGCAGACTTGATTTAAAGAATGTATATCTGTAATAATCAAAATTATAAGAAATGAAAAATATCGATTGGAAAAACCTTGGTTTCGGTTATGTGAAGACCGATTACAATGTTCGTTGCT
>JAGCSI010000026.1 GCA_017964255.1 Bacteroidales bacterium | reverse complement strand
GTTCCGCTTTGTCACCCACGACAAATCATACTGCATAATCGGCTTGCGGAAACTCATTCGCACATCGTATTTCTTCTGGTCGGAGATAATCAGCATGTTCCAGTCATTGAGATAACGCAAAAGCACCTCCTGAGGCAACTGAAATCCGCTGCGTGTGAACTTCGCCTTCGAGAAATCCACACCGAGCCACGTCACCTCACGGTGAGTCAGAAAATCAGCGAATAGTTCAGCATCAAAATACACTTTCCTTGAATTTACGAAATGCAAAAATACACATTTTTTTAATGTGCCAATTAGTAAATGTGCTAATGTGCCAATTTTATATATTTCGTAGAGACGTGGAGACGTTAAGACATGCACTGCGTGCATTCGTTAAGATATCACAGCAATTATTTATTTGTCTTAACGAGCGAGCGAAGTGAGCGTCTTCACGCCTCCACGCCTTAACGCAATTCAACAAATAAGAGATTCAACATTTCAACAAAAATTAGTATCTTTGCATTTTTAAATATACATCATATAAATGACCCCTAAAACCTCTATCAATATCGTCACCCTCGGCTGCTCCAAGAACAACGTGGACTCCGAGATAATCGCTGCCCAGCTGCAAAAGATGGGCTGTGAAGTGATGCACAATAGCACCCGCAACACCGACATCGTCATCATCAACACCTGCTGTTTTATTCACGATGCCAAAGAGCAGTCCATCGACGAGATTTTCATCCATGCGGAACGCAAAAAACAGGGACTGGTCAAGAAAATATACGTAGTAGGCTGTTTGGCCCAACGCTACAAAAACGATTTGCAGGAGTTGATTCCGGAAGTAGACGCCTTTTACAGTTTTGCCGAACTGCACAAACTGTTCAAGCTGGACCGTTTCGACCTGCTGAACCAGCACGAGCGACTGCTCTCCACCCCCTCGCACTATGCCTATCTGAAAATTTCGGAAGGCTGTGACCGTAGCTGCTCTTACTGCGCCATCCCCTTGATTCGCGGCAAGCAGGTGTCCAAACCCATCGACACCCTCGTGGAGGAGGCTAAACTACTGGCACAAAGCGGAGTAAAAGAGCTGATGCTCATTGCGCAGGACCTCACTTATTACGGCATGGACCTTACCCAACACCGCGACCTGGAAATGCTGTTGCGCCGTCTCGCCCAAGTTGACGGCTTGGAATGGATCCGTCTGCACTATGCCTACCCCATCGGCTTTCCCTACGAGATTCTGGATGTAATGAACGAATACTCCAATATTTGCAAGTACCTCGACATGCCCTTGCAGCACATCAACGAGGATATACTGCGCGACATGCGCCGTGGCGGAGGAGGCATGCAAACCTACAAGCTGATAGAAAACATCCGCAACAAGGTGCCTGGCATCACCCTGCGCACCACCCTCATTTCCGGCTACCCAACCGAGACCAAGGCCATGCACAAAGAGCTGGTGGAATTTGTCAAAGAGGCGAAATTCGAACGTCTGGGCGTTTTCGCCTACTCACAGGAGGAAGACACCCCAGCCTACCCGCTCGGTGACCCCATCAAAACCTCGGAGAAAAACCGCCGCGTGGAGGAAATCATGAGTCTGCAAGAGGAAATTTCATTGGAACACAACGAAAAATTAGTGGATAAGGTGATAAAAGTGCTTGTTGATTATGAGGAAGACGACTTTTATGTGGGCCGCAGCGAATTCGACTCACCTGATGTGGATAATACCATCCTCATCGACAAGAAGCAGAAACTTGACATCGGCAGCTTCTATCCTGTAAGAATCGACCAAGCCGACCGTTACGACCTTTACGGCAGCGTTATCAAACCCAATAAAGAAGCGTAAGAAGATGATTTTCAGAATTATAGGACTCGTCGCCGGATTCATTGTCGGAGGTAGCTTTTGGACTGGACTACTCGGTTATTTTATAGGAAGACTCATCGACCATTGGGTCAATGGGACAACTGTGCAAACAAATTTCTCCTCTCACCATATCTCGCAAGACGAATTCATCGACATGCTCATGCAGCTGACAGCGGCGGTCATGCAGGCCGACAATAAAATGCTGAAATCGGAGCTGGACTTTGTCAAAAAATATCTGGTGAACAATATTGGCGTGAACAAAGCGCAGGAGGCTATCCTCAAACTGCGCGACTATCTCAACCAACCCATTGACCTTCAGAATGTTTGCGAAAACATCAAGAACAATTCCAACATTCAGGAAAGGCTGTTGATTATGCAATTCCTCTTCGGTCTGGCACAAGCCGATGGACATATTGACGCCACCGAAGTGAATGTCATCCGCAACATCGCCATCAGCATCGGCATCCCCGCTTCCACCTTCGAATCCTTGAAATCCATGTTTATGGGTTACAGCTACCAAGGCGGATACGGAAGTTCTTACGGCTCAAGCTTCGGATCCGGCTATGGATACAATTCCGGCTCAAGCAGTTACAGTTCAACAACATACCACAATCTGGATGATGACTACAAGATTCTGGAGGTCTCGTCAGATGCCACCAATGAGGAAGTGAAGAAAGCCTACCGCAAGGAAGCCATAAAGCACCATCCCGACTAGGTGAGCCATCTGGGAGAAGAGGTTCACAAAGCCGCGGAAGAGAAATTCTCCAAATTAAACGAGGCCTACGAAAGAATCAAAAAATCAAGAGGCATGAATTAATCCAAAAAAAAGTTGTATTTTTGCAAAATCTATTGAATTAAGATGGCATCCTTTTATAGTCTATATAATGATATCGAATATAAAATAAAACAAGCCCAGCTGCGTTTAATAGATATCTCTCGTGAGAACAAACAGTTGCAGGAG
>JAGCSI010000006.1 GCA_017964255.1 Bacteroidales bacterium | reverse complement strand
CTTGACATACCCGGCACGCCGCTGGCTTTCTGTTCGGTGCATTCTAAGATGACCTGTTGTCTTGCTTCTTTATTTTTCTTTGCCATAACACTAAATTTTTGCTACTTTGTTCTCTTTTGATTTGAGTTTGCAAAAATACAACTTTTTTCAATACAAAAAGTATTCTGATGAAAATATTTTTAAGCGATAATTCTGACCTCCGGTTCAATCAGAATTCCGTACTTTTCTTGTACCGACTGGATGATATCCTGATAATACTCAACCACCTCTGAACCCTTGGCATTTCCCCAATTGACGATGACCAGGGCCTGGGTGGGATATACGCTGACATCGCCTCGGCGGATGTCTTTCCATCCACAACTTTCAATGAGCTGACCGGCTGCCAATTTGACTCCGTTGGGGGCAGGGTAGTGGACAAGTTGGTCAAATTTGGCAGAAAGTTCCGCAAATTTTGCCTCATTCACAATCGGATTTTTGAAAAAACTGCCAGCACAACCCACTTTTGTGATGTCGGGTAACTTGCTGTTGCGAATGTTGAGGACGGTTTCTGCCACTTTTTCCAGGGTCAGGTCTGTGCCCAAAGAAGCTAAATTGTCGGCTAATTGCTTGTAGCCCAGTTGAAAATGTTTTTCCTTGCTTAGCTTGAAAACCACTTCGGTAATCCAGCAACGGTCTTTCAATTCATTTTTGAAGATGGAATCGCGATAGGCGAAGTGACATTCCTCATTGTACAATACAAAAGGTTCACCATCAGGAAGATAATAACCTTCTACTTGGTAGATTATATCTTTCACTTCGCTGCCGTATGCCCCGATATTCTGTACCGGACAACTGCCCACCAGTCCCGGAATGCCGATGAGGTTTTCCGCACCATACAGCTCGTGTTCAATGGTGAAGCGCACAAAGTCTGACCAATCTTCGCCTCCTGCGGCTCGTACATATACAAATTCATCGTCCTCGTTGATGATTTCAATTCCTTTGGTTGCCAACTTGATGACGGTGCCATCGAAATCCTTGGTGAAAAGCATGTTGCTACCTTCACCAATCATCAAATAGGGCTGATGAAAAATATTCCTTCGGAATACTTCATTTATATCTTGGTCATTTTCCACCATCAGCAATTCCTTGCATCGGCAGTCGATGTGGAAGGTGTTGTATGGTTTCAGTGAAGGGGAAAATATATTTTTCATAATGTGCTAATTTTTTAGGGGAGTATCGCTCTTCGCACTCAAGGGGAGTGATGCTTTGCATCAAAGGGGAGTCTCGCTACGCTCGAGGGGAGTGGCCGAAGAACGGGGTAGTTAATTTGAATTTTGAATTTTGAACTTTGAATTCTTAATATCAATTATTAATTGTCAACTGTCAACTATCAACTATCAATTGTCTACTCCATATATCGCTCCTCCGCACGAATCCCTCCGTGCTCCCGTAACTGAGGCGATGCAGTTGGGTAAGCCGTTGGCACGGAGGAAACCCAAAAAGGCGAAAATGATGGCTTCTTTGAAGTCGATGGTTTTGTCGTCGGGAATGATAACCTGCCCGTGGAATTTCTGGCGGATGAGGTCGATGAGGAAGTGGTTGTGCGCGCCGCCTCCAGTAATGAGCAGGGTCTTGCCTTTGGTGGCATTGCAGGCGGAGGCAATCTGCAGAGCAATGTGTTCGCACACGGTCCGCATCTGATCAGGAACAGATAGATGACTGCTGTTCAGTATAGGAAAGAATTCCGAGTCAATCCATTCTCTTCCTAAGGATTTGGTTCCGCTTTGCTGATAGTAATCCAGTTGGTTGAGTTTTTCTAGTAATAGGGTGTCGATGCAGCCGCTTTGTGCAATAATTCCGTCTGCATCATACTCTTTCCCTATCTGCCGGGCCAATTGGTTCAGCACGATGTTGCAGGGCGAGATGTCGTATGCCTTGCGTTGACCGTTTTCGTGGTACGATAGGTTGCTGATGCCGCCGAGGTTCAGGCAGATGTCGTATTGCCCGAACAGTAATTCGTCGCCGATGGGCACCAGGGGAGCACCTTGTCCACCCAAGGCCACATCGAGGGTGCGGAAGTCGCATACAGTGGGTTTACCGCATACAGCGGCAATGTCCGCTCCACTGCCGATTTGCAAAGTCATGCCTAAGTCGGGACGATGAAAAACCGTGTGTCCGTGCGATGCAATCAGCTCCACCTCTTCGGCAAAAGCGGTCATGAACTCGTTGACCTGCATGCCGATATAGCGTCCTAACTCGTTGTGGAGCAGTGCCAGCTCATAGCCCGACAGGCTCATGGCTTGCGCCAATTTATGGCTCAATTGTTCAGGGTAGGGTACCGTCACCGCCTTGCGCACCTCATACCCCCAGCAACAATTGCCAGAACTAAAGCATGGTCTCTCTCTCTCTTCTTTTTCCTTAAGGTCCTTAAGATCTTTAAAGCCCTTTTTCCCCTCCTCCCCAAAAACACAATACGCCAAATCCACCCCGTCCAACGAGGTGCCGGACATGATACCGATAACGTGCTGATGTTTCAATTTTTAATATTGTATATTATTGAAAATCAATTAATTATTGATAATATTGCCTATTTTAATAGGTTCAGTTTATCCAAATGAATGCTATGCGAACCTTTTACCAAGATGATGCCATTGCTGATGGGGTTCGCGGCCAGATAATCATTGGCTTCGTCCACATTGGCAAAACTATGTGGGTCTCCTGCCAGATGTTTCCGAAATTCACTTCCAACAAAATAAGTCTCGATATTGTTATCTTTGCACAGCTTGATGATGCGGGCATGCTCTTCGCTGCTGACACTGCCCAGTTCACGCATGTCGCCTAAAATGGCTACTTTGTGTGGATGCTCAATGCCGATGAGGTTCTGGAGGGCGGCGGTCATGCTGGTGGGGTTGGCGTTGTAATAGTCGGCAATGATGGTGTTGCTGCCTTTATGTTCCACTTGTGAGCGATGGTTGGCCGGCTGATATTGGGCGATGGCTGCACAAATGTCCTCTTTGCTTACCCCGAAATGGTGGCCCACTGCCGCCGCCGCCAGCATATTAAACAGGTTGTAGGCTCCTGTCAGATGGGTATCCACCGTTTGTCCGAAAAGTTCAATGCTGATGAGGCCGTCGTTGCGGACAACACGTCCGTTGATGTCAGCTTGCTTTTGGGTGGCATAGGTGACAATGGGTTGATAGTCAAGGTCCTGAGTAAGAATGTCGTCATCAATATTGACAAAAAGGGTGCCGTCGCAAGCCATAACACTGCGGTACAAGGCTTTTTTGGTGATGATAATGTTTTCTTTGGAAAGAAAACCTTCAATATGGGCTACACCGATGTTGGTGATGAGTCCATAATTGGGCATAGAAAGATCGCAGAGATCTGCTATTTCCCCCGGATGGTTGGCCCCCATTTCCACTATGGCAATTTGATGCTCACCGGTGATACTCAACAGGGTGAGAGGCACGCCGATATGGTTGTTCAGGTTGCCTTGTGTGTAGCTTGTTTTATATTTTCGTGACAGCACAGCGGCCACCAGTTCTTTGGTTGTGGTTTTTCCGTTGCTGCCGGTAATACCGATGACAGGAATTTGTAGTTGCTGGCGATGATATCTGGCTAATTGCTGCAAGGTTTTCAGACTGTCATTTACCACTACACAATGGGGATTGTCTTTCAAATCCTGACGTTCGGTGACCACGTATGCGGCACCGGCTTCCAACGCTTGGGTAGCAAAATTGTTTCCGTCGAAATTTTCTCCTTTCAGGCAGAAAAAGAGAGACTGGGGGATGATGTTCCGCGTGTCGGTGCAGATTTGCGGAAACTGTCGGTAGAGTTGGTATAATTTTTCCATGATATCCATTACAATGAAATAAAAAGCAAAGATACGATTTTTTTCAATCGGACAATGGATTCACCGGCAAATTTATGGATTAAAAAACCCCTCCTGCCAATTAGGTCGAAGAGGGGGCTCAACAAAAATAAAAACACGGGTCCCGTTTTACTTGTCGCGAACGCAGCGCACAGACATGCCCAGTTCTTTGAACTCATTGTCTTTGGTCACAAATGCTTCGTAATAGCATAAGGATCTGAACTCTGCCATCATGGAATTGGCTTCCGTGCTGGTCCAGAAGAAGGCATTGTCGCCATAATATTGAGGTGTTTGGTGGCTTTCTCCCGCCGGCATGGCGGCAAAGCCACTGGCATTATTGGCAGATTGGTTGTTGCCTGGTGTATTGGCGTATGAGCATTGGTTCCAACCGCTAGTGGCAGCCAGGGATTTGGCGATATATTTACTGTTGTTGCCGCAATAGTATTCGGACTTACTCTCAAGATAATTTGTCAGTTCCGTCCATTCCGCTGCCGAGGGCACATGCCAGCCGCTCGGGCAGATGCCTTGTAAGCCACTTGGAGAAGCTGAACTGCCGGTAGTTTTGTTCACCACAGCTGGCCAGTTGTACATATATCCATTTTTGTCGGCCAAAGAACTGTTGTTGTCAGGATAATAACGGAAGGGGTTATTAGCGCTCACGTCTGTCACCATATTACCTAAGGGAATGGCGGTGCCGTCGGCATAGTGTGTGGTTTTCAGATTGGAGGCCATCCATACTTGATCTCCGATTTTTACAGCATTGTATGAATTGCCGTCATAGTCTTTCACGGCGTTTTGAATCAGACCGTCACCAGCAGGTTCCAGGTCTTCGGCAGGTTTGTCTTTTTTGCAGGAGCTCAGGCCAAGGGCAAAAGAGATGGCAATACAGATCATCAGATAAAAATTTCTTTTCATCGCAAATAAATTTTGGTTAAGAAATACGTTTATTACGTCGGTATCAGATGATCATCTCCTACATCCACATGACGCAAGAAACCCCCAAAACGTTACAGCAAAATGAAAAAATAATTATTTTTGCAGATGAAAATTTGTGCAATGGCAAATAGCGAGTCTTCTACTTCCGGTGAAATCATTTCCTCATTTGAGAATATCTCGAATGTGTTCATTTCATATTCCGAGATTCCATCAAGTGGTTTTAATCGCCTTTTTAAAGCACAACGCTATGGTAAATGGTTTGTGTTGAAAGGATTAAAACAGGAACACCAGCAGGAGGTCATTTATCTTGAGTTGCTGAATAAAGAGTTTGAATTGGGGATTCAGATGGAACATCCCAACATTGTGCATACTATTAGCAAGGAGATTGACCCTGTAGTCGGACCGTGCATTGTAATGGAATATGTGGATGGTATCACCTTAAAGGAATTCCTTGCGCAGCGACCGTCTCAGGAGATTCGCCTGAAGATTGTGAAGGAGCTGTTGGATGCTATGTCTTACTATCACAGCCTTCAGATTATCCATCGCGACCTGAAACCCGATAATATTCTGATTGCCCGTAACGGTCAAAATGTCAAGCTGATAGATTTTGGCTTGGCGGATAGCGATTATCATGGGGTGCTCAAACAGCCGGCGGGGTCGAACAAATATGCCGCACCTGAGCAGGTGAAAGGCGATGTGCCGCTCGACAATCGTGCCGATATTTATGCGTTTGGCATCATTCTTCGCCAGCTTTTCCCTAATCGTTATGGTAGCGTTGCCCGCAAATGCACGCATCAGGACAGGGAAAAGCGTTTTCAACATGCGGAGGAAATTTGGCGAAGCATACAGCAGCGCTCTCGTCGTTTGATGCTGGTTTTTATAGGGCTGTTATTTGGCTCGGTGACGGGACTTTGGTTTTTCCTCCATCAGTCGAAAGAGGAAGCTGAGATAATCCCTGTAACTGAAGATTTGATTATTCAAAAATCCTCAGATACAAATATAAAACAACAATTTCCCGATGCTGAATCTACACAGGCCGTATCACCATTGGAAGACCTTTCAGAGTCTTCTTCTAAAACTTTGAAAGTAAAAAATATGGATGATCAAGATGATTGGTATTTTCAGAAGGAGGCGCAGCGCATGATAGACAAGAAATTGGATTCAATGTTCAAGCCTTGGTGGGATTGGTATTATGAATGGGAAAAGACTATACCTGATAATTCATTGAGTCCTTCTGAGCTGAGTAATGTCGGTGATGAAATGATGTTCAGAGAACCATTTATTTTGGAGGGGTTGAATATGAAAGGAGAGGTCGTTTCATCGGTCATTCAAAAGATTCCGCAGTGTGAAAAAATGGAATGGCAACTGAAATATTATTACGAACAAAGGTTTTTGGAAAAAAGAACAATTGTGTTGGACACACAGCATGCCATTATAGAGAACAAATATAACAAGGATTTTTAACTTTTTTTCCGCTCAACATTGGTTAGTCCACCCTTGTTGCCCACCACAAATAGAGTGGGTGTTTTGTTTCCCCGTACAAAGTGGTCCAAATAGAGCGGTTGTCCGATGATAAAACAGGTACAGTGGAAGCTGTCGTCGGGTTTCAGTTTGGAGTTTTCGCTTTCTATCACGGTGAAATAACCGTTCCCGTTATGTTGTAGCAGCACACGCCGGTCGGGTGCCCAAGTAATAGTCAGCTGTTCGTCCATGGGCACATCTGTGGCGTATAGCGAGCGTCCAAGTACTAAATTCGACGATTCCCCTTTGCCATTGTGATTCTCAACGAAGTCGTCCCAGTCACGAAAGCCCACACAGCGTGCAAGTAGGGAGAGGGTGGAGAAACGTAGCGTGTCGTAGCCGTCAATATAGCCCCAGATGCGTTTGAGGGTGGTCACGCCGAGGGTCTCTCGACATCGTTCCAGGATGACACCGGTGAGGAATTGGAAATCAGCTGGTGTTTTCATCTTCCGCGACACCGATTCTTCCACCATCTGGCGCAGCAGCATAATATTATTTTCTTGGTCGTTCATATAGTTTTATTTTTGGCAAAAGTACGAAAAAAGAAGTAACAAAATTTTTCCAAATTGGTCCGAATACTGCTTGTCAGCAGCAGTAATGAATGATGTTTTTGAAGATGCAATGGGCAAAAAGAATCAATAAATCCACAATCAAAAGGATATTAAGCGTTTTTTTTAGTTTTTGAACTGAAAAAAAGTAGTAAATGAGGAATAATAGTCCAGTGACTGACAAGGGCAGCAAAGCAGGAAAAAGGGTGATACTTTTCCAAATATCACCCTGTAACAATGCGATTACGGCTCTTTGGAATCCGCAAAACGGACAATCGATGCCAAAATAATGTTTCCAGACACATGGCAGTTGGTGCCCAGAAAAATCATTTTACATGGTGATTACCACCCCCAATCATCATCTTCTTCCATCTTTTTAAGCTCTTTTTCCGCTTTTTTAGCAGACTTGTACATGTCATTGGTAGCCTTTACTGCCTCGCCAGTGGCTTTGAGCATTTCAGTAGCTGCTTTTGCTGCATTCACGGCATCGTCGAGGTCAATATCGTCATCATCATAGTTTCCACTGCTGCTGTAGGAGCTGCTGGAAGAGTAGGAACTACTGGAACTTTTTGAGGTCGTATGCAAGTCCATTCTTTTCAAGGCGATACCTGCAATTTTGTCGAACTTTTCTTTGGCTATTTTATATTCTTCAGCGTCAGAATCGTATGACTCTTTTACCAACAGATCTTCTTTTTTAACACTATTTGACGCAAGTATAGTTTTTACCACATCCAAATCAGCTTTGATACGGAAGTCAATTGGAGAGCCATTGACATCAAGAAATTCCACTTCCATATGATCGTGAAACATAGATTCTGCTTTTCCCATGTATGGGTAATATACCTCATCGGGATCTGAAGGAGTATACATGTTACTAACAGTTTCCCAGGGATAGGTGTTTTCAATAGGGATCAAAGCACGCAAAGTCCATCTTTCATCGCTAACTTTCACCAGCATCACTTTCACAGAGTCCGCAGCAATGTTAATGAGGTCGCTGTGTTGTCCGGATTTTTTCACAGCAGTTGCAGGAAGCATTTTTGTCTCTTCTTGTTGTTTTGAGGAGCAGGAGAAGAGAAACAGTCCCAACAAGGACAAAATCATAAATAACCTAATTCTTTTCATTGTTTAATTTTTTTGAGTGAATAATATAAAAATGGTTGTTATCAATAAGATCACAATCTGTCGTTTCAACGATTTAGACGTTGCAAAAATAAAGACTTGATTAATAGGTTGTTTGGTCCGAATTGGTCCTAATGAGGTGTCGGTTTGCTGGTCCAGAAAAATCAAGATTATGATCTTTGGTCTGCGGACATGCTGTCTGATACTCTATGCTGCCCTACAGGGAGCAAGAACAATGCACCAATATACCGCTATATGCGGTTAGATAAATTGAAAGAAATGCATACATCACATTATATTTCGGCAGTCGCTTGCCCCCGCATCTCTTTCTTCCACTTGAAATACCCCATTGCGGCGATGAGGGTGTAGATAGCGAAGAATCCGGTCATTGCATACAAGCCTTTCCATGCGTAGAGGGCGGTGGAGACGAGGTTGACAACTACCCACAGCCACCAGTGCTCGATGTGCTTTTTGGCCAGCAAATACATGGCTACCACGCTGAGGGCAGTGGTGAATGAGTCGCCGAAAGGTACAGGACTGTCGGTGAGGCGGCTGAGCAGGAACCATAAGGCTGCCCATATCGCTATGCCTATGAGTGTTAACGGAAGAATCTTGCTCTTCGGTGTGTGGGTGATGGGCATTTCTACCTTGTCTTCTTCCCCGTTGCCTGCCCTGCTGTGGCGTTTCCATTCGAAGATGCCGTAGAGGTTGGCACCCAGGTAGTAGGCATAGATGCCTGCGTCAGCATAAAATTTTGATTGATAAAATATTACGATGTAAAACAACGACATGATAATTCCGGCAGTCCACAGCCAGAACGAAGCTTTGTATTCCAATATGAGGTAAACAAAGCCGATGGCTACGCCGATGTATTCGATGAGGGTTGATGTATCCATGTTCTTTCTTTTTTTCGTTAAGGCGTCAAGGCGTTAAGACATGCACTTCGTGCATTAGTGAAGACGAAAAATTTCTTCTAGATCTCTATTAATCCGTCTCCACGAGCGAGCGAAGCGAGTTTCTTCATGCCTTCACGTCTTTACGGTTATTTAGAGAATTTCAGTCTCACCCCTCCCATAAAGTTAATCGTGGCCTGCGGGAAGTAGCCGTCCATGTAGCACTCAGCACCTTCGTAGTAGTAGCGGTACACCCAGGCGTTGCTTTCGTATTTGGCGTTGAAAAGGTTGTTGATGCGGAAAAACAGTTCTATGTCTTTTACGGGTTTGGTGTGGAAACAGTAGCTGAGGTTCAGGTTGGTGACACAGTAAGGTTTGATGGAATATTGCTTGTTGCTGCTGTTGTCGATAAACTGGCGGCTCACGAACTGAGTGGTGAGGGAGATGTTGAAATTGTCCACAGGGGTCACAATGAACTCGTTGGAAGCCACAATGTTAGGCGAGAATGAAATGTCGGTGGTGCCGAGGTGTTTGACAACCTGTCCGCCGTTGTCCCAGTCGTCCACATATTCGGTATAGTCCAGAATCTTGTTCAAACTGAAGGTTCCCTTGATGTTCCAGGTGAAGTATTTGATGGGTTTGTATGCGGATACCAGTTCAATTCCCAAGCGGTAGCTCTTGTCCACATTGGTCATGATGGCAGCACCCACATCGTTGATTTCACCGGTCAGCACCAGTTGCTTGTCGTAGTACATGAAATAGGCATTGGCATTGAAAGCATATTTATTGTATTGCATACGGTAGCCCAATTCCACATCGTACAGGGTTTCGGGCACGGGTTTCTTGTCAGCGGGACCGTCGATGAGGTCGGAACGGGTTGGCTCGCGTTGTGAACGGGCCAGTGAGAGATATAGGCTGTGGTGTCTGTTCTGATCTAAGTCCACGCTCACACCGGCTTTGGGATTGAAGAAATGCCACAGGTAATTCTGGGTTACATCGGTCAAATCATCATCAATGCCGCCAATGTGATAGTCTATCATTCTGTATTGCAGGTCAATATAGGTGTACCAGCGACCTTGGCTGTAATCCAGGGTTCCATAGATGTTGAACTGGTTTTTCTTGCCGGTGCCATCATACCAGTGGTAGTTGTCGGGTACACCGCCGAATTGCGCCCATTTCACAATGCCGTAATGCTTGCCGTCGTAGCGGTTAGCGCTTCCGCCCACTGACCAGCTTAGACGGTTGTCCAAGCCTTTGTTGCCTACTTGTGTGAAGCTTTGTTTGAAGCTGAAGGTCACACCATAAAAATAGTTGTCCAGCCATTTCTGGGTGATGAAGTCACCTTTTTTGACATTGTTGTTGAAAGTGAGGGTGTCTCTGATGATGGTGTCGATAGCGGTAGCTTCATGGATACTATTGATGGTATCGTATGTCAGGATGTGGTCATGGCTGAATGAAGGGTTGTCCAAGGCGTATTTGGAGTACTTTTTGTCGGCTTTGTATTCCTCATAATAGCCGATGCTGCGGGTAAAGTGGCCAGCTACGTTCACTTTGATGTGGTTGCGGTCGCTGATGCGCTTGTTGTAATCATAGAACAGTTGGGTGTGCAACTGCTGGTAGTTGTCGGTTTCGTTGAAATAATGCTTGGTTTGGCCTGTGGGATCCGTGTATTCACCGCAGCTGTTGTAGCGGCGGTCGTTTTCAAGCATAGAACTGGGGACGCCGTTCCAGGCCAAGCCGGTTTTTTCGTTACCATATATTATATTAAGCTTCAGTTTGCCGTAGTCTTTGTTCTTCTTTTTGTTTTTCAGATAGAAATCACTGGAAAAGAAGAGGTTGTGCAATTTGGCGTTGGAATAGTTGATGTAGCCGTCGCTCAATACATTCGAGTAGGAGAGGGTGGCGGCGAAGCAGTCACCAATGAGACCGGTACCTACGGTGATGGAATTGCGGAAGGTGTTAAAGGAGCCAGCGACACTGCTGACTTCGAAGAAACGCTGGTGGACATTGTCCAAGGTGGAGAAGTCCATGGTGGCACCGAAAGCAGCTGAGCCATTGTTGGAAGTACCCACGCCGCGCTGTACATCCAGATGCTGCACCTTCGAGCCGAAGTCGGGCAGGTTTACGAACCAGGAACCTTGCGACTCGGCATCATTAAGGGCTATGCCGTTGATGGTAACGTTGATACGGGTTTGGTCGATGCCGCGGATACGCATGTAGGTGTAGCCGATACCGGTACCGGCATCAGAGGTGGTGATCATGGAAGGCACCAGCTCGAACAGGTTGTTGATGCTGCCGTTGCCCATATTGCTGTTGATTTCGTCCTTGTTGATACTGGTGGCGGAGAACATCTCCTCGCCGCTGGCTTTGCTCCAGCTGATACCTACTCCTTCCAGCTGGATGGGCTGTAGTGAGTCGGTGATGCTCTGGGCTTGTGTACCCAGTATTCCTGCCAGCATGGCCAGCAGACAGATTATGGCAACATTTAAAAATTTTGGTTTCCTCTTGGAGGAACAGTTCTGTTTTTGATTTTCGAAATACTTCATTTCTTTCCGTTTTAAGGTTAATACTAAAAACGAAAGAGGTTGAAATAAGTAAGATTACTGCAATTTTTCCCTTCGCCGGCATTATCCGTATCAGGTTCATTGGGTATGATCTCAGCTGTTAAGCACCCCTTTCAAAATTCGGCTGCAAAAATACGAAGAAATTAGCAAATTAGCAAATTAGTTAATTAGTTAATTATCAATGTATTAATACGTAAATTGAATTAGCAAATGTGCAAATGATCTCGTTAAGGCGTTAAGACATGCACTGCGTGCATTCGTTAAGACGTTAAGACAGTTATCGTCTTACCGAGCGAACGAAGTGAGCGTCTCCACGCCTTCAGGTCTCCACGTTAATAAATATACGGAAAAATCTTGTACCTCTTCAACTTCGTGAACTCCTCGCCGAAGAACTGGGTATAGCGTTCGTAAACGGCTTTGGAGCGGGGTACGATGTTGGCGAAACTCCAGATGACGAATACCAAGCCGGCCATCGACCAGCAGAGGATGGCAAAGCCTACCCACTCTAAAATCTCTCCGAAATAGTTAGCGGAGCTGATATTTTTGAAAGGCCAGCCGTAAGGAATATAATAGTTGTTGTCGTTTTTGTCGATTCTGAGGGCACGGATAATACGGTCGGCCGACAGGTTGATGACCATTCCCAGGAAGAAGAGGAAAGTGCCGATGATGAACTGTGGTGACCAGAACCAACTGATGGGGTAGTAGTCGGCAGGTGACAGGTAAAACAGCCAGCCGCCTTGCATCAGGGCATTGCAGGTATTGAAGAAAACACCCACAACAATGATGGAAATAGGCATTTTGCTGGTGCCTTTCATCAGCGAGGGGAAGATGATGGAGCGTTGGAGATAATGTATTTCAAAGAAACAGAACATCGTGAAAGTGACCCAGTTGAAACCGTGACCATAGCGCAGGGAAATGAGAAACATAATGAGCATGGCGACAAAAACGGGAATTTCCATGATGAACCATCCTGTTTTGCTTCTGACCGAATTACCCCAGCGGTTGTTGTAGGTCATGCCGTATGCGGGTGTGATAAACTGCAATACGATGAAAACAATAACTCCCAAGATGGTCATAATCCAAAGGAGATAATTGTAAAATATTCTGAAAGTTTCCATGGTGACAATCTTGAATTTTATTGCTTATGATTTTGAATCTTGAATTTTGAATTCTGTACCCTGTACCCTGTACCCTATAACCTGTTACCTAACTAAACCAGTTTTTCCCCATCAAAATACTTCTTCCTCTTGATAAACCTGGCGAAAACAATAGAGTGGGGGTAGGTCTGACGGAAAGCTTGTTCGGTAATCTGACCACGTTTTTGTTTCATGGCCTTGGCGCCTTTCCAAAACTCGTACATGGCATGGAAAACAGCGTTGAAGTCCTTGCGGTGGCCTTGCATCAGGAAGACAAAAGCAGCTAAAATATCTAGGAAGAAGCGAATGAAGAAGGTGATGAACAGTCGTCTCCGGGGCAGGTTCTTGAGCAGCAAAAACAGGTCGTTGCGGTAGTTGAGATAGGTTTTGAAGGAATTGTCCTTGGGCAGTGTGCCGCCACCGATATGATAGACTACCGACTGATGGTTGAACATAATCTTGTAGCCGACATTGTTGATACGCCAGCAAAAGTCGATTTCCTCCATGTGGGCGAAAAAGTCATCATCGAGCCCGCCCAGTTGATGGTAGATTTCACTGCGGACGAACAAAGCGGCTCCGGATGCCCAGAAAATCTGGATGTCACTGTCATACTGTCCTTTGTCTTCTTCCAGCACATCAAAAAAGCGACCTCGGCAGAAGGGATAACCGTATTTGTCGAGGAAACCTCCCGCGGCTCCTGCGTATTCGAATTGTGTGCGCTTGTGATACGACAGCAGTTTGGGCTGAACCGCGGCAATGTTTTCATCGGCTTCCATCTGGGCAATGACAGGTTCTGTCCATTGGGGGGTAACCTCAATGTCGGAGTTCAGCAGGCAGTAGTATTTGGCCTCGATTTGACGCAATCCCACATTGTAACCTTTGGCAAAACCGTAATTTTCCTCGTTGATGATGACGCGGAGCTGGGGATAGTTTTCAGCTAAGAATGCTACAGAGTCGTCGGTAGAGGCGTTGTCGATGATCACCACTTCGGTGTCGTTGTTGCAGTTGGCTAAAAGCGTAGGAAGGAAACGCTCCAAAAAGTGTTTCCCGTTCCAGTTCAATATCGCGATAGCCAGTTGTGTCATTTTCTATGTGAATAAAAATGCAAAGATACAACTTTTTTCAATTAGCAAATTAGTTAATTAGTAAATTAGCAAATTAGCAAATCTGTAACCTGTCCCCTGACACCTGTCCCCTGTTACTTTCTCACGATTGTCCCATTAAACTGCGCCGTGGGGGTCATGATAATCTCGTTGAGGCAGACGTGGGCGGGACGGGTCAGCACAAAGTCCACCACGTCAGCGATGTCTTCGGCTACCAAGGGGTCGTAACCTTCATATACTTTGTCGGCCTTGGCCTTGTCGCCATGGAAACGCACCACCGAAAAGTTGGTCTCGGCAGCACCCGGAGAAATCTGTGACACCTTGATGCCGTATGGCAGGAAGTCGGTTCGCATACCTTTGGTCAAGGCCAAAACGGCATGTTTGGTGGCGCAATATACGTTGCCACCATAGTAAATTTCGTGGCTGGCAGTGGAGCCGAGGTTGATGATGTGGCCTTTTCTTTGCTCTATCATCTGCGGCGAAATCAGACGGGTAACATAGAGCAAACCTTTGATATTGGTGTTGATCATGCGTTCCCAGTCTTCGATGGCACCCGTGTTCACTGGGTTCAGCTCAACAGCCAGACCGGCGTTGTTCACCAACACGTCGATGGGTTTGAATGCTTCGGGGATGCTGGCGATAGCCTTTTCGCATTGGGCATAATCCTGCACATCGAAAGCCAGGGTCAGCACCTTGCTCTGTGTGGTGCTTTCGATTTTCTGAGCCACTTCTTTCAGTTTCTGCTCGGTACGGCCAGTGATGACCATATTGACATTGTGCTGGGCCAGTTTGTATGCGATTGCTTCGCCAAAACCACTGGTAGCACCGGTAATGAATACGTTTTTCATGATATTTTTCGTTTTATATTATTATTCAGTTTGGAATTCAAAATTCAAAATCCAAAGTTCGATCAGTCATCTATATTTTTACAAATTAATATCTGAATTTTGAATTTTGAAATTTGAATTCTGAATACTGTTTCCTGTAACCTGTCCCCTGTAACCTATTCCTTCACTTCTCCAAATCCTTGCGCCTTCAGCTCAATCTGTCGGTCGTCGTTGGTAATCAGCTGGTTGCCAGCTGATTCTTCCTTGATGTAGCCGATTACTGACACATTTTCCACTCTCTTTAGGTCTTCGTAGTCCTTTTGGGCGATGGTAAATAGCAGTTCGTAGTCCTCACCTCCGTTAAGGGCGATGGTAGTAGAAACGATGTTCAGGTCTTTCAGGGTGCGGAAAGTCAGCAGGTCGATGGGCAGCTTGTTTTCAAAGATTACAGAACCCACTTTGGAGGCTTTGCACAAGTGGATAAGGGCGGAAGCCAGTCCATCGTTGACATTGGTCATGCTGGTCGGAGTGATGCCCGCTTCTTTGAGCTTCTGGATGATATCCACTCTCGGCTCGGGTTTCAGCTGGCGTTCCAGCAGATAGCTATATTCTTCTAAATTAGGTTGTTCGTTAGGGTTAACCTCAAACACTTTCTTCTCGCGTTCCAGCAAAATCAGGCCGGTATAAGCGGCCCCCAAATCACCGGAAACACAGATGAGTTCGTTCTCTTTGGCTCCGACACGCTGCACCAAGCTTTTGTCTTCCACTTCTCCAACAGCCGTCACGGTGATGATCAGGCCAGTTTGCGAGGAGCTCATATCCAAACCTGCCAAATCAATGCCGTAGCGGTCGCAGCACAGCTGCATGCCGTCGGTCAGCTCGTTGACCGCCTCCAAGGAGAAACGGTTGGAGATGGCGATGTTGACGAGCACCTGTTTGGGCAGGGCATTCATGGCGACAATGTCGGCTACTGCTACGGTTATGGTCTTGTAACCCAGATGCTTAAGCGGAACGTAGGTCATGTCAAAATGGATGTTCTCGATGAACAGCTTGCTGCTGACTACGCTGTCGGTGTTGCCATGGGCAATGACTGCCGCATTCTCACCGAGGCCGCTTAAAGTGGAGGTATTGTAATGGCTGAATTTCTCGCCTAAAAAGTTGATCAAACCGAATTTTCCAAATTCTTTCAGTTCCTCAACTTTGGGGTTTACTTCTTGTTCCATATTATTATTTAGGTTACAGGGGACAGGTGTCGGGTTATAGAATTCAAAATTCAAAATTAAAAAAAACTCCCCTCGAGCATGAAATGCGAGACTCCCCTTGAGGGCAAAGCCCGAAATTCCCCTCGAACGAAGTGAGACTCCCCTAAAATCATTTGCACATTTGTTAATTAACTAATTTGCTAATTAAAACTAAACATCAAAATGTGATGAAATGGAGGTCTTCTCCATGACACTGCGGATGACTTCGGCCATCAGTTTGGAGATGGACACCACTTCGATGGATTCTGACGGGCGTTTGAGCGGAATAGAGTCGGTGATGATCAGTTTCTCGATGGCGGAATTTTCCACATTGTCCATGCCGCTGCCAGAGAGCAATCCGTGGGCGCACATAGCGAGCACGCGTTTGGCACCAGCCTCTTTGCAGCGGGCGGCGGCTTTGCAGAGGGTGCCACCGGTATCGATGATGTCATCCACAATAATGACGTTCTTATCTTTCACATCTCCAATGATTTGCAGGTCAGCCACCACATTTTGTTTGGCTCTTTGCTTGTAGCCGATGGCCAGGTCGCATTTCAGTGCCTTGGCATAAGTGGAGGCACGTTTGGTACCGCCGGTATCGGGAGAAACGATGCAGAGGTTGTCCAATTCCAAGCTCTTGATGTAGGGCAGGAACACGTTGGAAGAGAATAGGTGATCCACCGGAATTTCAAAGAAGCCCTGAATCTGGTCGGCATGCAAGTCCATGGTGATGACGCGGTCCACGCCGGCTGCGGTCAGCAAGTTGCTCATTAGCTTGGCACCGATGGAGGTTCTGGGCTTGTCCTTGCGGTCCTGACGGGCATAGCCGAAATATGGCATCACGGCGATGATCTTATAGGCAGAGGCGCGCTTGGCAGCATCAATCAGAAGCAATAACTCCATGATGTTTTCGGCCGGAGCGAAGGTGGGCTGGATGATGAAGACATGTTTTCCACGGATGGTTTCGTTGTAATACACTTGGATTTCGCCATCCTTAAAGTGCGGAATATCAACGGATAACAATTGCATGCCCAAATGCTCGGCAATGCGTTCGGCTAATG
>JAGCSI010000025.1 GCA_017964255.1 Bacteroidales bacterium | reverse complement strand
GGCAATGCTGCATGCGAAAAGTGGTACGCAGATCATTAAGCGCTTCGGAATGGGGCGCTGGTCCAGTTTCAGCCACTCAGCCACGATTAGGCGGGCAGAACGCAAGGCAGTATCGCCACTGGTGATAGGAGCCGCCACCACACCAAGCATCGCGAGGATGGCTCCAACCACACCCAGCCATTCGTTACAAACGAGGTTTACCACAGCAGGTGCTGAAGTGTGGAAGCCAGCCGTAGCGTTCTGGATAAGCTCGTAGCCAGGAGCAGGGTTTCCGTAGAAGAACCACGAGGCCACCGATGCCCAAATGAGGGCTACGATACCCTCGGTAATCATCGCACCATAGAAAATGGGACGTCCCATCTTCTCACTCTTCACGCAGCGGGCCATCAGCGGACTCTGCGTAGCGTGGAAGCCGGAGATGGCACCGCAGGCCACCGTGATAAATAGAGCAGGGAAGATATTGTCCTTCCACGTATCAGGCTCCGTAACGGCACCCATGTTGTAGAAGTTCGTCCAAAGTTCAGGAACGGTGGGCCAGTGGATGAACAGCCAAACCATCAGTGCACCGGCCATAAACAGCAGCGAGAAGGCGAACAGTGGATACACCTTGCCGATGATCTTGTCGATGGGCAGCATCGTAGCAATAAAGTAATAGCAGAAGATAACGATCACCCACATCATGGTCTCACCGCCGATACTATGCAGGATTTCAGCTGGCGAATAAACAAACACCGCTCCCACCATGATCAGCAACAGCACGGTGAACACCAGCATCACGTTCTTCGTGGTCTTACCCAGATAGTGGCCGATCAGCTGCGGAAGGCCCGCACCGTCGTGGCGCATGGAGAGCATACCTGAGAGATAGTCGTGGGTGGCACCGGCGAAGATACAGCCGAACACAATCCACAGACAGGCCACAGGGCCGAACTTGGCACCCATGATGGCACCGAAGATGGGACCCGTGCCAGCAATGTTCAGGAACTGTATCATGAAAATCTTCCAGTTGGGAAGCACAATATAGTCCAAGCCGTCGGCTTTTGCAACGGCTGGCGTCTCACGGTCGTCTGGTCCGAACACGTGCTCAACTGTATTTGATTTTGCTCTAAAAATCTCGTTCGAGGTGCAAATTCGGCTGAGAGATAGAGCAACTAAAAATTCATGACTAATACGAATCACGCTACAAAGATACGTAATTTTGATGAAATAAACTGGGGAATCCCCTTTTTTTTGCCTTTTTCACCCATATAATATTAAAAATGTAGGAAAATCAGGCCATATTATTCCAATTCTCGTACATAACCATGAAGTGCCCAAGTTCGTGATTGACCCAGGAGAGATGGAGCAATGCACGCATTTGGGTTTCACTCATTTCAAAACCACTGCCATAGAGGGCATGAAAATGCTGCTGGAGGCATTCAAGGAATTGTAATATATGGAGAATAATGACGAAGAAGGTTGGAACTAAGGTATGCCTGATACGTAACAAATACTAAAAATGTGATTTTTCTTTTAAGAAATAGCCGAAAAATGTGATTTATTTCTTAAATTTGCAGTCGAAAATGTGATTTTGCGATATGAAATTGCTTAAAAGAAAGATTGACAGATATCTTTTGGATTGGAAAAACAACCCAAAAAGGAAGCCGCTGATAGTGAAGGGTGCCCGACAGATTGGCAAGACGGAGAGCATCAGGGCATTCGCAAAGGCCAACTACGAGTCGGTCATCGAGATTAACTTTGTGCTACAGAAGAAATTCAGGGCTATCTTTGACGCTGGCTACGAGGTAGAGACCATCATCAAGAACATCTCGCTGATGGAGCCAACGTGGCGGTTTATCCCACAGAAGACGCTGATATTCTTCGACGAACTGCAGAAGTGTCCCGATTGCGCCACCTCGTTGAAGTCGTTCTGCCAGGACGGAAGGTACGACGTCATCTGTAGTGGCTCGCTGATGGGCATCTATTATGAGGAAATAGAAAGCAACGCTGTGGGCTTTAAGGATGACTTCGACATGTTCTCGATGGACTTCGAGGAGTTTCTTTGGGCCAAGGGCTATCAGCCAAAACAGATTGAAGATATGTACCGCCACATGGTGGAGCTGAAGCCGTTTTCACAACTGGAGATGGACACCATTATGGATGTGTTCCGCGACTATATGAGCCTGGGCGGGATGCCGGAAGTGGTGAAGATGTACATCGACAACGGCCACTTCGGAGGCACCTTGGAACTGCAACGGCAACTGCTGAAGGACTACGAGGAGGACATCACGAAGTACGCCAAGCAGACGGACAAAGCAAAGCTGTTGGCCGTCTATAGCCACATCTCCACCTTCCTGGCGAAAGACAACAAGAAATACCAGATCACGAAGATTGCCAAGGGCGCGAGGAACCGGGAATATGTGGGTGCCGTCGATTGGCTGAAGGAGGCGGGTGTCATCAACGTGTGCTACTGTCTGAACAACGTGGAGCTGCCGCTGAAGGGCAACTACATGGCCGACTACTACAAGTTGTATTATCACGACACGGGCCTGCTCATAGCATCATTAGACGAGGAGGCACAGGAAGACCTGCGTGCCAACAAGAACTTCGGTACCTACAAGGGGGCAATATACGAAAACATTGTCGGTGAGATGCTGCGCAAGTCGGGCTACGAGCAGTTGTATTTCTACAAGCGCGAGAATCCCGCACTGGAAATGGACTTTTTTGTTCGTGATGCCAATTCGTTGATACCGGTGGAGGTGAAGGCAAAGGACAACGCCACGGCCTCGCTGAACAATCTCATTAAGTGGGATTCCTATTCCGACGTGAAGTACGGCATCAAACTGGGCTACAAGAACATCGGGTGGAACGGGCAGTTTTACACTTTCCCGTATTTCCTCACCTTCCTGCTGAAGCGGTTTTTGAAAGAACGAGAGAATGGTAACGAATAAAGCAACTGTAAGGAGTTAGTAGATAAACTTGTAAAATATGGCATACACATATAAATATCCAAGACCTGCAGTTACAGCAGACTGCATCGTGATAACGAGGGAGGCAGAGCCGAAGGTGCTACTGATTCAGAGAGGGGATGAACCTTTCAAGGGCGGCTGGGCATTTCCAGGTGGTTTTATGAATATGGACGAGACTACGGAACAATGCGCTATTAGGGAGCTGGAGGAAGAGACAGGGCTTCGACTGTTGAAAATTCAGCAGATTGGAGCATATTCCAAGGTTGATCGTGACCCAAGGGGAAGAACCATTACTGTTGCTTATCTGGCCATCATCGATGAGCCGATTGCGGTCACTGGCCAGGATGATGCGGTCAAAGCAGAATGGTGGTCACTGTCTGACTTGCCACATCTGGCATTTGACCATTATGACATCATGCAGGATGCTATCAGGGTTTATGCTCAGGCTGTGGAAGAAAATGAGAAAATACAGCATGACCGGTTTAAGGAGCAGAAGGAAAGAATGCATGAGCTATCTAAACAGATACGTGAGCAATGTGCCCACGTACAGGATTTGTGCAGCAATTTCACTAAGAAGCAATAAAGTCATTGGAAAAAGTGTAATATACTTCTATAGAATACCATCATAGTCTCTGATGGCTTGGCGCCATTCATCGGGAAACGGTATGGACTGCTTTTGCTCCAGGTCATACAGTACCAATATTGACAGGCATCGGCTCTTTACTTCCTGTGTGTCAATGTCAAAGATTTCCTGTTCCAGACGGAAACTCTTGTTGCCTAGGTGTACTGTACGAGTGCGAACGGCAATCCTGTCCTCACCTTTTATCTGGGCAAAAAACTCCACCTCGATTTTCACCACGAAAATAGCATACTGATTCCAGTCAAAGCCTTTACACACGGTAGAGACATAGTCAGTCTTACCAGAGTCATAGAACTGAAAATATATGGTATTGTTCACGTGTCCGAACTTGTCAACGTCGTTGAAACGTATCTGAAGCGGCACTACATTGCGAAACTCATTAATTCTTTCTTCTGTCATCATCATCCTAAATCACAATTGCTGAAATCGGCTGCAAAATTACAAAAAAAACGGCAAAACTTCTAAATTCTGCCGTTTCTTATTTTTGAAAAACGTTTTCTGTCCGCTCCTGCGGATAAACAGAAGCAGACAGAACAAGAAGGAAATCATGATTCTTCATTGAAGAACGAGCCTACAGGCATGGTGGCATCTTCGGCAACACAGCAGTTGTAATGCAAGTTTTAATACCGTTTGTACTAGCAACCCTCTTCGCTGATGACCTTGGGCTTTGGTGGTCTTCCAGGTCCCTTGACCTTCACCTTCTTTGACTTGTATTTC
>JAGCSI010000024.1 GCA_017964255.1 Bacteroidales bacterium | reverse complement strand
TTACGATTTGATAGTTATCGGGAGCGGTCCCGGAGGTTATGTGGCAGCCATCAGAGCCAGCCAGTTAAAGATGAAAGTCGCTATTGTTGAACGCGCTGAAGTTGGAGGCATTTGCCTCAACTGGGGTTGTATTCCCACCAAGGCCCTGCTGAAATCGGCACAGGTTTTCAACTATGCCAAACACGCCGCCAATTACGGCATCACCATTGAAGGAGAGGTGAAAGCCGACTTTGAGGCCGTTGTAAAGCGCAGTCGCACCGTGGCCGAGATGATGAGCAAGGGCGTACAGTTTCTGCTCAAAAAGAACAATGTGGACGTCATCAACGGCTTCGGCAAAATCGTGAAAGACAAGAAAGTGGAAGTGACCAAAGCAGACGGAACAAGCGAAATATTTGAAGCACAGCATATCATTTTAGCCACTGGAGCCCGTTCACGCTCCCTGCCCAATGTTCAGCAGGACGGCAAAAAAATTATCGGTTATCGCGAAGCGCTGACCCTACCCAAGTTACCCGCCAGCATGGTAGTGATGGGTTCGGGTGCCATTGGCAGCGAATTGGCCTTTTTCTATGCCTCCATGGGCACCAAAGTGACGATTGTGGAATACC
Organism: Bacteroidales bacterium; assembly: GCA_017964255.1. GTDB lineage: Bacteria > Bacteroidota > Bacteroidia > Bacteroidales > WCHB1-69 > RUG11690. The sequence continues at coordinate 11,041 of JAGCSI010000024.1, read as the reverse complement.
TGCCCAATCTGGTTCCCGTGGAAGACGAGGAAATTTCGAAACAATTGGAGCGTTCTTTCCGCAAAGCCGGCATCAAAACCATGACCTCCGCCGCCGTAGAGAGTGTGGATACTACTGGCGAATTGTGCAAGGTTTCCGTCAAAGACGCCAAAGGCAACATGACGGAACTGGAATGCGAAATCGTATTGTCCGCGGTCGGTGTCATCACCAACCTTGAAGGCATTGGTTTGGAGGAATACGGGGTGGCCTTCGAAAGAGGCAAAATCACGGTAGACGACTATTACCGCACCAACCAGGAGGGCATTTACGCCATCGGCGACATTGTACATGGTCCCGCTTTGGCACATGTAGCTTCACACGAGGCCTTGGTATGTGTAGAGAAAATCGCAGGTTTGGATCCGAAACCGGTGGATTACAGTAACATTCCCGGCTGTACATACACCACACCGGAAATTGCTTCTGTAGGCTTAACCGAGCGCAAGTGTGTGGAGCAAGGCCGTGAGATTCTTATCGGCAAGTTCCCCTTCACCGCATCAGGCAAAGCCACTGCATCGGGCAGCCGCGACGGCATGGTGAAACTGATTTTCGACAAGAACACAGGCGAATGGCTCGGTTGCCACCTCATCGGCGACAATGTCACCGAGATGATTTCCGGTGCTGTGCTGGCCCGCAGCATGAAAGTGACCGGACCCGACATCATCCATGCCGTACATCCGCATCCAACTTTGTCTGAAGCCATTATGGAAGCCGCTGCCGCCGCTTATGGCGAATGTGTGCATTTATAGAATTTTACCATCGAAAAAAAATCAAAAATCCCGGCAACGTTTTTGAGTTTTTTTCGTCTTATAATAAAAATTAGAAAAAGCACTAAAACTAGATGAAAAAGATTATTCTCTGTCTTGTGGTATTCTTATCAGTCGGCCTGTGCTCTTTTGCGCAAAGCCGTAATAATACCCAATCATCAGGGGATAAGAAAGATGAGCAAAACGACAATATCAAGGACAAAGGATTTGACATCATCTTCGCCGGTGGTTGCTATTTCGGCTCCAAATACAATGCCCAGTACTATAACGGAGACTATAATAACGAAAATAATCTCAATTATTTATTCCAATGGTATTATAGGGATATTGATGAGAAAATTAAAAGTTACTATCCCTATATCAGCGACTCTATTCATTATGGAGGACCATTAGGCAACATGAAGTACCGAGTTGCGGTGATGATTTCATTGGGGGTACGGTATAAATTCACCAAAAACTGGAGTATTCAGCTGATGTACTCTTTTGCCCGACTCAAAGCCAGCGGACAATTCCGTTTGTTATATGAGGCACCACCAGGCAACTACCATACCGGTATGTTGGATAACCAGTACATTTTGGGAAAGGAAGACCGCTCGCTCATTGACTTATCAGCTTGCTATCTGTTTTCTACCAAATCCATTGTCAAACCCTTCATTGAATGGGGCCTTCAGTTTAACTTTGTCCGGGTAAAAAGCATGGATGCTATTTTTTATGACGAGGATAAAAAAACCGAAATATATAGTCAAAGTTTCATTAACGACAGGCAGGACCATACACCTGGGGTACAATCCGATGGTACCATTGTCAAATATGGCGGTCCTGGCTTTGGTTTTTCGGCTTCGGTCGGAATAAAATTAGCTTTCAACAAATATATCTCATTAGACCCCTGTTTCTACTTCAACGCAGGCAAGTTCGGATTAGAAGGATATAAGGATTTCTCTTATAATTTTGGGGTACTTGTCAGGATTGTCATGAATGACAGTATGTTTTCGAAACAAAAATAATCACCCATAAAAAATAAAAGTATGAGAAGATTATTCACCAGCATCATAGTGATTTTTTGCATAGTGGCAATGCAGGCACAATCTATCACCACTTCTCAAGTCCTCCTCGGGACATCTCCTGGATCATTTCTTAACCACAATTTCGCAGGTGAAGGGGTAAGACTTGAGCAGTGCAAATTCAACTGGAGTTCTGGCAATATCAATGGTTCTCAGGTGGGAACATTCACCAACACCAACCCTTCTTTTCCCTTTTCATCGGGAATATTGCTAACCACGGGAAATATCAGTGTAGCGGAAGGCCCTAACGACTCTGGCAGCGAAAGCAGTACCACGGGTGTCAACCATGCCTCCACAGACCCCGATTTGCAAGCCCTTATTCCGGGATACAGTCTCAGCAATGCTTCTGTACTGGAATTCAACTTTTACAGTGGACGAAACGAGAACAACAATGTTGTCTCCTTCAATTATATTTTCGGATCGGAGGAATATCCCGAATACGTATGCTCCAATTTCAACGATGTATTTGGCTTTTTTCTGTATGGTCCCGACCCTTTCAGTTGCCAAGGCAACAATGTCACCAGAAATATTGCCATTATCCCTGGTAGTGGCGGACTGCCCGTAAGCATCAACTCTGTCAACAACGGAAGTCCGGGAGGCGGCTCTTCAGCGTCAGGATGCACCTCACTTGCTTACAGTCAGTTTTACCGTACTAACAACAGCAATGCAATACAATACGACGGCTATACCGCGTATACGTCCAACGGGCAGACCGTAGGCATGACCGCCGAATCCCTCCTTTGTCCCTGTACCGAATACAGAATGAAAATATCCATTTCCAATGTTGGTGACAATGCCTACGATTCGGGCGTGTTTTTGGAACAAGGCAGTTTCAAGATGCCCAAGGCACTCACCCTCACCGACAGCATTACACGCAATCTGGACACTGTCATTAAGAATTGCACCTACGCTGATTTCCAAATGCACTATGGGGAACCTTTGGAAACCCCTTTGGAGATAATTTTGACTTCCAATGGGGGAACTGCATCCCCTGAGGATTTCCGTGTGATGCGTTTCCGTGCCAACGGCATGATTGACACCTTGCAGAATGGTGACACATTCTATTTCCCGGAAGGAGACACATTGATGAACTTAAGAATGGAAGTAGCGGAAGATGCCCAGTTCGCGCCAAATGAGGTTAAAACAGTGCAATTGATATTCAAAAGCATCCTTTGTCCTTCATTCAGATACTTGGATGGCACTGTGGAAGAAAGAGCTCAATACGACACGCTGAATTATGTGATCATCGACAACAACCGTTTCATTTTGACCAGCGACACTGTATTTTATTGCGACCGTTGCGAGCATGTAGCCATCCAGATAGAGGGGGGCACTGAACCTCTTCTTTATAACTGGACTCCTGAAACAGGTTTGGCCACACCCCATGCCCGCGAGAGCAACTGCAATATCACCCAAAACACTACGTTCGAAGTAACGGTAAGCGACCGATGGGGCTGCCTGGTGGACACCTGCTACCACACCGCCCTTGTCACCAGCACTCCCGTGTTAGAGGGACATTACAATATCAGTCCCAACGTGATTTGTGTACCCGAGGAAGTGCAGTTCAAATCTACCGCCACCCCTGCTTCCACCCATCGTTGGATTATCTATTCCAACGACATGAGAGACACCATCTACGGCAACAATGAAACCTACACATTTACTGAACCGGGGCGTTACTCTATTGATTATAAGGCGTATGAGGCCGAAGCCTGTGCAGCGGAAATTTCGCTGGTCAATTATATCAATGCCGGTTTACAACCCACTGCATCCTTCTTCTTTGACCCTGCCGAAGCGGAAGTGGGACAAACCGTGATGTTCACCAATGAATCCACCGGCTTGAACATTCATTACAACTGGAGTTTTGGCGACGGCACCAACAGCACCGAGGAAAATCCCACCCATGTATATAACTCGGAGAACAGCGAAAACTACAATGTCATCCTCACAGTAGCCGATGATGCGGGATGCGAGGACATGTACACGTTACCAGTTCCAGTAGTAGACAACCATGTACTGTATGTGCCCAACTCCTTCACCCCCAACAAAGACGGCCTCAACGACGTATTCCTGCCTGTAGTGGCCTGTGTGGCGAAATATTACATCATCATCTATGACCGTAACGGCAGTGTCGTTTTCACCTCCGACAATCCCGAAATTGGATGGGACGGCACCTTAAGCAACGGTAAGCCTTGTCCTTCGGGCATATATACCTATTATATCAATTATGTCCGCTTCAACAATCTGAAACAGGAACTTATCAAAACCGGTAATATCAACCTTATCCGCTAAATGCCACTTCAATTTCAACGACATATCCTGTCCAACGGTTTGCGCCTGATTGTACACGAAGACCCCAGCACGCCGTTGGCCTCGTGCAATGTAGTATATCGTGTCGGCTCGCGGGATGAGAATCCCGACATGACCGGCATGGCCCACCTGTTTGAGCATTTCATGTTCACCGGCTCCAAGAACATTGCCGACTTTGACGCCCAGCTGCAAAGCGTGGGAGCTATCAACAATGCCTATACCACACAAGACATCACACATTACTATATCACCTTGCCGGCTGTCAATATCGAACATGCCCTATGGCTGGAGTCCGACCGCATGATGGAACTCGCTTTTCAGCAAGAGAAATTAGATATCCAGAAACATGTGGTCATCGAGGAATTCAAAGAGAACTTCCTGAACCGCCCGTATGGTGACATGTGGCTGCTGTACAACCAGTTTTATTTCCAGAAGCATCCTTATCAATGGCTACCTATCGGCAAGAAAATCAGCCATATAGAGAAAGTCAACATGGAAGACATGAAGAATTTCTTCTATCGCTTTTACAGACCCAACAATGCGGTGCTGACCATTTCGGGAAATGTGCATTTTGAGGAAATAGTACCTTTGGTAGAAAAATGGTTTGGGCCAATTCCGGCCGGTCCTGCATTGGAGCGACATTTTCCGCAAGAAGACCTCCCGACCGAGCATCGGATGTACGAGGTAAAACGAAATGTACCTGCCGACATGCTTTTCAAAGGCTGGCCCACCTGTGGCAGATTAGACGCGAATTTCTACGCCTACGATATGTTATCCGATTTATTCGGTAGCGGACAATCTTCGTATTTGTATAAGAAATTTGTGATGGAAGACGCTGTTTTTACAGACATAAGCGCCTATATCACAGGAACATTAGACCCCGGAGTCTTCATTATCGGTGGACGTCCTGCAGAAGGAGTCAGCATTGAGGAAGCCGACCGGAAACTGAATGATTTTATCTATCAGCTTCCTGAAAACAGCATCAGTTCACATGATTTACAAAAGGTTAAAAACCGTGTGGAATCCATCATCTTACAGAATGACATCAAAATAGAAGACCGTTCATCTTCATTGGCGGTAGCGGAATGCTTCAGCTGCGCAGAGGATTTCAATAACGAAACCCAACGGTATTTCGCTGTAACGGAAAATCAGATTAACACCTTATGCCACAATATGTTCCGTCAGGAACAGGAAGCAACGATGTACTACAAATGTGCTGATTAATACTACCCCGGCCTTTGGCCACCCCTTCTAAAAGAAGGGGAATCCAAAGTTCATAATATATTATCTGCAATCCATGTTAAATTCTGAATTTTGAATTCTGAACTTTGAATTCTTAATTCTTTATCCCTAAACAGAAAGTATCTCACTGATTATCAAATCTATCGCATCGGGTTGGGCTAGTTTCTTGATATTATCTCCCATGATTTGGCATCTGTTTTCATCCTGAATCAGATGGATGAGTTGGTCCATCAGTTGATGTTCCGCCTGGCTGTCAGGAATCATGATGGCAGCGTCCTTGTCCACCAAAGCCTGGGCATTCTTGGTTTGGTGATCTTCAGCAGCAAAGGGGAATGGCACCAGGATGGTCGGCACGCCCACTACACACAGCTCGGCAATAGCCAACGCACCGGCACGTGATACAATCACATCCGCCATGCTGTATGCATCGTTCATATTCTTAATGAACGGCACAATTTTGATATTCTCATTCTGACGTGCCAGCAACTCAGGAGAAATAGTCTTATAAAACGACTCGCCTGTCTGCCACAGGAGCTGCACATTCATCTCTTTCAGTCTGTCAAGACCCTTTTCCATACACTGATTGATGGTGCGGGCACCCAGACTGCCACCCACCACCAAAATAGTTTTCTTTTCCTTGGAAAAACCGAAAAAATCATACGCTTCATCGTCCTTGCGCACCATATTCAGGATTTCCGCACGGATCGGGTTGCCTGTCTTGACAATCTTCTCTGCCGGAAAATATTTCTCCAAGCCATCATAAGCCACACAGATTTTCTTCGCCTTGGCTGACAAAATCTTGTTGGTAACCCCGGGATAGGAATTCTGTTCCTGCAAGAGGGTGGGAATTCCCAGACTGCTGGCTGCCTGCAAGGCTGGACCACTGGCAAATCCCCCTACCCCAATCGCCATATCCGGATTGAAATCCTTGATAATCTGTTTGGCGCGACGCATGGTCTTCATCAATAAAAACGGCAATTTCACATTGCTGACCAAAGCCTTCAGGGAAAAGCTGCGGTTGATGCCGTAAACATCCAGTCCCTCAATAGGATAGCCCGCTTCGGGCACACGCTTCATCTCCATCTTGCCGTTGGCTCCAATAAACAGGATTTCAGCATCGGGAATAGCTTTTTTCAATCCGTTGGCAATGGCAAGTGCCGGGAAAATATGGCCACCGGTACCGCCACCTGAAATGATAAACCGTTTCATTGTATTATGTTTTTTGTTGTAGAGACGTTTCATGAAACGTCTCTACATTTTCGTATTATTTTTGTAGAAATGTGCTATGGCACGGCTCTGTATTCGGTTTTACTCCCACTCAATTGTCGCAGGTGGTTTGGAGCTGATGTCATAGCATACTCTGTTCACACCCTTCACCTTGTTGATAATTTCGTTGGACACTTTTGCCATGAACTCGTAGGGCAGATGCGCCCAGTCGGCGGTCATGGCATCGGTGCTGGTCACTGCACGGAGGGCCACAGCGCGCTCGTAGGTACGCTCATCGCCCATCACGCCTACGCTCTTAATCGGCAGCAGAATCACACCGGCCTGCCAAATCTGGTCGTACAGAGAGACCTCAATCTCGCCATTGCTCATATTGGCAGGCACACCGGCAGCCAGTACCTTGCGGGCATCCTCACCACTCAGTTTCACCTTCCAATCGCGCAAACCCTGGATGAAAATATCGTCGGCATCCTGCAAGACACGCACTTTTTCAGGGGTAATGTCACCCAGAATACGCACCGCCAAGCCAGGTCCAGGGAACGGATGGCGGGTAATCAGATGTTCGGGCATACCCAGCTGACGACCCACACGGCGCACCTCGTCCTTGAACAGCCACTTCAGCGGCTCACACAATTTCAGGTGCATCTTTTCGGGCAGTCCGCCCACATTATGATGGCTCTTTATTACCATTCCAGTAATACTCAAGCTTTCGATTCTATCAGGATAAATGGTTCCCTGTGCCAACCATTTGGCATCGGTGATTTTCTGGGCTTCCTCATTGAATACATCGATAAAGCCGGCACCAATAATCTTGCGCTTACGCTCGGGGTCAGACACCCCTTCTAATTCCTTGAAAAACTTGGCGGAAGCATCCACACCAATGACATTCAGACCTAAGCCCTCATAATCACGCATCACATTCTGGAATTCATTCTTGCGTAGCAGACCATGGTCCACGAAAATACAAGTCAGGTTTTTGCCAATAGCACGGCTCAGCAGCACTGCGCAAACGGAGGAATCAACGCCACCGCTCAGACCGAGAATCACACGATCATTGCCAATCTGCGCCTTCAATTCCGCCACTGTGGTATCTACGAAAGAAGCCGGGCTCCAGGTCTGGTGACCGCCACAAATACCCACCACGAAATTTTTCAGCAACTGAGTGCCTTGCACGCTATGGAACACTTCGGGATGAAACTGCACACCCCAGACATTCTCATTGTCGAACTGGTAAGCGGCAAATTCCACCTTATCGGTAGAAGCGATTTTATGACAATTTTCCGGCAAGCGGGTAATGGTATCGCCATGGCTCATCCACACCTGTGAATTGGCGTGGAAGCCTTTGAACAGCGGATTTTCCTGGTCGAAAGAAGCCAGGTTCGCACGGCCATACTCACGGCTTCCGGCAGGTTCCACCTTACCACCATTGGTATGTGCCATATACTGGGCACCGTAGCAAATGCCCAAAATCGGATATTTCCCGCGAATTTCGGACAAATCAAGTTTGAAAGCCTTGTCGTCGTACACGCTGAAAGGCGAACCGCTCAAGATAACACCGATCACTTCGGGGTCGTCTTTCGGGAACTTATTATACGGCATAATCTCGCAGAACATATCCAGCTCGCGCACCCGTCGGCCTATCAACTGGGTGGTCTGCGAACCGAAATCAAGGATGATGATTTTTTCCATAATCGTAATTCTAAATCAAAATACAAAAATAAGAAAAATCCCTGAATCTTTTTATAAAATTCGTCCTAAAAAAAACACCTCTGTTCTTTTCGATTAAATGGATTTTAGCTATATTTGCAAATTAATAAAATATATTGATATGGAAAACAGAAGAATCGAACGAAACAACAAAGGATTTATCGTTATTTTGGTTATCATCTTTGTATTATTTATAGCGCTCATGTTTTATAAGGGATTGATTCGTATAGAGAGCTCTCCTATTGATAAAAATGAAAAACAGGAAGTCGTTGAAGAACATCAGGCCGTTATAACAGAAGCCGAATGGATAGCACTGAAACAGGAAATAAGCGATATGCACAATGAGTTAGAACAATTAAAGAATAAAAATTTCAAAAACAACTCCCCTTCAAAACAAACAGCTACAGAATCTGTAGTACCAAAAACGACAGCATCAACTGTTTCTGCGATAAACCAAACCGATGCCATTACCCTAGAAAAATATTCACACGATTGGGTAAAAAGCGATGCCACTGTTGTCCTAAAAAACAACACCAACAGCACTGTCTCCCAAGTGACAGGACGTATGATTTATTACGACATGAATGGGGATATGCTTGATTACAAGGATTTCCAAAAAGATATCATTATTGAACCCGGAATGGTTAGAACCTTATCACTTCCAGGTTACGGACATAAAGACCAGTATGCGTATTACAAAAGCGATATTATCCCCACACATCCTGACCGCAAATATAAAGTCAGTTTCCAACTTAAATCCTTTAAAACAAAATGATGCTATTGAGCTCTCATTTGGTAATGGACCCAGCGATCATATTTTTTCTCATAGCAATTGCCCTTTTTCCCATTCTAATATGGCTCTTAACTAACATGAGTCCAGATGGCAAAAAGCATAAAGCTCGTAATTTACAAAACAAAAGCAAAGCAAAAGAAAATCATATAACAGGGAGTTTACATAACAGCGGCAAAAAGAGTGAAAATCATATAACATGGAGTTTGTATAACAAAGGGGCTGTAGGGGAATATCATGTGGCACAAATTTTGTCAAAGCTACCACAAAATGAATACCAAGTTATCAACGACCTGCTTATAAATCAAAATGGGCAAACAACACAAATAGACCATGTTGTGGTTTCCGAATACCGTATTTTTGTAATTGAAACAAAGTTTTATCAAGGTAAAATATATGGTGGACAAAACAACGACTACTGGATTCAAAATATCTATGGGAACAAATATCAATTGAGGAATCCAATTCATCAAAATCAAAAACACATCCATGTTCTAGCTTCTTTATTACGAGACATTGATCCCAATTTATTTATTCCAATAATCGCTTTTTCAAGACATGCGTCCGTGAACAATATAGATAACCAGACCATTGTTTATTGGGATCAGATTAATGAAGTGATTCAGACATACCAACGAAAATGGATAAGTCCAGAACAGGCGCAAAAAACATATGATATATTGATGACGGTGAATAGTAGCTCTCCAGAAAATAGAGAGCTTCATGTAGAGAATGTCAAAAGTCAGATTGCCAGACGAAAAGAAGCTATAGCAAATGGTCGTTGTCCACGTTGCGGTGGCAAACTAGTTTTAAGGAATGGTCAATATGGCAAATTTTACGGATGCCAAAATTATCCTCAGTGCCGTTACACTCAAACAACATAACTGCAACAGATGACTTATGACATGTCTTTCTATGGAACAGTTTTGCTGTGATATTTACGTCACTACCCCACCCTCCAGGCACCCCTTCTAATAGAAGGGGAATTACGCGCCTCCACAGTTTTCTTTTGTGGCTACATAAGAAAGGGGGTATAAAAGACACGTTATGCGTCCACATTGATGATGATGCGGATGGCTTTGTACCTGCTGTCGCCTTGGAAATCATGCAGGATTTGTTGCAGCAGTAATTTATTCTGAACCAAATTGTTATCCTTATTCAACTTAATCCAGAAATCTTTCATATAGTAATTCTGGATACGGGAGACCAAGGGCCATTCGGGACCCAACACCCGATGCGGGAAAGCCTCTCGCAGCAATGGCGCCAAAGCCAGCGACGCCTCGTTGACCAGCTCGTCATTGGCATGTTTCAGGGTGATTTTCACCAGACGGCACAGCGGCGGGAAATTGAACTGCCTGCGTTCGGCAATCTGCTGGCGATACATGCTCTGATAGTCGTTGGTGACCACATACTGCAATGCCGGATGACTGGGCTGATAAGTCTGGATAACCACCTTGCCCGGTATTTCCTTGCGACCAGCGCGGCCACTCACCTGCGACATGATCTGGAACGCCTTTTCAAAAGAGCGGAAATCCGGATAAGACATCAGGTTGTCGGCATTCAGGATGCCTACCACACTCACACGGTCGAAATCCAAGCCCTTGGTCACCATCTGCGTGCCCACCAGTATATCGGTTTTATGCTGTTCGAAGTCTGAAATGATTTTCTGGTATGCATTCTTGTTGCGCGTAGTATCCATATCCATACGAGCTACTGTTGCCTCTGGAAACAGTTCTGCCAAAGCGTCTTCCACCTTTTCGGTACCGAAGCCCCGCATCTCGATATCGGTGCTATGGCATTGCGGACATTCCTTGGGCACCTCCACCGCATAGCCGCAATAGTGGCATTTCAGCAAATTGCTTCGTTTGTGATAAGTCAATGTCACATCGCAGTGCTTGCAAACC
>JAGCSI010000023.1 GCA_017964255.1 Bacteroidales bacterium | reverse complement strand
TTCCGCGGAACGCTTATAATATTCAAACATGGTTTTAGCCCTTTTATCCCCAGCAGAAGTCAACTGGCACTCCTGCAGAAAACCATACTGGTACATTGCCGGCACATAACCTGCCTTGACGGCCTGCTGTAATACACGGTCTGCCTGATCAATTATTTCTTGCCGATCAGAGATAATTTTTCCATTCATATAAAAAATGGACAAGTCCAGCATTGCCGGAGGATAACCCGCTTCCGCCGCCGCCTTCAAAAGAGGCAAAGCAGATAACCAGTTCCTATTCAGATTATTCTCTACGAAATACCTGCGGTAATTGTCGTAGGCCTCTGTATTCAAAGTGCCATTTGTTCGGGCACGAAGAGTATATTCCGTAGCGTAGAAATCAGCGAAACAGTCGCTTCCGCCTGCAATAGCGACCGCATAATTGGCTAATGCGGACTTTTCATCTTGCTCCACTCCAAAACCATATTGTAACAATGTGGCCACTCCCACCAAATACAAGTCCTCATAACGTGCCGCCTGATTGAAATAGTAATAGGCGGAATCAAAGTCTTGTGGAAAGTCTTGACGGTTATAATAATACAATAAACCCTGACAATACAGAGCTTTGGAACGAGTAAAGTGGTCATCGGGGTTTGATGTGGCATATGCCCTGCGGTAATACTTTTGGGAAAGACGGCTGTCACGAAGTTCCTCATTGGCGGCATCTTTGTATAATTCTCCCACCAGGAGCAAAGCATGGGGACCCTCACTTGGATGTGTGCGGACAATTTCCTCACAAGAACGAACCACTGCATCCAAATCAGCCCGCACAGTCCCAGCATCCTTCTTGCACTTAACCATGTTCTGCTCAAATGTATAAAAGTCATCGCTAAATTGCTGCGCCGTCATAAAGTTGCACAGCAGCATAAACAATCCTATCAGTATGGATTTCCTCAGAAAAAAACAATATGATGTCATAGTACTTAACTGTGAACCAATCGGTTCCATTACACTAATTCAGATCGAAACACAACGAAAGAATATCCTTCCACATCATGTCCAATTGCTCGGCAATGACACGGTTACAAAGGATGCCTTTATAACAAAAAACACTCTGCAACAAGGCGGGATTGGTCTGCACCACCACACGGAAATTTTTAGAATACAAAACAGCCTCTGCCAAGGGCAGGATAAACATCCCCAAACGCTTGTTCATGATGTCGGCATCCGCCGATGACATCAGGATATTGTCCAGTTCGCTCCAATTATCCTTGCCTGTAATCAGATTGATGGCTATTGCGTATGCCTGTTTCTGCTGAAGAAGCTGTATATATCTATGTGTCAATTCATTGAATATCACTCTGGAAATCACAATCTGCCCATCCCTCAGCAATTCCAATTCTTGTTCGGTAAAAGGGGAAAACTTCACCAGCACCTTCGACACTTCCACCAAAGGAAAGAAATCATCGATAATCTCGGCGCCTGCATCGGCGTAATCCATATTGCTGAAACGGGTATGGGAGGCATAGTCGCGCTGCACATAAACCTTAATCCCCTGCTCTGTCATCTTGCCCACCACCTCGGGTGTAAACAACACCACATCCGGAATCGGACGGTCGCCCCTCACCAAACCCAAAGTCACAGGCTGTTCCATCTCTTCAAGAAAGAACGTCTGTTCCTGTGTTTTCGCCTCCGGCAAATAATGCATCGCCAAATCCATATCTCAATATTTACAAATCTTGTCTCAATATATAAATTCGCGTCTTCCGTCTTCCAAAACCTTGATATCCACCCTCACATAATCGTCAGTCAGCATTTCTTCCACCTTTTCCGTCCATTCGATAAAACAATAAGAGCCACTATAAAGATAGTCATCAAAACCTATTTTCACTGCCTCGTCAATCGAATCTATTCTGTAAAAGTCAAAATGATAAACAGGCTCCCCTTCTGCAGTATAATACTCATTCACAATGGCAAAAGTAGGACTGGAGGTCGTTGCAGTAACGCCCAACTGCCGGCATATTTCCTTGATCAGCGTGGTCTTGCCCGCCCCCATTTCGCCATAGAAGCCGAAGACACGCTCATCGGCATGTTTCCGCAGCAGGTCTTCCGCCACTTTGGTCAACTCATCCTGGTTCGATATAATCATGATGCTATTTTTTCTGATAACGTGAATAGTTCTACAGATATTGCGTATGATACTCTATCAACTTCGGCATCGGAGAACCTATGATGGTACCCAAATTGATATTCTTCTCCGCCGCCACCTCCTCAATGACCTCCCTGAAATGGAAAGCCACAGACCCCATAAGACTCACCGACTCGTAAGTCATCTTGTCGTAATAGCCAATCTGGTTGTCAAAAAACTCCGCGAAAGCTTCCTTGCACAAAGTCCTGATGACCGGATCCTCGACATACTTCTGGATAAAAGGCGAAAAAGAGGCGAAAAACTTATTGGGGCTGGCCTTGCGATAAATGCGCTGAATCACCTTTGGAGGATTGATGTCAAAGGTCTTCTCTATCTCATCCAGCATATACATCGGCAATTTCTCCATCATATAGGCTGACACCAGCTTCTTGCCCAGATGCGTACCGCTGCCCTCATCTCCAATCAGATAACCCAACGAAGGGGCACGTTTCACAATTTTCGCGCCATCATACAGGCAGGAACTCGAGCCAGTGCCCAGAATGGCGACCAAACCCGGCTGCTGGCCACACAAAGCGTGACAAGCCTCCATCAGATCGGAATAGATTTTGAACGATGCGGAAGTGAAATATTTGGCAATGACCGCCGCAATGCGCATGGCATTCTGCTCGCCGGCACAGCCTGCTCCGTAGTAGGTGATTTGCGCAGGCTTCGAATATTCCTTGGAGAGCGACTGCACAAAATGATCGAACACCTTGTCAATTTGCTCGTCGGTGGAATAATTGGCGTTAATACCAGTGGCGAAAAACTGATGCACCAGCTCCTTCCCCTGCATCACCACGAATTCGGTTTTGGTAGCCCCCGCGTCAATGATGATATGTATATCAGAATTTTTCTCTTTCATCGCTTCTTTCAAAATGTACTTTGCAAAGATACGAAAATTTCAATTAGCAAATTAGTTAATTAGCAAATTAGCAAATGATTTTTAAGGTGCAAATGGAACAATTCCAAGTTCTTAATTTTCAGTTTTCAATTTTCAGTTTTCAGTTTTCAGTTCTTAACTTCTGACCCCTGTCCACTGTTACCTGTCTCCTCGTATTTCGGCATCTGGCGGATATACACATCACGTTGTGGGAAGGGGATTTCAATATTGTTCTTGTTCAATGTATTATAAATCACCTCTTTGATTTTAGCCACTACCCCGGCTTTCTCTTCCACCAGCACCCAACAAGTCACAAACAAATCAACACTGCTGTCGCCAAAATCGTTGAATATCACCTTGAAGCCCTGCTTGGGATCCACCACATTCTTGCCCGCGTCGTTCTTGATGGACATAGCGCCCAAACTTTTCACCATCACATTGCGAACCTTCTCCACATTCACACCGTAAGCCACGCCAACCGGAATTTTCACGAGCACATAGCCGTGGTTGCGGGTCAGGTTTTTGAAATTCTTGCTGAACAGAGCCGAATTCTGGAAAGCCATAATACTGCCATCGAGGGTCACAATCTGGGTGCTTTGGTAATTGATGCTGTCCACCCTGCCCTGGATGCCGTCACACTCGATATAGTCACCTACCCGCAGACGTCCAGTCATCAGCGAGATACCATAGACGAAGTTCTCCAGCAAGTCTTTCATGGCGAAACCGAGACCGGTAGCCAAACCTGCCATTACGATAGAGATACCGCTACTTGGCACCTGCAGAATCATCAAGGCCGACACCACGTACAAGCCCCATACCAAAATAGAGATGATATTGTTGGCCAGCGTAATGTTGCCCTGCGCTTTGCCTTCTTTCTTACTGCGTTTTTTCAACAACTGGTAGAATGCCTTGATGGCGTAATTCAGATAGCGGAAAATGAAAAACAGCTCCAGTACCAAGCATATCTTATACAAGGAAAGCTGAATAAAGCCCGGCTTGTCGAGGAACACATAGAAGAAAATCTTGCGGCAAACGGAAGTCATCTCAAAAATGGTGGAGGCCCAATAAACCCCTATCGGAATAGTCAGCACCGCCATAACCGGCAGCAAAGCCTTGAGAACAAAATCATAGAACCAGGTCTGTCCGATAAACTCACCCTTGGCCATTCTGGGCTGTATTTTCCTGTAATACTTCTGCAATTCGGCATCATTTCTGATTTTCTCGCCTTTCGCCTCGGCAATATTGCGAACCAGACGGCCCGACTCGTACATTTTGGCCAAATCGTACAAACAGGTGATGGTCTGGATAGCCGCCAGCTGTATCATCCACCACACCATAATCTGCACGGCCAGCAACACATAACCTAACCATGAGGCCACACACGACACCACCATCACAATAAACGACACCACCGTGTAAATCAAATCGCTGTCGGGCAACTTGGCTACTTTTTTTCTCATCACCCTAAGCTGCCAAATGGTAAACAGCAGCGAAATGGGCGGATAAATCAGGTTGACCAGATTGTTGGGGATCAAAATCATACGGAAGACAATCACCACAAAAGCCATAATCACGAAGGGGGTGTATGAGCGCACACCGGCGCGTATCTGCTTGTCGTCCAACCTAATCAGCAGTGATATCAGAATCACCTCCACCAACCACGAGAAGAAAATCATCAGGTTGATGGCCATCCTCACAAAATTCTGTTTCACAAAGAACATGGCAATAGTGATGGAGATGGCGAAAATCGCGACCCCGAAAGCCAGCATCACGAAAGGACGCTTGTTGTTTTCCTTGAAATGATTGCGCCATTTCTTGGGCAGCAACCACCGCACGATGACATAGCTGAGCAGACTAGCCACCAAGATATAAAACAGCATAAACACGCTGATACCCAAAACCACGGGACCACGCCATTCCGAACGGGTCTCGAAAGGTTTGTATTTGCCATCCACATCCTGCTTGGCAATCGCCATATACATCTTCAGTCTTTTGAGGGTCTGGAAATAGTTCTGTCCACCATTCACAAAGATATTTCTCTGGATGTTCTCGTATTTCGACTGGGCATAAACGTACAATTGTTTCACCCTGTTGCTCACCCTTTCGTAGTGTTCCTGATCGCGTTCCAGGTTTTCGAGCATCTTAATATAGTTGTCGCGCAGGACAGTGGCATAATCCACACAGGCCTCACGGTCTTCCAGTCCCTGCTGGTCCAGAATATACAGCAGGTTTTTGGCGGTATCAAGCAACATTTTGGGCATTGTATTCCGAATCGAATCAGGCAAACTGGCCAGCTGTCCATTAGGCAACATGCGCGGGGGCAGGTTCTGCAGGGTTTGTATCAAGGCATCATAGCGTTCTATCTCAGACTGAAGGCGCTCAATCATCTTGTTATAGGGCATATTGCGCTGTTTCAGCTGATGATACTGCTCGGTAGCCGCCTGGCAGGCGTAGGCCATATCAAAAGTAAAATCACTGTTCTGCGAATACAGCATCAGGGCAATCTGGTTGCTGTTCTGCATCATTCTGATCAAGTTGGCATGCTGTTCCAAATTGCGTTTTTCAAACATGTCCATCAAAACCTGTTGCTGATTATAAGCCTGCTCCAGCTCAGCGCGCAGCACACCCAGGGTTTGGGGTAAATCCTTCTCTTTCAGCACCGCATGGGCCTGAAACACCGTCAACACACACAGCAACGCAAAAATTAATATTTTTTTCATACCTTTGATTTTATCTGGATTTAAAAATGAGTTGGCAAAAATACGAAATTTTAACAGAATTTTCGACTGACAAGTATTTTGTCATTTAAAAATATTGTATATTTGCACCCGTTTTTTTTAGGAAACCATACAATAACCAATTCATTTATTATCAACTTAAACTAAAACATTATGCAAAAATTTCTACGAATTTTGATGCTTGCGGTACTATTTCTGCCGTTTGCATTGCAGGCGCAGACTGACTGCACGCAGCCGATTGTTGTCACCTCATCGGCGGCTTTCACTGAAGGTTTTGAAGGAGGCAGCATACCCGACTGCTGGACACAGTCCGGAAACGGAACATGGTCAGTAACCACTGGCGACTATTCCACCGCTACGGGTGCTCATACTGGCTCCTACAATGCCGCAATCACTCATGGCACAACGGGCAACACTACCATGCTGATTACACCGGTGCTCGACATGAGCGCTTTCACCACCGCCCAACTCACATTTTGGCACGTGCAGCGTTCATGGGCTGGCGACTATGATGGACTGACCGTCTATTATCGAACCAGCAATACTGGTACATGGACAGAACTTCAAGACTTCTCCACCCAAGCTTATGCCACTTGGACTGAAGAGACCATCACACTCACCAATCTTAGTGCTACTTATCAGCTTGCCTTCGAGATGACGGATGAGTACGGCTATGGTGTGGGAATCGACGACATCACTATCGGTGCTGCTCCCACTTGTTTGAGCCCCTCTGCACTCACCGCTAGCCTTACCCCTGGCGATGGCACTGTGGCCAGCTTAAGTTGGACAGAGAATGGCAACGCCACCGCATGGCAGATCTGCCTCAATGGCGATGAAAACAACCTTATTGACGCTACCACGAACCCCTACGATCTCACTGGCCTTACCCCTGAGGCCGTCTACACCGCAAAGGTGCGTGCTTACTGCGACGCTACCGACCAGAGCGATTGGAGCCCCACCATCACCTTCACCCCTACCAATGCCTATATTCTTACCGTCAATGATGGCACAACCACCAACCAATACGTACCTGTTTACGGAACATGGGTTGACAATATCACTAAGAGCCAGTTCATCATACCCGCAAACGACCTTACTACTATATTGTTCAGTACCATCAACAAACTGACATTTTATGCGAGCGAGTCTTCCGTAGACTGGGGTGCTGCCCAGTTTGATGTTTACATGACCGAAACCAATGATATTACATTGTCCAGTCTCGCTGATTACACAACCATGACCCAGGTATATGCCGGCAGTCTTTCCATCAACAACAACAAGATGGAAGTTACCTTCACTACTCCTTATACCTATATGGGTGGCAACCTCATGATCGGCTTCCTGCAGACTGTTTCCGGTAACTATGTTTCCTGTAACTGGTATGGTATAACTGCCACTGGTACTTCCATGGGCGGCTATGGTTCCTATATTAGCCAGCGGAACTTTCTGCCTAAAACCTCTTTCAACTACACTCCCGGCCAACAGCCTGACTGTATGCCCGTAAGCAACCTCACTGTCTCCAATATCACCTCCTCCACCGCCACACTGACTTGGATTGGCGATGCAAGCAGCTACACTATTTACGACATGTCTGATACCTCCATTATTATGAATGGTATTACTGACAACTCATACACTATCACTGATCTTAACCCCAACACCAACTATCTCTTTGGTGTGCAAGCCAACTGTACTGCCGGCGATGCAATAACCGTTTATACCAGTGCACGCACAACCTGTGCACCCACAGAATTGCCCTTTACGGAAGACTTCTCCGCTTCTGTAAATAATGATCCCTGCTGGAACGGCGCAACCAGCACCTCTGCCAGCGAAATATTTGGAGGTGACACTCTAAACCTCTCCACTCCAGGCTGGACGTACACTTCCGCTGAAAGAGACGGTCTGCCTGCTGGACATTACTATGTCAACATCTATGGCACCTCATGCAACAAATGGATAATCACTCCTGAAATCGACCTCACCAATGCCACATCTCCATTACTGTCATTCGATGCAGCTTTCACCAAATGGAATCAAGCTATTCCTGCTGAAGGAGACATTACAGACGACATATTCATGGTTCTTGTTTCCAACGATGGTGGTCTAACCTGGGATTCACTTAATACTACTACAATCAATTTGACTTCTCTTATTGGCACTGTCTATACTCCTCAGTATATTGACTTAAGCAGCCACATCGGCAATACCATCAGAATTGCCTTCTATGCTGAGTCCACAGTGGCTGGCGGTGATAACGACCTGCACATCGACAACATCAATGTTGCAGAGAGTACTGGTTCTATCTGCTATCCTGTCTCCGAACTTGCGGCTGACAGCGTCACCGCTAACAGCGTTTTCCTTTCATGGAGCGACGCAAACAATACCGGAGCGACCTATACCATTTATAACATGGCCGACACTTCTGTCGTTGCCGACAACGTGAACGACCTTGAATATGAAGTTACCGGCCTCACTGGCAGCACCAACTATATTTTCGGTGTAGTAGCCAACTGTTCAGCCACTGACGCTTCCATTTTAAGAACCGTCAGTGCCACCACAGATTGCGAAAACGGAAGCTGCCAGATTACCATTACCGGTACCGATGATTATGGTGACGGTTGGAATGGTGCATCTATATCAGTGATGCAATCAGGAGTTCAAGTAGGCAGTTTCACTGTTACTGGTAGCACCACCACTACTAGCTTCTCAGTTTGCAGTGGCGTTCCGGTATCCTTCGTTTGGAACGCTGGTTCTTATGACGATGAATGCGACTTTACCATCTATGATGGTGGCAACTCAGCAGTCTTCACTGCCAACGGCGATGACGTAAGCGGAACTTTCTTCACCTTGGCCGATGCCTGCCCAAGCTGTATGCCCGCTACCGCACTGACCGTTGACGCTGTTACTGAAACCAGCATCACCATCAGCTGGACTGGCACCGCCGCCAGCTATGATGTGTACAACGGCGAGAACTTCGAGGCCAATGTAACAACTACCACCTACACCTTCACGGGCCTCAACGCTGGCACCAGCTATGTATTCGGTGTACAAGCCATCTGCTCTGCCGACGACAGTGCTACCGTAGCCACCATCATCGCCATGACCGAATGTGCCAACATTACCTCTCTGCCTTACAACGAAGGCTTTGAAGCCGGTCTCGGCTGCTGGTCCACTGTGAACGGCAGTAGCGACGGTATGCCTTGGAGCGTCATTAACAATGCCAACTACGCCCATAGCGGTACAAATGCAGCTGCTTCTTTTAGCTACAATAGTGGTGCTATGCATGCTAACGCATGGTTGATTTCTCCCAAGTTTGTACTGCCTAACGTCTCAAATGACAGCATCACTCTCTCCTGGTGGCACAGAGTAAGTTCCTACTACCCCACAGAACTCTATGACGTAAAAATCTCTACCACCACTAATGATACAGCCGCTTTCACCGCAACATTGCTTTCTGTTTCTCCGGACAGTGTTAATGACTATGTTCATAACATGGTTGACCTCACCTCATACGCCGGCCAAGAAGTCTATATCGCTTTCCACCACCATGACAGCTACGACCAGAACTACCTGCTCATTGATGACATCGCATTGTTCCAAGGTGGCTATATACCCCCTGCACCCGACACTTTGACCGTGACCTTCGAGGTGGATGATGCCACTATGGGCACTACCATTCCAGCTCCTGGCACTTACTTATATTTGGACGGTGACACCATCCACTTCGGTTCACAAGCCAACGCTGGTTTCCACTTCCTCAAATGGGAAATCACTTTGGGTGGCCAAACGCAAGAATTTGGTCCTCAATACGCCAATGGCTATTATGTTCTCGCTTCTTCCTGGATGCATTATGAGACAGTTGTCTTCAAGGCCTTCTTCGAAGCAGGTTTACCCGACAGCACCACCATCACCTACGTAGTGAACGATGCCACTATGGGTACCACCACTCCCGCTCCTGGCACCTATACCACCTATGTGGGTGATGCTATCACCGCAGCTGCTACAGCTAACACCGGTTATGAACTGAATGCTTGGGCTTGGGCCATTATGGTTAACGGTACTGTAAATAATACTGACACTATCCATGCTGGTGAACAAGGATTTGCCAACCCAATAAACTTAGGCACTGTGTCGCAAAACCTGACAGACAATAATGCTTCTATTGTTATCACCGCTATTTTTGTGGCTAGTACAACTCCTGTCACACAGTACACTGTGACACTGAACACTGCTGATGCCACTATGGGTACGGTATCTCCTGCCGGTGCCAACACGGTTAACGAAGGCAGCTCCTTCACCGCTACCGCCACCGCTCTCGATGGCTACCACTTCGTGGCTTGGATGAATGGCACCACCCAAGTGAGCACCGCTAATCCATATACCTTCACGGTAACTGGTGATATCACCCTCACTGCTACCTTCGAGGCCAACGATCCTCAGGTGACATACTACAATGTTACTGTCAGCAGTTCTGATCCCAATATGGGTAACGTTACAAGCACCCACAGTGGCCAGGTAGCTGAGAACACCGTAGTAACCGTTACTGCCACTCCCAACACAGGTTACCAATTTGTAAACTGGATTGATGGAGAAGGTAACATTATCAATGCCACTAATCCTTACACCTTCACAGTGACCGAAGACATCACTCTCATTGCCGTCTTCGACGTTACTGGTATCAACAATATCGATGCTTCCAATGTCCTCATATACGCTCACAATAGCACGATTACCGTTTGCGGTGCAGAAGGCCACGACGTATTCGTATACGACATGAACGGCCGTTGCATCTACCAGCGTGCCGACGCCAGCGAGACTGAGACCATCAGCATGTCAAGCGCAGGTATCTACTTGGTAAGAGTCGACAACGCTATCTTCAAGAAAGTGGTTATCGTGAAGTAATACCATTAAAACCTTATAATGTAAGAGGGTGACTAGAAATAGTCATCCTCTTTTTTTTAATCCTCTGCTCGGTTTAAGTGGTACAACTACGTTGTATGATGTTGATGTCACTACACCGCTCTCAGGGCATCCTCAATTGCTCTATTAAGTCCTGCAATTCGGATGGACTGCATATCGCCCTGACGCTGCGTGCGAGGGCAAGGCCGATTGGCGAGGGGGACGAGCTTGTGCGGCTGCATTCCAATCGGCAAAAGATCTTTTGCATACTTTTCCATCTGTGGAAAAGTATGAGAAAAAATTTTGTATCTTTGCAGAATAAAACAGAATCATTATGTCGAAGAAAATATTGATAGCCACTGGCGGAGGCGACTGCCCTGGATTGAACGCCGTGATTAGAGGCATCGTGAAAAGCGCCGCCCAGGAAGAGGGCTGGCAGGTGTTTGGAAGCATCGAGTCGTTTAACGGCATTCTGAAAGACACCGTCGAGATTGTGGAACTGACCGAAAAAAGCGTGAGCGGCCTGCATGTGAAAGGCGGTACCATCATCAAAACCACCAACAAAGGCGGCCCATTCTATTTTCCAGTAAAGCAAGACGATGGCAGCTGGGTGACCGAAGATCGCTCGGAACTGATGAAAAAGCGCCTCGACAACATGGGTATCGACGCAGTGATCAATATCGGCGGTGATGGCTCGCAAGCCATTTCGCTGGCCTTGAGCAAAATGGGCATCAATGTGGTGGGCGTACCCAAAACCATCGACAATGACCTGTCGTCGACCGACTTCACCTTCGGTTTCCAAACCGCTGTACAAATCGCCACCGAGTGCTTCGATAAGATTGTGACTACTGCCGAGAGCCATAGCCGTGTATTCATCATGGAGGTGATGGGCCGCGATGCCGGCTGGATTGCTCTGCACACCGCCATTGCCGGTGGCGCCGACGTATGTATCATTCCGGAAATACCATACGACCCTCGCCAAATAGCCAAAAAGATAGAAGAACGCTACAACAATGGTTACGGCTTCTGCAATATCGTCATCGCCGAAGGAGCCAAAGCCCTCGACGGCAAAGTGACCGGTACCAACCCCACCGCTATCGGTGACCGCCATATCAAATTGGGCGGTGTGGGTGACAAACTGAAACAGGAACTGGCTGACCTTGGCATAGAACACGACATCCGAGTAACCGTATTGGGACACCTGCAACGTGGCGGCACCCCCATTGCCTTCGACCGCATTCTGGCCACCGAATTCGGCGTGAAAGCCTTCGAACTGGTGAAGGAAGGCAAATTCGGCAACATGGTGACCTACCATCACCCGAACATCTTATATGTACCTCTTGAAGAAGCCTTGAAAAAACCTCATCTGGTGAACCCCAACAAAGACTTTCTGGTTCACACCGCACGCCGCACAGGCATATGCTTAGGGGACTAACAATGACAAATCTTCAAAATTATATATGCTAAAAGGGCTGTGGCAAAACCACAGCCCTTTTCCTATCACGAAACTTACAAATATCAATTTGTACGGGAAATACAAGCCAACTCCAATCGCCAGTGATTACCGTATTCGTCATTGTACTCATAGAACAATTCCTTTTTGCTCAACTTCCTGATCTCAGCCACATAATAATATCGCTGGGTTTTCAACTTAAAATCCATGACCAACTCCTTACAGTTATTCTGGAAGTTCCAATTGCCATATATCGCCGATTGCATGGCATTCTCATACCAATACAAAACATCCACTATCCCATCCAATTCAAAGACATAATAGGTATTGGGGATATTGGCAAGATATTCGGTCTCTGTAATCTGCGTCCCATTCAGAAACACTTTCTCGAGATTCCATGTACCCGTAATACGATATTCCGGAGACACAAAACTGATTCCCGGACCTTCTTTATAACGACATGCCGTGCAGCAAACCACAGCCAGAGCTAATAAAACGATTATTCTTTTCATTGTCCAATATTTTTTGCAAAGATAGTGAATTTTTCAATTAGCAAATTAGCAAATTTGTAAATGTGCCAATTGTTTTTATGGGCCGTAATTTGTGAGTTTCTTGTACTAAATTTAAAATTCATTTGCTAATTAACTAATTGACTAATTTGCTAATTATTTTTCGTATCTTTGCACGTCTTTATGCATTGCCAACTATGGATAAAATCACCTTTTTAGACAAGACCTTTGTCAAGTATATTTCTGAAAAAGAAATAGAAGAAGCTACTGAGCGCGTGGCGAAACAGATTAACGAAGACTATAAAAACGACCAGCCCATTTTATTGGTCACTTTGAACGGTGCCATTGTTTTTGCCGTGGAGCTGATGAAAAAACTAACCATGCCCTGCCGCATTTCCTGCGTCAAGCTCTCATCCTATAGCGGCACCTCCTCCACCAACCAGGTAAAGGAACTGGTGGGACTGAACGAGGACCTGACCGGACAACGCGTGCTGATTATCGAGGATATTGTGGACACGGGGGTAACCTACGAGCACATGCACAAAATGTTGATGGACGCCCATGCCAAGGATGTTCGCATGGCTACGATGGCCTTCAAACCCGATGCCTATAAAAAAGATTTGCCCGTACATTATGTGGCACTGCCCATCCCCAACAAATTTGTGATAGGCCATGGCCTCGACTATGACGGCTGGGGACGGAATCTGACGGATATTTATCAAGTAACTGAATAAAACAATATAATTATGAGTACTCAACAATGCAACATCGTGCTGCTGGGCGCACCCGGCAGCGGAAAGGGCACCCAAGCCCCAAAACTCATGGAGAAATTCGGATTGTACCACATCTCCACTGGTGACATGTTCCGCAAGGAAATCGCCTCTCAATCTCCTATCGGTCTGAAAGCCAAAAGCATCATCGAACGCGGCGAACTCTGCCCCGATGATGTCACCTTGGACATGCTGAACAGCTTCCTGTCCAAATTAGGTGAATGCAAAGGCTATATCCTCGACGGCGTGCCCCGCACCCTTGAGCAGGCCCACATGATGGACGGCATCAACTACGACAAACCCATCAGCATTTCAAAGGTTATCTATATCAAGATTGAAGAAGAGGAAATCATCAAGCGCATCCTGAAACGCGCCGCCGAACTGGGCCGCACCGACGACACCCCCGAGGTGGCCAAGAACCGCACCGCTCAGTATTTCAAGCTTACCCACCCACTGATTGAATACTATCAGAAACAGGGCAAGCTGATTGAAATCAACGGTATGCAAACTATCGACAAAGTGTTTGCCGATATATGCAAAGCACTGGACAGTTAAAAGTAAACAGTTGACAGTTAACAATTAATAGCTGTTGCCGTTCGCTGGATGTGCTGAAAGCACATCATCCTATTAACCCCGCACAAGCGCAGCGCAGTGTGGGGTGGTGGTAATCTACTTCGCTGGTGCGTATCGAAGATACGCTACTACCTTAATTTAGCGTCGAGGTGAAGAATTGGGAGCCTTCTTTGTAAAGAACCAGCCATTCTGCTCTCTTTTTTCCCGCAGGTCACGGGCTACGTGTACCTTCTCGCCAGTGTAGGGGTCGAAGCCCAAATAATACATGGCAGTGGAATAAGTCATGGGCGTGGGCGTGAAATCCTGCACCTGCTCCGTCATCAGATGATTTTGATGCGATAACTTTGACAACTCCCTCATATCCTGCATGGTACATCCCGGATGTGAGGAAATGAAATAAGGTATCAACTGTTGGTTCTTGCCCGACTGTCGATTGGCCTGGTTGAATTTCTCCAGAAAACGATGGAATTGCTCAAACTCGGGTTTGCGCATCTTCTGCAGCACATGCGAGGCGGTATGCTCCGGTGCCACCTTCAGTCGCCCCGACACATGGTGATTTACCACCTCACGGATATAGTCGCTCAAGCCATTCTCTTTGTCAGTCTGCGCATCACTCAAAAGCATGTCATAACGGATACCGCTACCAATCGTGATGTGTTTCACTCCCTTGACTTTAGCCGCCTTCCGATAGAGTTCTATAACTGGCTTATGATTGATATTCAAATTTTTACACACCTTCGGAAAGATGCAGGAAGGACGCGGGCAACGCTCGCACAATTCGGGATTCTTGCCCCGCATACGGTACATGTTGGCGGACGGACCTCCCAAGTCGGAAATGTGCCCCTTGAAATAGTCACGCTGCGCCAAGTCCTCCACCTCAGCCAATATGGACTTCTCTGAACGCGAGGCCACATACTTGCCCTGATGGGCGGCAATGGCACAGAAACTGCAACCGCCAAAGCAACCCCGATGGATATTGATAGAGTTCTTGATCATCTCGAAAGCCGGAATCGCCCCACGCTTCAAATATTTGGGATGCGGAGCGTTCATCATCCGGTCGAAAAAGGAAAATTGATCCATCTCCTCCTCCGTGGGCGTATCGTATGGCGGATTAATCACCAAGAAATTATTTTCGTAGGGTTGAATCAACATCCGCTGCCGGCGCTTGTTGCTTTCTTTCTCAAACAGCACAAAATCCTCGGCGTACTTGCGTTTGTCTTTCTTCTCTTCTTCAAAAGAATGAAGAAAAATAGTATCCTTATTCTCCCGGTAAGCCTCTACATTCGAGCTTATGTAGCCGATTTGCGGAATATCGGGCAGTCGCGAACGCCAGTCCCCCTGCTCTATCGCCTGCGCCACCGCCATAATCGGCCTTTCTCCCATACCATATATTAATATATCCGCACCACTCTCTTGCAGGATGGACGGTTTGAAACTGTCGCTCCAATAATCGTAATGGGCCAGACGGCGCATCGAAGCCTCCACCCCACCGATGACGATGGGCACATCGGGAAACAGTTGACGCACAATCTTCGAATACACAATGGTCGCATAATCAGGCCGAAAGCCCGCCTGTCCACCAGGTGTATAGGCGTCATCGCTGCGCAAGCGCTTGAAGGCAGTGTAATGGTTGACCATCGAGTCCATGTTGCCGGCAGTGATGCCGAAGAAAAGCCGCGGTTTGCCCAGTTTCTTGAAATCGCGAAGGTCGTCCTGCCAGTTCGGTTGCGGCAGAATGGCCACCCGATAACCCTGGGCCTCCAAAGTACGTCCTATAACCGCAGCGGCGAACGAGGGATGGTCCACGTAGGCGTCCCCCGAAATCAGGATCACATCCACCTCGTCCCAGCCGAGATAGTCCAGTTCTTTCTTCGTTATCGGCAAAAAATGTTTCATCATGCAAAAATAACACAAATTTCCACAAACAAGCCCCTCTCTTCGGCATAAATTTCCTCAAAAAAAATTTCTTATAAATATATGTTGATGATAACGAAAAAAATTGTACTTTTGCACCCCGAAAAAGAATTGTAACAAAAAAGTTTAAAAAGAGAAATTTATTATGTACTTATCAACAGAAGTTAAACAGCAGATTTTTGCAGATTACGGACAAAGCCAAGTTGATACCGGATCACCTGAAAGCCAGATCGCTCTTTTCACCCACCGTATCAAACACCTTACGGAACACATGAAAACTAACAAGAAAGACCTTGTTACAAAACGTTCCTTGATCGCTCTCGTGGGTAAGAGAAAAAGAATGCTCGAATACTTGAAGGAACAAGACATCGAACGCTACAGAGCTATCATCAAGAAGTTAGGTTTAAGAAAATAATTTGCA
>JAGCSI010000022.1 GCA_017964255.1 Bacteroidales bacterium | reverse complement strand
GTCGGCGATATGAATCATACCCACCTCGATATGGTCGGTACCAAGACGCGTCAGCATGTCCTCGAAGCTGGCCTTGGTTTCCTCCAGGTCACGGGTGCGGCTATGCTGCCCATTCTTGAAAGTGTTGCCGATATGTCCCTGGATGATCATCTCGTCGCGACGACCCTTCAAGGCGTAGCCGATATTGCTGCGGGTCACGGGACTGGCATCGTAAAGGTCGATGTAATTCATGCCGCTGTCAAGTGCCATAGTCATCAGCTCTAACGAAGCCGCACTGTCAATTTTCTCGAAACCGCCGCAGCCGATGCTGATTTCACTGACCATCAGGCCGGTGTTGCCCAATGGGCGGAATTTCATATTGGTCTTTTTTTCTTTTGTACCACAGGCCGCAAACATCAGCGCTGCAGTGAGAAGAAGGAAAAATTTTTTCATAATTTTATTGATTTTGTATTCGTAAAGATACTTTTTTCTACCCATTAAAAGAATGTGCCAAATTGTTCAGCCTATTCCTTCACAAATTTCATCGTAATCACTTTGTCGTGGCTGTTGATCCGCACAATGTAGGTACCCGCGGATAAGTCAGCAACATGTATCTGCTCATTAGCGTTGGCATTCTCAATATGCTTCACCTCTTGTCCATTCACGGAATAAATGGCAATCTGAGCACCTTCAACATTGTTAATGACAAGTTCTTCCGCAACAGGATTAGGATAGATGGAAATAGTGTTTGTCACATCCTCGATGCCACTGCCGCTGGTGAAATAACCGAACTCTGTCCAACCGCCAGAAACGCTTTTGTCAAATTTGGCATAACCGTAAGTGTTGGGGCTGCCGGCAAATTTCAAGGCCACATAGCCGTTGTTCATTCCCTGGCCAGAATAGGTGTCCAGAGTGACCAGGTTGTTTGACCATACTGCGGACGAATTGCAAGCGGTCCATACATTGTCCAAGGTAGCGTATTCGGCAACTGTGTACATCTGGTCGGCGCTGGGGACAGCCACAGATCCGGAAATAGGTTCCAGCTGAACTTCGCTGGGATCATAATTCGGGATGGAGAACTGAGGGATTCCGTTCACAATCAAATTGCCGCTTTGCGGAGTGATTTGGACTGTTGAATAATTTTGTGCGAAAGCACCGAAGGTACATACAGTGCAGAGTACCATTGCCAGTAAAATTTTTTTCATAAGCTTATAAAATTAATTGATTGATACAACTCCATATAAATATAATGATTCTGCAAAGATAATGATTTTTCTTATCTTCTGCTTTCTTTCCATGCTTGAAAAACGATTTTTTTAAAGCGATGCGTCCGGACCGAAGATTTCCTTGGCGTAAGGCGTGAGGGGGATATGTTTGGAGAGCCAGAAAATGGGCATCTGAACAAATAATGGTCCGCAGGCGTAGGGTTGTACACTGTATTGGTTATAGACCGCGGTGATGACAGAGCGAGTGCTGTCAATGAAGAAGCAATCGGGCATAGGCAGACACTCTTTGTATTCTTCAAAAAGGCATTCTGTAGTGTTGCCATTTTCCTTGTTAACCACCAGATCTTCCAGGGCACGGATCAGCACTTCCCCGAGTTCTGTGGTGTCAATGAGGTCTTCCAGATGTACAATCCGCTTGGTATTCAGGTCGATGGTCATGATATCGGTCACATAATAGCCATGAGCGGCGAAAGCCATACTGCCTTCGGTATAGACCGAAAAGGTCACCAGGTTGTCATCGCGGTCACAAGTGCTGGTGACATGGGCATAATTGTATGGCTCCAAAGTGATGGAATCAACTGTTTTAAAACTTTTGATTCCATCGAGAATGTCATCATCTTCCTCAAACCAAGTACGTTTTAAAAAACGTTCTGTCGCTTCCTCCAATGTTTTGGCGGCAGTATCTCCAAAAGTGAAGCGAATCAGCGCCTGCTCCAACTCAGGGGTCAAGCAGCCTTCGTCAGGCCATACAATCGAGTATTCGTTCTCCACCTGCAAACGGCTGTCCTCCATGCCACCAATAGGCTCGTTGGTGATGAGTTCCATACAACGTTTGCCATTCACTGAATGAACTCCGAAATCCACATTTTTCTGTTTACAGGCACCAACTACAAGTGCCAAGCATAAAACAATTATTATGAGTTTTAAGTTTTTCATGTGATCTTTCGCTGTCTTTGCAAATTCGAAGAGCGATTGGGGCAGGTGGCAGTAGCCTGTGGGATTCTTGTCGAGGTAGTCCTGATGATACTCCTCAGCGGTATAGAAGCGCTCCAGTGGCTGTTTCTCCACGGCTAACGGAAGGACGTAATGCTGCTGTTCCTCGGCATATACCTTGTTGATTACAGGCAGGTCTTCGGCATCGGTGTAGTAGATGCCGGTACGGTAGCGTGTCCCCTCGTCATGGCCCTGCTTGTTCAAGCTCACAGGGTCGATGGCCTTGAAGAACATCCGCAGCAGAAATTCCAGACTCACCACCTCCGGATTATAGCCCACACGGACAGTTTCGGCATAGCCCGTTTCGTCGGTGTAAACTTCCTTATAAGTCGGATTTTCCGTATGTCCGTTGGCGAAACCCACTTCGGTTTCCACAACGCCCTCAATCTGCTTGAAGAAGTGCTCCGTTCCCCAGAAGCAGCCTCCCGCCAGGTATATCTCTTTTGTTTTCATTTTTATATTATTTGAATTGATTTCAATTGTTATTTCAGCGCCTTTACGGGGCATTCCTTCTTGCATTTATTACAAAGAATACACTCCGTGGCATTTTTGCGTTGGCGTGAATCGCTGTTCACCTCGACATCCATCGGACAAACTTTCAGACACTTGCCACAATGGATGCATTTCTCTTCGTCGCAGCGAATGCGGAGCAAGGAGAAGTAGCTCATCGGCTTGAGGAAGACCGTGATGGGACAGATGTACTTGCAAAATGCGCGGTTGTCCTTGAACAGCACAGCCAAAGTGATGCCGACCACGTAATAGACCAGATTGCCGATGAGGAAGAGCACGAATAGGGTGTGTTTGGTGGCTTTTCCGAAATGGAACAACAGTAGGATAAGGATTAACGACAGCGCAAACACGATGTAACGGATGAAGCCCAGCTTTTTTCGTGGCCCTTGCGGCTCCTTGTAGGGCAACAGGTCGAGAATCATGGCTGTCCAGCAGCAATAGCCGCACCAGCCTCTGCCGAACAACAGCGGACCGAAAATCTTGGCGACGGCATAATGCAGCACCCCTGCCCCAAAGAAGCCTGAAAGCAGGTAATACCAGAAGCCCTCAATCTGCATGTTCTCCCGGCAAATCAGGCCGAGGAAAACGAACATATAGAGTCCCACGCCGAACTGGACAAACTCGCGGGCATATTTCTTGCCAGCGGCCGACAGTGCCATTCCTACCCCAATACAGATACCTATATAGGAGAAATTGAGAAAAAAGAATAAATTGCCTGTAGCCAGCCATAGTGACACGGCGAGAAGCTCAAACGCGGCAAACAGGATAATAGCGGATTTATATTTTTTCATTGAAAAAAATTTCTGATGGCAAAGGTAAGGAAAAAAATTAAAATTCAGAATTCAAAATTCAAGGGTTCATCCATGTAGAGTTGTCACATTGTGGCAGCCGCAAGGGAGAGTATGATTACAGGATTAGTCGATTACAAGATTACGGGATTACGATTGAAGGATTGGAATGAGAATGAAGGGTGGGGATTTGAGATGATCACGGAACAGAAAGGCGGGCTTGCGGCGAAGTAGCGGAAAGGACAAAAAAAAAGCGGCCCGCAGTCATCTGCGAGCCGCTAGAGGATGAGGCAACGACCTACTCTT
>JAGCSI010000005.1 GCA_017964255.1 Bacteroidales bacterium | reverse complement strand
TGGAATCTTTTTTCACCTTGCAGGGATACTTGCCCAAACGCAAGGTTCCGCCCAGCATACTGTACTCGTTCTGTCCCGGCAGGAAATCTATCACCGGATAAGGCGTGTCGGGGTCAATCTCCTTGCTGTTGGCTTTGTCCAACTTGCAGACATTACGGGCAAACTCGATGATGGCGATCTGCATACCGAGGCAAAGGCCCAGGTAAGGCACCTTGTTTTCGCGGGCATAGCGGGCGGCATTGATTTTGCCCTCGATACCACGTGAGCCGAAACCACCGGGAATGATGATACCATCGGCACTCTTCAGCAAAGTACCGGCAGTTTTTTCTGTAATATCTTCAGAGTCAATCCATTTGATTTCCAATTTGGTATCATTATAGATAGAAGCGTGTTTCAGGGCTTCCACCACGCTGATATAGGCATCCTGCAACTCTATGTATTTGCCTACCAGCGCTATCTGCGTACGGTGAGACAATTTCTTGCTGCGCTGCACCATGTCTTCCCAGTCATGCATGTCTTTCTCCTTGCACTGGATTTTCAGACGTTTGATTACCTGTTCGGCCAGACCTTCCTCTTCCAATGCCAGCGGCACCTCGTACAGCGAAGGCATGTTGGTGTTCTCAATCACGCAGTCCAGTTTCACATTGCAGAACAGCGACAGCTTCTGCTTGATATCCTTACCCAGCGGTCTGTCGCAACGGCAAACCAGAATATCGGGCTGGATACCCAGACTCAGCAATTCCTTGACGCTGTGCTGGGCAGGCTTGGTTTTCAGCTCGTTGCTGGGAGTGATAAAAGGAATCAGCGCCACATGGATGTACATGCAGTTGGCATAACCTTCCTCGATGGTGAACTGACGGATAGCCTCCAGGAAGGGCAAACTCTCGTAGTCACCCACGGTACCACCGATTTCCACAATGGCCACTTCGGCATTGTTCGTCTCAGCATTGAGGCGGATTTTATCCTTAATCATATTGGTAATATGCGGAATCATCTGGATGGTGGAACCCGCATACACACCATTTCTTTCATTCTCAATTACCTGATAATAAACCTTTCCAGCGGTTACGTTACAGTATTTGTTGAGGCTCTCGTCGATAAAGCGTTCGTAGTGGCCGATATCGAGGTCGGTCTCGCCACCGTCTTCGGTCACAAACACCTCGCCATGCTGGTAAGGGTTCATGGTACCCGGGTCAACATTCAGATAAGGGTCTAATTTTTGCATAGTCACTTTGACCCCACGAGACTTGAGCAAGCGACCCAAAGAAGCTGCGGTAATACCTTTTCCCAAGCCGGAAACCACACCGCCAGAAACGAACACATATTTTGTAGCCATAATCGTAGAATTTTAAACGGCAAAATTACTCATTTTTTAGATACGATGGTCTTTTTTTGTTGATATATTTAGCACTTTTGTTGAAATTTTTCCGCAGTTGGTTGAAATTCCCCTTTCCCCATTACATAATTCAGTCAAAATCAGTATCTTTGCATCCTTGTTGAATCGGCCTTAATTTCGATTCCATATTATTAATATTCAAGTAGATAAAATATAAATTAACAATAAACGATGACATTTTCTCTGACAAAAATTACCAAAAGACTCCTTATTACCGTTTTATGCGTGACCGCCACCATCGGACTGAGTGCGCAATCAAGCAAGGATTCCGCACATATCAATCTGAGCAAAGCGATTGAAATAGGACTGAGCGAAAGTCCTTCCATCCATATCGCCGACCGCGATATCCAGATCAAGCAACAGTACAAAAAGGAACAAATCGTGTCCCTTTTCCCTGATGTGTCGCTATCCGGCTCCTACCAATACACCGTGTTGAAACAAAGTATGGCCATGAGCATGGGTGGACAGGACATGACCATCAAGGTGGGTAAGGACCATAACTATTCCGTGGGAGCGAGCCTGTCGCTGCCGCTGATTGTGCCTTCATTGTGGTCGAGCCTGAAGCTGTCGCAAATGGACATTGAGCTGGCCATGGAGAGCGCCCGTTCTTCCAAGATTGAGCTGGTCAGCCAGATCAAGCAAGCCTATTACACCTATCTGGTGGCCAAACAGGCCTACGAGGTACTGCAACAGAGCTACGCCAACACCGAGGCTTCCAACGAATTGGTAATCAAACAATACGAGCAGGGGTTGGTTTCCAGTTTCGAGAAACTGCGTTCCAACGTAGCCCTGCAAAACCGCCGTCCCGAAGTCACCGCTGCCGCAAAGGCCGCTGACTTGGCCAACATGCGACTGAAAATCATCTTGGGTCTGGATATTAACGAACCCATTATTTTTGACGGACAACTGTCTGATTACGAAGACGAAGTAGCAAATGCCGTCGTTCCCAGTCTGAATGAAATCAACCTCAGTGAGAACTCCTCACTGAAGCAGATGGACCTGGGCATCGCGCAATTGCAACAGTCCAAGAAAATCATCAAAGGCTCTGCCTGTCCCAGTCTCGCCCTGAGCGGAAGTCTGATGTACAGCGGCATGGGCGACACCGGTGGCAGCTTCAACAACTTCCCCTACTCTGTCATCGGTTTGGGCTTGTCAGTACCCATTGTTTCATGGGCAGGTACCTCTTACAAACTGAAACAGACCAATTTGAGCATCGACAATATGCAGGAGCAGCGAGTGGATGTTGAACGCAACCTGCGTTTGGGTGCCCAGAGCTATCTGGACGATATGCAACAAGCCATGGAGAATTTCATCTCTGACAAGGAAACCATGCGGCAGGCTGAAGAGGCTTACAGTATTGCCCAGAAACAATACGAAGTGGGATTGAACACCTGGCTCGACATGAACTCCTCGGAGTTGGTGTTGACCAGCACCCGCCTCACCTACTGCCAGACGCTCTTCAACTACCTGACTGCCAAAGCCGCCCTCGACGCCCTGATAGGGATTCAGTAATCAATCCGCAAAAAACAAAAAAACATCATAAAATGAGAAAATTTAACAGCATTCTTTGCGCTTTATTGGGACTTGCGCTTATGGCAAGCTCCTGCTCGTCTGACAAGAAAGACGACACTCAATCTCAGGAAAAATTCAAAATCAAAGTTCAGCAAGTTTCTATTCAGGAAGTTGAACAATTGTACGAGTACACGGCAACGGTTGAAGCCGAGGCGGTCAACAACATCGCCCCGCTGACTGGCGGCCGTATCGACAAGATTTTTGTGGAAGTGGGCGACCGCGTTCACAAGGGACAGGTATTGGTTCAGATGAACGAAGCCAACCTGAAACAGACCAAAAGCCAGTTGGACAACCTCGAACTCAGCTTCAAACGTATCGACGAGCTGTACAAAGTGGGCGGCGTGTCAAAGTCTGATTGGGATGCCATGAAGACCAATCTGGATGTGACCCGTACTTCTTACGAAAACCTGCTGGAAAACACCCAGCTGCTCAGCCCGCTGAACGGTGTGGTTACCGCCAGAAACTACGACAGCGGCGACCTCTATGGCGGACAACCAGTGGTACAGGTGCAGCAGATCAACCCGGTGAAGATGCTCATCAATGTGTCTGAAATGCTCTTCACCAAGGTGAAAGTCGGCATGCCCGTTGACATTGTCATTGACGCTTACGAAGGCGAGGTTTTCAAAGGCAAAGTAAGCCTGATTTACCCCACTATCGACGGCACCACCCATACTTTCCCGGTGGAAATCCAGCTGCCCAATGCCAACAGCAAGGTGCGTCCCGGCATGTACGCCCGCGTCACCATCAACTTCGGCATGTACAACCATATTGTGGTGCCCGACGAAGCTATTTTCAGACAGCAGGGTTCCGGCAACCGTTATGTATATGTATATGAAGACGGCTGCGTCCATTTCAAACAAGTGCAGTTGGGCCGCCACCTGGATACCTATTATGAGCTGCTGAACGAAGACATCAAGGATGGCGCCTACGTGGCTATCACCGGCCTGCCCCGACTGAAAGACGGACTTGAAGTGGAGATTGATCAAAGATAAGACATAAAAGAATTCAAAATTCAAAATTCAAACTCTAAACACTAAACATTGAACATTGAACATTAAAATCAAACACATAAACTCTGAATTCTGAATTTTGAACTTTGAATTATAATCCCAACCCCCTATCCCCTAAAACCTATAACCTTATTAAAGATGAGTTTATACCAAAAATCTGTTAGCCGTCCGATTATGACCGGTCTGATTTATGTGGCCGTCATCATTATCGGTATTTTCTCCCTGACCAAACTGCCGGTGGACTTGTTCCCGCACATGGACAGCAACACCATCATGGTATTCACCATGTATCCCGGAGCCAGCGCCGAAGATATAGAAGACAACGTTTCCAAGCCCTTGGAGAATGTGCTGAACACGTTGAGCGACATGAAGCACATCACCTCCAATTCCAAAGAAAACTATTCTATTGTATATTTGGAATTTGAATGGGGTGTGGATATTGATGAAAAGACCAATGACGTACGTGACAAGTTGGACATGGTTTCGTCATCACTGCCTGATGGTGCCAACCAGCCCTTCTTGTTCAAATTCAGTGCCGACGACATGCCCATCATGCTGCTGTCCATTGAATCAGACCAGAGCACCCAGGCTTTGTACAAGATTCTGGACGACAAGGTGGCATCTCCGCTGAGCCGTATCAGCGGCGTGGGTGCGGTGTCCATCTCCGGTGCCCCTCAGCGTGAGATTCAGGTGTATTGTGACCCCTACAAATTAGAGGCCTACAATATGACCATCGAGGGAATTGCCAGCGTGTTGGGAGCCGAAAACAGAAACGTCTCCTTAGGTATCATGGATGTCGGTTCCAAAACCTATACCCTGCGTGTGGACGGCGAATTTGAGGATGCCTACGAAATGGAAGATGTGGTAGTGGGCAGCTATGCCAATAAAAACATCTATCTGCGTGATGTGGCTACCGTCAAGGACACTCTGCAGGAACGTATGCAAGAGGTCTATACCAACGGTTCTCGTGGCGCCATGATCGTCATCCAGAAACAAACCGATGCCAACACCGTACAAATCGCTAAAAAGGTTAAGGAGCAATTACCCGACATCAAGAAGAATCTGCCTGCGGATGTCAAATTGGATATTCTGGTAGATAACTCTGAGAACATTACCAACACCATTGCCAGCTTGGAGGAAACAATTTTGATCATCCTCTTGTTGGTAGTAGTGGTTGTACTCTTCTTCCTGGGTAGATGGAGGGCCACTATCATTATCGCCATTGTGGTTCCGGTCTCCCTGATTGGTGCGTTCATATACTTGTTACTGACAGGCAACACCCTCAATATCATCTCATTATCCTCTTTGAGTATCGCTATCGGTATGGTGGTTGACGACTCCATTGTGGTATTGGAGAACATCACTACCCACATTGAAAGGGGTTCAAAACCCAAGTCTGCCGCTATTTTCGCCACCAGTGAGGTCTCCCTGTCTATCATTGCATCCACCTTGGTGATTGTGGCCGTATTCTTGCCTTTGACCTTTATCACCGGTATGTCGGGTGTGCTGTTCAAACAGTTGGGATGGATTGTCACCATTGTGATCCTCATCTCCTTGGCGGCGGCTATGTCCCTGACACCGATGTTGTGCTCACTGATGCTGAAGAAAAATCCCAAGAAAAGTAAATGGTTCGCAGCCGTTTATGCTCCAGTTGAACGCTTCTTGGCATGGTTAGACGACGCATACGCAACCTTGTTAAATTGGTGTGTGAGTCACAGAAAAACAGTTGTAACAATTGCAACGCTCATCTTCTTGGGAAGCTTGAGTCTTATTTTGGTAATCCCTACTGAATTTTTCCCGACAATGGATAACGCCCGATTAGGAGCCACCGTCAAATTGCCCATGGGTACCCGTGTGGAAACCACCAAAGCTTTGGGCGATGAGTTGGTGAGAGAAATCATGGAAAAATATCCCAACGAAATCAATCGTATCAACTACTCTGTCGGACAGCCCGATGAAGACAACACTTGGAGCTTAATGCGTGACAACGGTACTCACCTGCTCTCTTTCAACATCCGTCTGGTCAAGAAGACCGAACGCGACAAACCCATCAACGAGATTGCGGACGGCATCCGTGACATCATGCGTAAACATATAGAAATCAACACCTACTCCGTCAACACCGGTCAAGGTGGTATGGGTGGTCAATCCACTGTGGATATCGAGTTATACTGCTACGACTTCAACACCACTGACGAATTTGCTGCTCAAGTGGCGGAACGCATGAGACAAGTTCCAGGATGTTCCGAAGTGGTGATCAGCCGTGACGAATATACCCCGGAATTGCAGGTACTCTTAGACCGTACCAAACTAGCCGAGAACGGACTGAACTCCACTACCGCTGCAACGTATGTTCGTGACCGTTTTAACGGCTATACCGCTTCACATTACCGTGAGGATGGTGACGAATACAACATCCGTGTGCGTTATGCTCCCGAATTCCGCGAAGACACCCGCGCCATTGAGCACATCCTGATATACAACAACCAAGGCAAAGGTATCCGTGTGGGTGATGTCGGAAAAGTAGTGGAAAGTTTCACTCCTCCGACTATCGTCCGTAAGGACCGTGAGCGTATGGTCAAAGTATCGTGCGTGGTCGGTAAGGACGGTGTGTTGAGCGACATTGTGGCAGCTGCCCAGAACGAGTTGGACCAGATGGAAATCCCCAACACCCTCGACTATAAGATTGCCGGTACTTGGGAAGACCAGCAGGATGCGTTCAAGGATATCATTACCCTGATGTTGTTGATTGTCATGTTGGTATATGTGGTGATGGCTGCTCAGTTCGAATCCTTCACCTACCCCTTTGTCATCATGTTCTCCATTCCTTTCGCCCTTACCGGCGTATTTATCGGTCTGGCTGTTACCAACACCGCCTTGGGTATTATGGCCCTGATCGGTGCCATGATGTTGATCGGTATTGTGGTGAAGAACGGTATTGTGCTAGTGGACTACACCAGCTTGTGCCGCGAGCGTGGCATGAGCATCAAAGACGCCGTTGTCACTGGCGGTCGTTCCCGTCTCCGTCCCATCCTGATGACCACCTTGACCACCGTGTTGGGTATGATTCCGTTGGCTATCGACAAGGGCGAAGGTGCCGAGATGTGGAACTCCATGGGTATGGTAGTGGCCTGGGGTCTTTCCGTATCCACTTTGGTAACACTGATTTTGATTCCTATCCTTTACAGTTTATTTGCTGATTTCGGAGCCAGAAGAAAAGCGAAGAAAGCCGCACAGGCAGAACTGCAGCCCGTGGAAGTTGGCAATGAGGAATAAAAAAATATGAATCACCTATTAAAAACAGAAAAAAATGAAAGCAGTATTCATATCATTTTACCAAGCGTTTTACGACGAAGTCATTGAAATATTAGACAAACTGGACATCAAAGGGTTCACCTTCTGGGAGGAGGTGCAGGGACGAGGCAGCAAGACCGGCGAGCCGCATTACGGCACCCACGCCTGGCCTACCCTCAACTCGGCCATGCTCATCTTCTTGCCTGATGACAAGGTAGAGCCCCTGCTGAAAGAAATCCACCTTCTGGACGAGAGCGCCCCGCAACAAGGCATCCATGCCTTTGTGTTGCCCGCGGAAGAACGATAAAGACGGGGAGTCTCGGGCTACGCCCTCTAGGGGAGTCTCGCTTCGCTCGAGGGGAGTGCTACGCAGAGAAGAAAAGAATCAAAATTCAATTAACTAATTTGCTAATTTACTAATTTACAAATTGAGTTTTCTGTATTTTTGCCGAAAAAAATAAAACCTAAAAATAAAGATCATGAACATCACTCACATCGAACACATCGGCATTGCCGTGAAAGATTTAAGCCAGGCTATTCCCTATTATGAAAATGTATTGGGCCTGAAATGCTACAACATTGAGGAAGTGGCAGACCAGAAAGTAAAGACTGCCTTTTTCAAGGTTGGTCAGACCAAGATTGAGCTGTTGGAGCCCACTTGCGAAGAGAGCACCATCGCCAAATTCATCGCCAACAAGGGCGAAGGCGTTCATCACATTGCTTTCAATGTGGACAAAGTGGCCGATTCCCTGAACGAGATGGAAGAGAAGGGCGTTCGCCTCATCGACAAGGCTCCCCGCAAAGGCGCCGAGAACCTGATGATTGGCTTCCTGCACCCGAAATCAACCTGTAGTGTGCTGACGGAACTGTGCCAACAGCCGGAATAGGGATTAGGTTACAGGTTTCAGTAAAAAAAGAGGAAGTTGAAATGTTTCAACTTCCTCTTTTTTTGAATTCAAAACTCAAAGTACAGAATTACTACTGATGCGATAAATTTTCAGAATCGACAGTCAACATATTGATTCAAATGATTTTATGTTTATTATTTGACTTTTTGATTTGAAATGACAGTGCAATGATGACAGGATGCTTTATATTAGCTATGACGGCATGCCGAAGGCATGAGACGTGCCGACAGGCGCAATTAACACCACACAAGCGGAGCGCAGCGTGGTGACAGGCAGATAGCATCTCATATGCATATCGGAGATATGCGACATCACACCTCAGTATAGCATAGTCTGTCGCATCCCTTCGAGATGCTCATAGAGCGGGAGCACCTCCATCCACCACACTGCGCCTGTCGGCTTGTGTGGTGTTAACTGCACTGCGTGCGTTAAGCCTCTCCGAGGCTACATCTTTCTGTAATGTCTTGCCCAGTAGTAAGTTCTTAAAGAAATAAATCGCATCAGTACTAATTCAAATTTCAGAATTCAAGATGTAGGGACACATCGAATGCGTCCGCATCCTGTAGGGCTGTCACATCATGGCCGCCGCATCATGTCACCCATACAATCTGTAGGAACGCATCGCATGCGTCCGGATCCTGGAGGACTGTCACACCGTGGCCGCCGCATCATGTCACCCATACAATCTGCAGGGACGCAGCGCATGCGTTCGAATCCTGTAGGGCTGTCACATCATGGCCGCCGCATCATGTCATCCATACAATCTGCAGGGACGCATAGTATGCATCTGCACCTGTGTGCCGAAGGCACACTATTTTATTAACCCCGCACGTAAGTGTGGGGTGAGAGGCATGTCATCACAAATAGCGTGTCGAAGACACGCCACTACAATGACCCTCTATGATGTAGCGTGCTTTCAGCACGCAGATAGATGCTGACATTGCCTACCCCACACAACAAGTTGTGCGGGGTTAATAGGATATCGTGCCTTCGGCACGTCTCCAAACATTCTGGCTAACACCAAGTAAAAATTTCGCCAATTAGGCGGAGGCAAGCGAAAAAAGTTGTATTTTTGCAGCGGAAAGTTGCCGGAGTGGTCGAACGGGGCAGACTCGAAATCTGTTGAACCCTTCGGGGTTCCGGGGGTTCGAATCCCTCACTTTCCGCAATAAAAAGCAAGGCGACGGCCTTGCTTTTTTGTTTCCAGACCTTTGTCGGACGCTTGCGTACGTAAAAAGGGATGGGAACAAAATGACATTGCGCAGCAATGCTTTTTATTGCAAGGACGCCCGCGGCAGCGCAAGGGATCTGCAATCCCTCACTTTCCGCAGCTGAGAACTTCCAGGAGCATACGTTAGTGTGCTCCTGTTTTGTTTTGAGGTACTTCGGTGGCAGCTTGCTGACAACCATCACCCATTCATGACATTTACGTGTTAGTTGACAAAAAAAAAGACTATCTTTGCAAAAATTTTTGTCACAAGGAAAGGCCTGAAAGAAAGGAAACTTATGATCATCCTCTTCAATAAACCCTACGGTGTGCTGAGCCAGTTTACCCCCGAGGCGGGGCATCGGGCTCTCGACGAGTTCGGCTTTCCTCCCGGTGTATATGCGGCGGGGCGGCTGGACCACGACAGCGAGGGTGCCCTGCTGCTAACAGACGATGGACGGCTGATCAAGCGGCTGCTGGATCCAAAAAACGCCCATCCTCGCACCTATCTTGCCCAAGTGGATGGGGAGATTACCGACGAGGCCCTGCTGAAACTGTCGAAGGGTGTCGTCATCAAAGGCTACCGCACCCGCCCCTGCAAGGCAGAGAGGGTGCTACCTCCGGAAGACCTCTGGGAGCGCGTGCCGCCTATCCGTTATCGCGCCAACATTCCCACCAGCTGGATTCGACTTACCCTCACCGAGGGCAAAAACCGCCAAGTAAGGCACATGACCGCCGCAGTCGGCTTCCCAACCTTACGGCTCATCCGTGTTCAAATCGATGACCTTAACTTAGGCTCACTCCAGCCCGGAGAATGGAAGATTGTCAAATAGAATAGTTATTTACATAAATTTAGGGTAATCACTTCCTATACCGTTCCTCCAGTTCCGCGCGGTATTTGTCGGCAATATTGCGGGCAAGGTCTACCCCATCGCCTTGGGGCTCGGCACTGAAATTGCCGAGGCGCTCGCGCCACCATTGGCCTTCGTATTTGCAGATGCGTTCGTGATAGGCCTTCTCGTCAAAGGGCACACCAGCCGCGATAGCGGCATTCACATCCTTGAAGAACTCCTTCCAACGATATGCATAATAGGTTTCGGTTAGACCGGCCCATGCACGGCTGGCATATTCGTTCAGCAAAGCGTCTTCCTCACCCCAGGTGGTGATCAAGTTGCGGGCATTGCTCTCGAAGTAATTTTTGTCCTCCTCGGTGGTACCGATAGCCCTCGCATCACGAATCCAACGGCCTACAAGAAAGGCACTTTCAGTCGCTAACAAGGGGTCAACATCATCCAAAATGGAAGTCATGGTTTGCTCTGTCTGATGAAGTTTTTCATAATCCGCTTCGCGATAGGCTTTTACATAATCCGCATACAAATCGCTGAAATAGTTGCCCAACAACTGACGGGTTATGTTGACCGCATCAAAATGGCGAGTACGGGTATTGCAGTCTGCCGCCAACAGATGGTCAAGGGCATCCAGCAGGTCAATGTTATTGTATTTATAAGTCGGAGCGATATAATACTGACGATATTCCTGAATCTCGCCCATGGTGGGACGCTGGTTGATACGAACTGTCTGTCCCGGCGAGGACACTTTGTTGTACACACTGTCAGCCAACAGTTTCCAAGCGGCACGCATCTCTGCATCTACCTTTCCGGCACGCTGGTCGGCAAGGTGCTCCACCCAAGCGGGCACATCCTTGGTGAGCGGATTGTCCCATGCCTTCTCGAAGACATACTCATACATAATGGGGTTGCAGTCGAAGCCCTCCAAAGTGGAGCCTATACCCACAAAATTGTCGCCACCCTTCTCGAAAGCCCGTTCAATGCGCACATTCACGGTATCGAGATTGCCCGCCAGCATCGAGTTGCCTCCGAAATTGCCAAGATAGCACCAAATATAAGGCACTCCGTAATAGGCATTAGTACGTTCCCACACCGGCTGACGCTCGCAATAATAGTCGAGCAGCAGATGACGCTCCTTCGGGAAGGAGGTAATGTAAGCCTCAATGCGGTTGTCTATCTCCCAGTACTGGCGCTCGTTCCAGAACAGCCAGGTCATTTCCAACCAACGGGCATCGGGGTCGGCAGCGGCCAGCGACTCATACACCTGACGGCTCACACGGCCGAGATATTCGGGCTCCCAACTGGGCGGAATCATCTCGTTGAAGATATCAATACCATAGATATGGTCGGTGCCAAACATTTCTATCTCTTTAGTAATGAATTTTTTCTGAATATCAGCATACAACTCGCACTCGGGGTCGAGGAACTTGCACCAGCAGGTGCTGTCGAAACCGGCCCAGTCGCCCAAAGAGGCCAGCGGTGCATCGGGATAGATACGGGTGATACACGGCGGCACATGGCCGGCAAAGCCTGGGAGCACCGGTTTCATATTGAGCTCACGTTCGCGGGCCACAATTCGCTTCTGCAGTTCTTTCTGGTTTTCGAGCCAGGAAATGGGCAGCGGACCTCCCCAGCGGTCGATGTTCTGCATACGGTGCCATGGAAGATGTGCCGGTCCGGTGAAATAGCTGCGTATTTCCTCATCCGTCAGACCCATTTCGCTCCACACCTCATACCAAATCGCTTCCTGCCCCGTGATGGCCAACGGCAGGTTGATGCCGTTGAGGGCCATCCAGTCGATAAAATGCTCCCATTGCGCCCAGTCCCACCAAGGCATCGTGTAGCCAAAAGTGCAGTAATTCAAGAAGAAACGCTCGGGTACACGGGCTGTCAAGCTCACTTTTTCAGGCACTTGAGGCATTGTGGCGGGAAATTCCAGCAGCTCTTCTTTGAACCACGAATACTGCGCCAGACAGTAATATTTCAGGTAGTGGTTCAAACCCACGGCCATACTGTTGGCGTTATTACCACGGATAATGAGCTTTTTGCCCTTGCTTTCAATTTCAAAGCGGTCCACCGAATCGGTTTCAAGTCGCTCAAGAACAATGTTTTTCGAGTATTGCGGTACCACACGGTCCACCAGTCCCCGCATAGCAATCACTTCGGGGTCGGTCTCGGGTTTGCTGCATGCTGCACAAAGTGCAAGGCACAGGATAAGAATGAAATGAAGTTTTTTCATAAAAGTTTGATTTATTGACCATTATTTACTTTCCTTTAGTAGTATCGCCTCTTCGAGGCTTGATGATAGTCGGGGTTTTCTTCCACCCCAGACTTGCGTCTGGGGTTATTGAGAGGGTGCCTCTTCGAGGCACAGGGATGAATAAATTGCATTATGTCCTTCATCACAAAGCTTTAATCCCTGCAGTAATGCCTTCAGCGCATCAGCATAGCGGCCAGGCACGACAACATGGTGATTACCAATGGGATTGGTCAGAAAATAGGCGGTTTGTGAGGGGTCGTCCAAACGCACCACCAACTGTGTACGGCACAAGTCGGCTTTGGCCTGGCATCGAAGCAGTTCTCCTTCTGCCACAAAGGCCTGCGACAAGTCACCGGCCAGCTTGCATATAGTAACCGGTCCTTCGGGCACATAGCCGCGGATGCCCACCC
The DNA here is from genome assembly GCA_017964255.1 of Bacteroidales bacterium. Classification (GTDB taxonomy): domain Bacteria; phylum Bacteroidota; class Bacteroidia; order Bacteroidales; family WCHB1-69; genus RUG11690. The sequence goes on along the minus strand of JAGCSI010000005.1, from coordinate 14,668 downwards.
CTATACCCGACTCGAAATGTGTGTCCAGTTCATAGCGTTGCACCATATCGAAGGGGAGGGTACAATGGGCGAACAGGATTTCACCCGTTTCGGGGTTGATGGAAGCGGGATTGGCCTGGAAGCACGATACGCCGCACAAAGCACGCACCACCATCATGGTCAGCATGGTGGGCACATCGCCTTCGCAACCCGCCACAATGTCCTCAGAGTTCAACTTGGCCAAAGCCCAGCAGCCCGTATTATGCACGGCATCCAGCAGGTCGAAGCAACGCAGGGTAAAGCCCTGAAGCTGATATTTTTCAGTTAAAGATTTCAATGCCAAATAGATACGATATGCATCGGGCAATGAATCAGCAATAGAGGACACCTTTCCTGATGCAGTCGGAGAAGAGGAAGTGACTGTGGCACAATTACATCCGACTGATTCAGATGCTTCAGAAATAGCAAGCATGCTCTTTACATCAGCCTCATCCACCTGAGGAATCGTTGCCAAAGTTCCCAGCAATTCGCTCATCGGTATGGAAACTAGCTCAACACCCAGTTTCTTTCGGACGGTTTCAGCATCAACATTGCTGGCAATCAGCCAATCGGATGGCTCTCCAATCACACCAAGGCGGCACTGACGCAAACGACTTGCAGCCTCCCCCACTCTTTGCAACATCTTGATTCTGTTGGAAATATAGGCTGCATTACCATGCAGAATCTCACCCTGCAAACCCTGTTGCCGCAGGTACGACAGAATCTCCAACGAGGCGGCCAAAGAATTGCTCTTATCAGAAGCCAAAAGGTAAAACGGCTTGGCAGACTGGGCAACCAGCTGTGGCAGAAGACGTTTGAAAATGCCTTCAGTACCACCCGTCCGCACAAATATCAAATCCAGATCATGACTGCCGTAATCCGCAAAGTCATTGTCTTTCAATTCAAAAGGCAATCCCAGCGACGATAAGAACTCCTGGGTCAGAGCCGTTACGGCCTGCGGGTCATGCAAAGCGGAAGTCAAAGGGTAAATGGCGATGGACATAACTTTCAGGTTATAGTTGACAGTTGATAGTTGACAGTTGACAATTCATTAATAATTCGAGGCAGTTCTTGAACTTTGAACTTTGAACTTTGAATTAAATCAAAGCAGCTCCGCCTCAGCATAATACCGTGTATCCGCTTCGCTGAAGCAGCAGATGATGATTTGGCCTTGGTAGCCGTCACGGATATGAGCCGAAAGTGTTTGCAGAGCAATGCGTGCCGCCTTGTCTTTCGGGAAACCATATACACCTGTGCTGATGCATGAGAACGCAATACTTTCCAGATGATTCTCCTCCGCCAACTTCATGGCATTGTCGTAACAGCTGGCCAGCAAACCCTCCTCGCCCTGCTGTCCGCCGTACCACACAGGGCCCACAGCATGAATTACCTTTTTGCACGGAAGTTTGTAAGCATTGGTCATCTTGCATTGTCCCGTCTGACATCCGCCGAGCGTGGCACACTCCTTGACCAGTTCCGGTCCCGCTGCCCGATGGATAGCGCCATCAACGCCACCTCCGCCAAGCAACGACCGATTGGCCGCATTGACGATGGCATCTACCTTCAACGTGGTGATATCTGCCACCACAATTTTTATTTTATCGTTATATTTTTCCATGATATAATTGTTTTTAATTTCGATTTTTTAAATGAATATCGTATTGACTAAATTTTGTTCTTTTGGTCTCTCAATAATGCCGCCAGTTCATCACTGATATTGTTTCCTATCTGTCGGCAAACATCCTGGCTCCATCGCTGGGCCATCTCGATGCGTGAGGCCTGTTCGTCCAAGCCTTGCATCATCGCATAGATATAGCCCGCATTGAAATTGTCACCCGCCCCCACCGTGCTGACGGTCTCTATTTTTTGCACCGCATAACTCTCGCAGCCTTTGGGCGTATAAATGCATATTGAGCGGGCTCCGTCGGTCAGAATCAAAGTGTCACAGAATTGTCTTACCTGCTGATAGATAGCCTCTCCGCTTTGCAAACCGTACAGGTAGCCGAAGTCCTCCATCGACCCGCGTACCACATCAGACAATCTCATGTTTTCCTCAATACTCGCCATCACAACGGGGATATCAGGTATATGTGTTTTGCGGAAATTGATATCATAGTAAAGCCAAGCGCCCACATTGCGCGCATTATGCAACATGGTACTGACAGCAGGACGAATAGCAGGATTGATGGCGAAGAACGAGCCGAAAAGCACAATGTCATCATGTTGTATTTGAGGAAGTTTGCCATCCAAAGCCACGGAGGCATGGTCCTTGTAAAACACATATTGCGCATCGTTATGCTCGTCCAAGAAAGCCAGCGTGATATGCGACTTGACGCCTTCCTGACGGCTCACGAACTCGGATGAAACGCCGTTTTCCACCAGATATCGGCAAATCAGGTCTCCAATATGGTCACCGCCCACTTCCGTCACCATGATACAAGGCACACCTGCCCGCCCCAGCGAGACGATGCTGTTGAAGGTAGAGCCGCCCGGAACGGCCTTCTGCGGCTGGTCATTCTTGAAAAGGATGTCCAACACGGTTTCTCCTATACCAATTACGCGATTTCTGGTCATATCTTGTTTCTGGTTTTTTATTTCAAATTTCTATATTTTTTCAAAGATAATCAAATACCGTATGGTCACTGTTCACTCCCGTAATCAATCGGATTTTCCGCAGCCATCGGCAAGTCTTCTTCCACATGGATATATTGTTTAGAGCGGCGATCAAAAGTTTTCAGATAGTAATTGTGAAGCTGAACTTCTACCTGTAACATCGTCTGCTCCAATTGTTTGGGTTTCAACTGGCACTCCCACAGCACAATTACCTGCCAGCCATTCTCCTGCAAAATCCGGTAATTCTGCTGATCCCGTTCCTGATTACGCATAATTTTCCGAATCCAAAACTCCGTATTGCTTTGTGGTATCCTACAACACTCCGAATTCTCAACTTTCTTTCCATCAACCTTATACGGAACACCCCTCTCCCCCACCTTTCCCACCGCTACACCAGAATCCGAATCCCCAACTGAAACCTGTAACCTGTCAACTGTAACCTGAACCCCGTGGCCATGCCAAAAACATCCGTTCACAAAAATCGCCGTCCTATACTTCCGCATCACGATATCTGGCTTTCCCGGTACACCCTTCACGCACAAGCGGTAGCGGTAGCCATGTTGCCACAACCATTGCCTCACCTTGATTTCAGGCTTGGTATTCCGGCTGCGGATATGCGACATGCAGCGGTGGCGTTGTATGGGGGTCATGATGTCGGTCATTGCCTGTCTTTTGGTGTAGTACTTTTTTCAGATTCCTTTCATTCTTTCCTTTAAGCCTCGGTTCTCTTCCAGCAGATTCCAGATAGCATCTTCCGAGAGCACGCCGCGTTTCAGCTCTTTGGGCAATCGGCCCTGCTCATCATCGCTGAAATCTTTCATCCACTCCTCGCTGTCATAATAGGCTTCCAGTGCATGTATTGCCGATTGTGCCGCCTCATACCTGTCCAGCGCCTCCGACACTCCTTTCACCGCCTGCATGGCTTCCTCCAGCAGACATTCCATCCGTCCGATCCGTTCCAATTGTTCCATTTTGTTTCGGATCATCTCAATCACTCCCAAATCTGCCGGTAGCCACTGCACGCTGTCCAATTTGTCTTTGGGGAGCCACTTCGCAGCTTCGTGTTCATTCAGGTGCAGTTCACCGCTTTCCACATGGCACCAGAAGCAGTGCATCGTCAGATGAAACTTCGGATAATCATAATTCACCGTACAAAGCAGCTCATCCACAGCGATTTCCGCCGAGAGTTCCTCACGAATCTCCCGTTTTAACGCCTCTTCGGGCAACTCGCCAGCCTCCATTTTCCCGCCAGGAAACTCCCACCAATCCTTCCATTCGCCATATCCCCGCTGGGTGGCGAAGATGCGTCCCTCGGTGTCATGTAAAATAGCTGCTACAACCTCAATCTGTTTCATAATGGCATTATTGTCTTTTCAGTTGTTCCAGTGCACGGCACAGTTGGTCGGGACATGAAGTGGGCTTGTCTCCACAATGTATGCCGTTTAAGCGACTGATCACGTCGTCAATCTTCTGACCTTTCACCAGTCGGCAGATTCCCTGCAAATTGCCGTTGCACCCTCCAAAAAACGCCACCTCTTGGATGACGTCATTATCATCGGCTATCACAGAAATAAACTGAGAACAAGTTCCTTGGGTTTTGTATTGTATGTGTTTCATTTCTATTGATGATATACAAACATGATTATTTGTTTAGTTTTATTTTTCATTTTCAGCCAATGCCAATCTATTCAAAATCAATATTTTATATTGATATCAATCATAAATTACCAGATATAAGGAATGACTTTGTTTTTCACTCTTTGTTTGTACTCGCTGTATCCCTTGAGACCTTGTTCCAAAACAACTTCTTCGTTGCGTATTCGTTTGGCAATGAGGGGTATATAGATCAGCATAATCAAGAAGGAGACAGGCGAAGCCAGCACCAACGGCATCGTCAGAAAGAGGATGAGAGTGGCCATATACATCGGGTGACGGACCACTCCGTAGAGTCCTGTGTCTATAACTTCTTGGTTTTCCTGAACCTCAACGGTGCGTGAAAGATAGGTGTTTTCGCGCAGCACCTCCACGTACAGGATATAGCCGAACAAGAAGATTGCGGCGGCGAGCCACACGGCCCAATCGGGCAGCACCAGCCATTGAAATCGCCAGTTGAGTCCCGCAACCACGAATGCGGCAATGAACATCACCATGCTCAGTGCCACCACCCATTTTTGTTCTTTTTCTTCCTCTTTGGCGTTCAAGCGTTTACGCAGCAGTTCGGGATTCTTCACCATCATAACAAGTCCCGCAATAAACATCGGCACAAACAACACACCCATCATCAGCCACCCCTGCCAATAATGCAACGAGCCCGCTGGCAGAAAGATAAGTACCCCGAATATAATGACTCCGAGGAGGAATTTTGTTAAAGCTTGGAAGAAAAGTTTGGTATCCATAATTTTTCCAATTGTTCAAAATCAGTGTCAATAAATGTGTAATTAATCATTTCTGTTGTATTGATTTTCAAAAATTGCTCTGACAATCTATGGTGAAAACGCAAGTGAAATGCCAATCGAATGTCATCAGGATGTTCTTCGTCAGGATTGAATTGTTTAGCCTCACTGCCTTTTATTGTACGAATTTTGGTAATTTCATACACATCCCTAACACCCCTTTCTTTAAAATATGGAACAAAGAAATGCAGGTCATGTAATGCAATGGTTGATGGGAACTTAGCTCCCGTATAGTAAATATCCGCTTCACTGTTCTCGAAATTTTTATTGTAGTCTTTCCTTGAACTTGGCGAAACCAATCCTATTAAAACACGATTGGGGACAAATACAGAGGTACCCTTTTGTGGTATCACTTTTGATATAGTTACCGAAGACTTGGTTTCAATCAACTTTTTAATGAAATCTTCCAACAGTTTTCGATTTTCCTCATTCTTTGGTCGCAAAGGGAAAGCTCCAATATTCACTTCTTGGATGCTTTTATAAAACTTTGACATTTGTACCTCAGTGGAATCACCATCCCCAGGGAACAATATATACCCTCCGATAACTTCTTTTTTGAGTTGTTTGGAATCATAATCCCTGTAATAAATGGCATCCCTGTACCGGTGCATCTGGTTGATCGCATCATCTGGCGGTGTGTCAACCCCTCTTTCTTTTCCGCTAATCCGATACTTGGCATCAAAAAGATAAGTCATTTTCATGCCTTTTTCAACATCATCCTTGGTCAGTTGCAATACGATGTCTGGCTTTTGTGGTACAGTTGGCACCACCAAATTACGAATACTGATGGAATTATTTTCCTTGTCTGTTTGCTTGGGATTATATACCAGTTCCGCCAATTCCACGCCATCTTTTGTGAACAAAATTCGGGATTGTTCGCCTCTGCCAAGTTCCCAAGTGAACAAACCATTCATTTCCATTCGATTACGATGATTCACTTCTGTTTCGTCAATACCCAATTGTTCCCTTACTATATGGCTTACTTCTATGAAACACCATATTTCGTATAAGGTTGCGATGTCTTTAGTTTCCATGCGGAACATTCCGTCATTCAGACTGAATGATTTGCGCAATATGAAATAAGTGCGATAAATGGTTGAGTAATTGGTGTCGCGTTGTAGGACAAGAGACTCTTGTTTCAATCCCTCAAAACTGCCTACTGTGCGGAAAAAGGGGTTGTTCAACAGGTGTTTCAGTTCCTCCTCTGAATGTCGTATTTGTCCACAAACACTATCCGATAATGGTATCTTGAAATTCAAAACACGGTCAGCTAATTCTGAATAGCGTTTTTGTATGATTGACAATGCGTGCTTGAGAAAACGATTCTCAACAGTATTGTGCGTATGCTGTTGCTCTTCCACCAAATAAAGCCGTGTTTCCTCCGTACGATGTTCAGCGAACTGCTGTTCCAAAAGCGGATTGAGATGTCGGATTTGATCGGCTCGTTTGTAGGTCGAAATGGTTTTCAGCCGATGTCGTGGCCGCTCAATAATGTTACGGGTAGCACGAGTAAATTTTTCCTGTAAGTTGTGGAAAACATTCCACCATACGATGTCGTAAGATTCCCCCTCGCCTTCTGATATACCATGATAGGTTCGTTTCAAATAATCCAACGAAAGCATCCGGTATTCTCTCTCAATGTCTTCCAAAATCGGTTTCCAATCGTGATGGTAATCCAATTTCGCCGAAATCACATCATAGGAGAAAACGAAACGTTTTGGCACTCCATTAATGGTGTAAAGCAATGGCAAATCGGCACGACCAATATCGTTTCCGTAGTTGAGGAACCCCATTAGAATATGCTGTTTCTTTTTCCACGAAAAATGCTCGTTCACATCGGAACGAGGACTATCGAAACACGCTTCCGTGACATCATTGTTGAACTCCACCCAAATGCTGTAATCGGTTTGCTCAAAAAAGAAGGCCTTTTCGTTGGGATTATCAGCGATAATTTCAACTGTCCGGCTTTCTTCCTCGTTGGTTCGTTCTACTTTCTCAATGCCCTCTGTCCAAGAATAGGTGGAAGTCAATCGGGTATCACCAATATTGCGCACTCCTTTCTGCCATTCCTGCCAGAAATGGGAACACTCGATGGTAAGTGTAAAATCTTTATCTTTATGGGTGATACGAATAAGTTCCATTATCATGAAAATTTTGTGTACCCATAATTACCTTTTCGGGTACATACATCGTTTCTTATGTACCCAAAATCGCCTTTTCGGGTACATATACCGTTTCTTATGTACCCAAAATCGTCTTTTCGGGTACATATACCGTTTCTCATGTACCCAAAATCGTCTTTTCGGGTACATAATTTCTCGTTATTCGATTCTATGTATCGACTCAATGACATTAATTTCTTCAGTAGTATCAAGTTGATGATGCATAAACAAATCAATCAGTTGAACATTGATATAATAGTTAGTGTGTCCTATCTTAACCTTTTCCAGAAGGCCGTTATCCACAATAATCTCCAAGTATTTGGCAGCAGTCTTTCGCTGCACCATCATGTCTTTTTGAATGAACTCTATCTTTGTGTATGGATGGTAGAATAGATTGTTCAAAAGATCATGTTTATATTGTCGTCCAAATATGGGTCTGAGTTTGGCCTTATAGTCTGCCATCAATTGTGAAATGCCTTTAACGAGGCGGATGGTCTCTTCAGCAGTTTCCTCAACGCCTTTAAGTATGAACATAATCCATTGCTCCCATTCGTGGGAATTATCAGGATCCTTATCCCTTATCGCCTGTATCAGTCTATAGTAATCACCTTTGTTATGCGTGATATAACGGCTAAGGTATAAAATAGGCAAGTCTAATAACCCATTGATGACCAAATAGAGAATGTTGATGATACGTCCTGTTCGTCCATTACCGTCATAAAAAGGATGTATGCTTTCAAACTGGTGGTGTATGATGGCCATCTTTATGAGCGGATCAACATCGTGCATCTGTGGGTCATTGATATATTGCTCCAAGTTTTGCATGGCTTTCTCTATTTCCAACTTACTTTGAGGTGGAGTATAAACAATTTCCTTGTCTTGGTTTTGCAAGGTAGTGCCAGGAGCCGAGCGGAACCCCGCATTGTTGGATTCCAATTCTTGTTGTATTTTCTTTATGTCGTTCAGTGTAAGCAGTTTTGTTCTGCGTGCCAATTCAAAGCCTCGCTGCATGGCTTGTCGATAATTCAACACCTCCTTGGAGGAAGCGTTGATGGCAGCTTCAGTCAAATTTAAATCAGCTTTATAAAGGTCGTCTTGAGTGGTAACGATGTTTTCTACAGCCGAACTGTCCTTTGCCTCTTGCAAAGTCAATGTGCTGATGAGAATCTGTTCATTTGGTATAGTTTGGGCAACACCTTTCAACTCGGCAAGTTTGCGATTGGCTCGGTTCACTTGCTTGAGAATTTCCTTTGTTTCCAAATCGTACGGCAAAGGAAGCTTTGGTATTTGATAGTGTTTACCCATGGTACAACTGTTTTATGCCCAATAACTTGTATATCCAGACTTCACCAACCTGTCAAGCATTTCCTCTATCTTGGCGGCTGTGATGCTCTTGCATTTTTCCTTGCCATCCTCGGGTTCAGGAATGGACTTGGTGATTTCTTCTTCAACCAATCCCTTGAGGCCTTCCAGGACATTCTTGGTTCGTTCGCTGTCGCCTTCGATACGCGAGAGGATTTTCATAGAGGTCATCTCGTCGAGGGTTTGCCAAAGTTGGGAAGCCTTGTCAAACAGCTGGCGGTTGACGGCGTAGAGCAGGAACTCATTGCGGGTGCGATAGGCGATTTTGAAGGGTGTGCCTTCCAGCACTATATTCACTTTCTCCAAATAGGCCAGCACCTGATCGCACAAGTCCTTGTTTTCTTCATACACATCGCAACCCTCAGCGGCATCGCCAATGATGCTGTTGCCGATATAACCAATCTCGTTGTCTTTGCCTCTCTCTAAACCACCACGCAGGTCCACTTCATTCATTTCGATAGTCATAGCACGGTCGAGCACCTTGCGGCTAAAACTGAAGGTAGTTTCATCCATATTCACCGTACCGATCACGAAGAGGTTTTGCGGGATGGTGAGGCGTTTACCTCCATTCTCTGACTTATAGGCCTTCCTGTCTTCTTCATTATCAAACAGTTGGTCTATCAAAGTGCCGTAGGCCTCGGTGTTCTCGTATGGAATAATTGGGTCAGTGGTGATGCTGCCGCCGGCATTCAGTTTGCGGCTCTCTATCACGCTTAAGTATTCGGCAAAGTATTGTTCCACAGGAGCCAGGTTCATCTCATCCAAGCAGAGGAAATAAGGCGTATCCGGTTCGTTGATGGCCTTGGCTAGAAAACGCAGGAACGGCCCCACCACATATTTTTCGCCATTGATACGGCTCACATAGCCAATAAGCTCGCTACTGTCGTGCCAGTTTGGCTTCACCTGCACCATGCAGAAGTTCCTCGGATAGTTTTTGCCATATTCCTCATCTCCTTCTTTCCAACAAGCCTTGGCCAGTTCCCTCACAATACGACTTTTTCCCGTGCCTGAAATTCCAGCCAATAGCATAAAGGGTTTGGTGCGGAGGGCGGTAAGGTAAGGAATGTGTTTATCTGAACAATGTGTTTCTGGTTTTGTAGTATTAGCAGTGGATTTCTCTGATATATTGTATTTTTCATCCACAAGACTTCTTAACCAATCAACGAAGCCGCTTCTATTATCAGGTTTCTTTCCTTTTCCATCATACCATTCAGAAGAAAGCAATACATTTTTCCCAGCCAAATAAAACACGTTATCATAATAGCGTTGTCTTCCTGTATTGTCTTTTTTCTCCTCTACCAGAGCATCAGCTATATTTTTAGACAACGTCTTAATTACAGTATATTCATGCTTAAATTGTTTCCTGCACCAGTCGTGGTTTTGGAGATTTTCAAAGTCATCCTTCTTAATCAGATCATAATCATTGACCAATCCAGCAAAAGCTGCCATGAACTCTTTGTTTCCAAGATTTTTCAGGTTTTCAATTCTATAGATCAAAATCTGTTTTTCAAAATCGCTTAATTGCTTCATATTCTGCATGTATTACTATTCTATATGAACAATACAATATTACCAAACAAAACCACCACCAACACTATGCAGTGCTGTGTGGGAACCGCCGATGCCGGCAAAGAGGTCAATGAATGTATAATTTTTCTTCATCTTATATATGCAAAAGATTGTGGTGCAAAACTCAGATTATAATCACTTAAATCGCGTGCCTGTCTAAATCGTGTGATTTTTCCTATTTTTATTGCATATGCTTTTTCTTTATTTGAAAAATAAGACAAATAAAAGTCACGAGTTATGCCTGAATAACGAGATGTTTCATTCCAAATGGTTTCAACATCATCATTCAAAATATCCGCAATGGCAAACTCACCAATAACTTTTTGGACTGGCGACGATGCATATACAACCACTTTCTGAACATCACTATTCTTGAAAATGGATTTACGGAACTCATATTTTTTTGTCCCGTCAAATATTTTCTCGGCAAACTCTGGCTTAATAGACAATAACACTTTCATTTACTTTGGTACATTTAAGAATTTCAATAAATTGTTCCTTTGAGATTTGTTTCAAGCCTCTTAATTCATTTTCTTCACCAGTTAATATCTTCATATCAAGCAATTTTTGACGATTCAATCTGTTTCCTATCTGAAATGAATATGTAGACAAAAATCGTATCAAAAAAGGCTGATATCTCGGATTGTAATTCCAAAATTCGCTCAAATATTCATCTGTAAAGATGCTTCTCTTACGAGCTTTCATTATGAAATCCTTTTCATTTTGAATATTATCTTGTTTATCTTCTACTATTCCAATCGTAGTTATCACACTGTGATAATATGCTGATTTATCTTTGGGCGCAGTCCTATAAAAAACAAGAACATCTCCCCGTTTTATATTTCTCTGGATTGAACGAGAAATATAAACTTTGCTAATTGCATTCCTGTGTGGTTCATTTTCAATGAAGTTATCAGGCGATTCTGTTCTGAGAAATGAATCTGGTAGAAGTTCAGTATGATATTTAGGGTAAATTGGAATAATAAAAATGTTAGTATTCGTCGGTATAAATGGATAGGTTATTTTGGGGCTCTCTATACAAAACTGTTTTGAGAAATCCCGAACATATACCAGTTCTCCATTGATTCCTTTCGTGCCATGTTTTATGAATCCCCAATCCTCCATCAATGATATTAAACGTTTTTGCTCCTCTGTTCTATCGTATACAGTAACATATATTTCATCGACATTATTACTAACGGCATTATCAAAAATGATTTTTAAAAATCTTTCTCCTAAGCGCACGCCATTACTAACGACTTTAAAAGTGCCCACTTTCAATCGTTTCTTTGGTGCAAAAACCGGAGTTATGTCATTATAGTTTTCATCTTTATTTTCAATCTTTAAGTATAAAAAAGACAATACTTTCCCTTTGTTATATGTGATATACGCTTTTTCTTCGGCTTTTTTGTTAAACCATTTTTCAAATCCAGGATAGTCTTCTTTTAGTGAATCAAAGAAGGGGTCTGACAAATTTATATTTCCAAAATACTCTTGCTTAACGGCAAGTACTTTATAGTCTATCAAATCTGGATATTCAGAGACTACCATCTCAAGGAAAGAATTAATTGTAAAAACTCTATCCTCGATACCAAGTTGTTGTGCTTTAAGATGGATTTTCTTATCTTCAGTTATCAGAATATCAACTCTATCGCAATAAACTTCATTTAGTAAAACGGTATCCTTTTTGTCATTATCGGTGACATCCATCAAATGAGAGATCTCCGTTACTTTTGAGTGCATTGGAGCCACCATTTTGAGAAGTACATAACTTTGAATCTTGGCATTGAAACTACTTCGAGTGTCCAAATTTGAATTGTTGTTTAATTCTGCCACAGTAATTGGATGGACACATTTCTCGTAATGTGCTTTGTCAAGCCATTTGAACAACGTACCTATTGAAAGATTCCTAACATTAGGTGTTTCCCGATGAATGATAATATTAGTGTCAAGTAGTGCTTTCATGATCTGTTGTTTTTCTTCACTCTTCGAAACAATCTTTTCCAAGGGATAACCATATATCCAATCAAAAGTATCAAAACAACTATAGCAAACCAAAATTCCCACGGCAAACATTCGTGCCATTGTTCTCCTCTCACCCAATTTCTTTCTCTTAATGAAAACAAGCCAAATAATAAACTGCATGTGACATTTGCACCAATTGCCAATATAATTTGTTCGTTTCCAATTGTCTCCTTTTCAAACTCAGAAAAGAACGTGTAAGTCCCATCTGTTGCTTTTTCGCTTTTATTGAAAATAATAAGAGATTCGTTATTCTTCATTTTCTCTGTATTCGGCAGGTATTTGTTAAACGCCTCCGATTCAAGAATTCTTATGTTTTTCAGCTTGTTATTGTTTAAATAAGAAATATTATAGTAACTTGGTATGACATGAAAGCAGAAACAAGAATTGATTTTATTGCACAATACAAAACCATTATTCAATAGTTCAATAATATGATCAGGTAAATTTCTCTTCTCATTCACTTTAATATCATAAATATATGAAGCCTTCGTAATGCCTTTTTTAACAACAGCGAGATTTTGGACGGTAGTTTGAACATACAATCTGACATAGTTCTTTGTTACTTGATTAAGATTGTCAACCGCAAAGGAGCAAATGCCGTCTTTAACCTCTAATTTCTTTATCGGCAGCACGGTCAAACTATTACGAGAAGAAAACTCCAAAATAGCGCCATTCCTTTTATCTTCTTTTATAGGTTTATTTGCTTTTATGGTGTCATTAAAAATGAATTTGCTATTATCATCGTCTCGAATCAACGAATCCATCAAACAAGTAACTTTGTCAGATTCTTTAAGAAATGGCAGGGATATTTTAATCTCAACATCTTTAACATATGGATTTGGCATGAATTCCACACCTATCTCCATGGCAGCATTTGAACCAATAAAATCCCACGTGCAAATGTGCAACCGTTCTATTATTATTGCCTTATTTGATAATATAAAATAGGTATTATTCATAAAAACATCTATCTTAATGGTTTATATGAAAGGATAATAATGAAAAACTTCTAAAGCCAAACGATATGAAAACAAGGCCATTTCTTCAAGCTCCTTTTCGTCAATTAAAAACTCATTGTTTTGTTCATTGATATGAGTCCATTTATTCCTGTATTTTCTTAATGTATGGAGCTTTTCTTTCATATCTTGATTATATGAACTATTCTCAATCAAATCATAAAAACTTCTATCATACAATTGTTCGTCATCTCGCATAAAGGATTCAATTGTCGCCTGGCACATAACAATACAAGACAAATTCGCTCCAGCACAATATGATATATACGCATTCTCCAATTGAAAAGTAGTCCAATCCTGCACGCAGATTCCACCCTTCAACACATCATCTTGAATATCAAGAAGTATTTGTTCTCTCTTATTTGTTTTGTTATTTTCCATTTCTATTCATATCGTCAAAATCTATCCCCGCTTGTCGCAATCCACACGTCATCCCGCCCCCGCCGCAGAAGAAGTCTATCGCCTTATATTGATTATCTTTCGACTTCGCTATCATTGTAGTTTACTTTTAAACTGCAAATATAATATTTTTCTCTTTAATATAATTGCAGAAAATGAAAATAAACAAACAAGCAAATCTTAATAAACTTAAAGTCCGCTCATTACAATTATTAACCGTAAGACGCTCTGTACTACTTCTTCCCTACCATTTCCTTCACCTCCTCCTCCACCCTCTTGTACTCTTCCAGCAGATTGTATATTCCATCCTCGCTGAGGACGCCGCGCTTGAGGTCGGGAGGGAGAAGGCCGGCTTCGAAATCGGAGAGTTTAATCATTTTCTTCGGCTTAGGAGGCGACCGATTCTGTTTCGGCCGTTCAGTTCTGCTACCGCCAAAATGCCAAAGGCAATGGCTATGGTGACTTTCAATGCTACAAAACCCGTCTGCATGGCAGCGGAAGCTTGCTCGGAAACAAGGTTATAGGTAGTCCAGAAGATGCCCGCACCCGGCACCAAGGGGAAAATGCCACAGATGAGAAACACCGTGATGGGACATTTGCGCACAAAGGATTGCGACAAAGCCGTAAAAGCAACCAGTGCCGTGGAAAAAAACACTACACCCACCACCGACAAAGTCGTGTAACGTACCAAGAGCAAATAGAGCAACCAGCCCATCATGCCACAAAAACCGCAGTCCACATAATACTTGCGAGGCACACCGAAGAGTACCGCAAAGGCCATGGTGCCCACAAAAGCAGCCACCAACTGCACCAACAGTCCTGCTGTTTCGGACGCAGCAGTCAAAGGTTCCAACGGCTGCATCCGTCCGGCTATCGCCGCATCAAAAAGAAAGGCAAAAGCCACCCCTAACGCAATGCAAAAGAAGACCAGCAAGGCATCCAGCAGTCGTGTGACACCCGCAATGTAGTCCTCGTTAGCCAGGTCGCGGATACCGTTGGTGAATGGCACTCCGGGAATCAAAGGAATGATGGCCCCAATAATCATATTGCT